>NZ_JBKFGG010000006.1:0-342200 GCF_056171975.1 Paenibacillus terrisolis | reverse complement strand
GTTTCCATCGTTTTTGGCTGCCCTCCTCACCCATGCGTCTAGGAGTAATTATATAGCATTCCAGATTTGGGAAATAGGAACACCGTGTGGAGGTTTGAAGAAATATACACGATAGTTAACATAACTATCATTATGTTAACTATCGTGTATTGGCTTCAGAGCAATAAATCCATTGTCACTCAAAAAGCGCCGGCAGCGGAAAGAGATTCTCCCGCTGCCGGCGCCAACTGCCTCCCTCCGACTCAGATCTTAAACTTCACGCCGGTTAGTTCCTCGCTAAGCAGCCACAAACGCTCGGCGAGCTCCGAATCGATCGCCGAAGCAACAACCCCCGGACCAAATTCGCTGTCCGCAGGCACCAGCTTCGAGATGTCGACGTCTTCGCAGTAGACGCCGCCTTTGCCGTCCAATTGCGGGCTCGTTGCGCACCAGACACTTGTCGCCGCGCCCTGCTCCGCGGTTTTGAACTCGTACATCGCGCTGCTTTCCTGGACTTCCTCATTCGGCAATTCACGCACCAGATCCGTCATGATCGCTCCGGGGTGAACGGCAAAAGCACGAACACCGTGCGCAAAACCGCGTTTGTCCAGCTCAACCGCGAACAGCGATGGCGCTGTTTTCGATTGGCCGTAGGCGTTGTACCTTTCGTATTCCCGCCGTTCGAAGTTCGGGTCGTCGAAATCGACGCTTCCGAAACGAATGGCAATCGATGACAGCGCTACGACCCTCGCGGCTCCCGACTGCTTAAGCGCCGGCCAAAGCCGGGCCGTCAATTGAAAATGACCCAAGTGGTTGGTCGCAAATTGGGATTCGTATCCGCGCTTGTCGCGTTTCAAGGTCGGGACCATGATCCCCGCGTTATTGATCAGAATATCAAGCGGGCGACCGGAATCCAGGAACCGCCGGGCAAAAGCATCGATGGAAGCGGGGTCCATCAGATCCAACTCATCCAGCTCCACACGCGGAATGTCCGCCAACGCGGCACGGGCTTTCTCCGGCGTGCGAACCGGAACGATCACGGTTGCTCCCGCTTCCGCCAGTACGCGCGTCGTTTCAAGACCAATCCCCGAGTATCCGCCGGTCACGATCGCGGTTTTGCCGCTCAGATCGCGGCCGCCCAAGGCTTCCCGCGCGGTCGTCTTCGGACCGAATCCCGTTGGAAGCGGGGTCTGAGGTGTTTTTATATAGCTGCTCTCCATATTCAACATGCTTTTTCCTCCTAATTATAAGTGTTAGTCAGGATCTTTCATTAGCATGTTATCCGATGGAGTATACTCCAGGTCAAGCGGTTATAAATAAATTAGAATAGATGTATTTTTCCCAATTCATTTTGGTCCAAAGTTTAAGCCGAACCAATCACTCATCTGGTTTCGAATTTGCTCCGCCTCATCGTAATCTTGTGCTTCGGCAACCATATACAAGGGTTGATCCTGTAATTTGCTATGCTCAAGCCATACGTCTGTAGCGCTGATAACAACCTTCTCGAAACGGTTGTCAAACCACATCTGACCAAAACGGGTACTGGCAATAGGCCCGTTTGGCTCGTTTGAAATTTCGTATATGATACTCCCCAAACGTGTCCCCTTGTTTTTCCATACAGTATACATCACCGTATTATTGTCTTTTTTCGTTAATTCCATATTATCTACGATAATTGAACCTATGAATTTTTCCTGCCGAAACAACGGCCGGTACAGCGTGCCTTTTATCTTGATCTGGGTCTTTTCAACCGAAGCCGGGTCCTTGTCCAAATAACTCACCGCAGGCCGCACCACATCCACGTTTTGGGGAAAGCGATAATAGTACAGAAATACGGCGCCGATCACAGCGACGATTGAAACCGTAACGATAAGTGGTTTTATAATTTTCATTCCAAGTATCCTCTACTCTTTCGTTTTGCTCCATTCGATGCCGATTTCCGGGTCAACGCCCCGAAGTGCATCGACTCGGATGAACAGCCTGTTGCTGTAGGTCTTTGAATTATTGCCGTCGATGGTGATGTTCCCCTTGCCGGTCTTAACCAGGTATTTATACCCGTCAGCGCCTGTTCCCGGTTCAACCTTCCAGCCCATGAAATCGGACACGGATTTAAGCGGTACGTACAGAAAGCGATCCATCCCGTAAAAAGCGAAAGGAAGCGGGATGTTTTGTTCCTCGATGTTCAACGTAGCCTCATAGCTTTGACGGTAAGAGACTTCCTCGACCGGCAGCGAAGCGATGTCCAAATCCTCCGGAATCGTCGGCTCTGCATTTCCCCGGGGGCTCATGAACTTCTCTGCTTCTTTAGCCGAAGCTAACCGTGACTTCTCCGTAGATGAATCATAAATGTACTGCTTGCGAGTGGGCTCGTTATATACGAATAGGACCTGCCCGAGCTTTTCGTTAACCCCCCAGATCGAGCCCAAAGCGACTCTTTTTATAACACCGGTGCTTACGTTGATACGCACGATTTCGTTCTGCTTCTCCCTTGGGTTGAACCTCTCCATAAGAAGCGACCCGTCCGGCAGCCAGAAAGTGATTGGCGCTTGCGTGATGTCATCAATTTGGCGGATCACGCCGTTTTGCCAATTTTTCACCAAGATAGCATGATGAGTGATTTGGCCGTAATTCGGGTCCTTTTGATAATATTCGAAGCTCCTTACTCCAAATATACCGCTTGGAGATTCAGAATATCCTTCCCTGGCTACAAGTTCGTTCGCGGAAGCATCGTAGTACACTTCGTCAAACGGAAGAGGCGTAATTCCCTTTACCATAGCACCTTTGTATTTAGAGTTAGGTGCATATCCTCCTCCAAGACTCATGACAGTGTCCGGAAGAATCGTCCAAGCCCCATCCGCCGAGTGCTGCACAACGAGCCGTTCCGTGCTCCCGTCCGGTTTGTCCCTGAAAGCATTGAAAAATACTTCGTTGGTTGCTTTGTCGGTATAAACATAATAAGAGTAAAACTTTTCGCCGCTTGCGGAAACCGCATGGGGCAACAACCCGCTAAGCATGGCCGCTGCGAGGATAACACTCGATGAAGCGCGAACCAGCCTTCCAAAACTCTTCATTTTTCTCCACACCCTTTCCATTACCTGTAAATAAGACGAAGAAGAACTGAGAAAGTTCCGTTTAGCTCACTAGATTGCTGATTTATTTTCAAGGCAAACTCGCGTCAGTTCGTTAATCCGCTTTTTGCCAAGCTCCTGCAGGATCGCTTGTTCCATGCTTTGAATCAAATCCGCGGTTGCCGTCTTGTTCATTTCCGAAAATAGCGAATCCCCCGTTAGCAAAGGCAGCAATATTTCCGAGCAGACGATCTCTTCCGCACTCCGCTTTAGTCCGTATCCCCCTTCCCGTCCTTCGCGGGAATATAGGATATTTCCCTCCACCAGCTTGGATAAAATAAGCCGAAGGGTAGACGCATCGGCCTCCAATGTCTGAGCCAATCTCCTGCTCGAACATAGGCCGGGATGCAGCGATATATACATGACCGCTTCAAGGGCCAGTCCAAAGGATCTCCAGGTAAATGTGAAGCTTCCGCCATCGTTCGTTTTATGCACTATTGAGTCTCCCTTTTCGTAGTAATAAGCTGCAATCCGAGCGTAACATAAGGAATATGCCAACAGCATGTCATATTTATCGGCAAACTTTTTCCGGCTTTGGGCATAATACAGCGCGAACATAAAAACAAAGGAGAATGAACAATGGGCGTGTTGGATGGAAATCCGAAAAACGAACCGATGCATTTCGGCGAAGTTTTTACCGTGTGGGAAACCTCGATGGCGGCGAAGCTGCTGGTATCCTACTATCAACTGCTTTTTTGCCATGCGGGAGACAAGGAACTTAAAGGAATTCTGAAAGAACTGATCGAACAAGCTCGGCTCGAAGTCAAAGAGTTGGATAAGCTGCTGACCGACAACGGCATTACCCCCGCTCCCGATCTGCCGGACAGACCGGATGCCAAATTGGAGGATATCCCTGCCGGAGCAAGATTCTCCGATCCTGAGATCGCATCGAAAATCGCCATGGACATTTCCGCGGGAATCGTGGGCTGTAGCGCGGCTATGGGACAATCCATCCGGGAAGATATCGGCGCTTTGTTCGCAAAATATCATGTCACCAAATCCGCTTTAGGACTCAAAATTTTGCGGATGCTTAAAGAGAAAGGCTGGCTCGTTCCTCCTCCTTTGCTGGTCAAGAGTACGGAATAGGCAATGATGAAACGCTAAAAAACCCGCGCAACCCGCGCGGGTCTTCAATGATAAGCCAATAGATTAAGAATTGAAAACCAAAGACTGCTTATATAAGGAAGGCGATATGCCGAATTTCTCTTTAAATACCTTCGAAAAGTGGGCGACATTCTCAAACCCCGCCAGGAAACAGATTTCCGTCACGGAGAACGGCGAATTCGTCAATAAATCTCGGGCTCTCTCCAAACGGCGGTTTCGTATCCAATTCAGCGGCGTCGTATTGTAAATCTCTCTGAAATCCCGCTTAAAGGTGGATAAGCTTCTCCCGGACAAATAGGCCAAATCGTTCAGCGATACGGGATTATACAGATTTTCCTCCACGACCTCCGTGATGCTTTTTCTTTCTTTGTGCTTCAATTGCAAAAACTGAAACAGGAAATTTTTATCGGCGTCCGCGACATCGAACAAAAGTTCCAGCAATTTAATTTTCACGAGCCCGTTTCCGATCCCCTCAGGCTCTGCAAATAAAGGCTTCAGCGATTCGATATAGCTGAGAAGCCGGCCGCTTAACGGGTTCACGGAAACCGGGACCAACGCCGCGGGATAGGAAGGCTTAAGATCGGCCATTTTGATGAAATCGTTCAGGACGTCGTCCTTCAGGAAAAACATCATGTAATCGAGCAGATACTCGTCATCCAATGACCCCGACTTTTCGTATTCGATTACAATGGACTTTTGCAGAAGCACCATCTCGTTCTTCTTCACATGATACGTCTGATTGCCGAATCGGACGGTGTATTGACCGTTAAGCACGAACAGGAGCAAATGATCCTCCAGAAACATCGTTCCCGTCCGGCTGGTCGTATGGAAGCAGGCTTCGATAACGGTAAGTCCGTCCATTTTCAGCATTCCCTGTTCATTTTCGACTCTCCCCAATTCCTTGGGAGCTTTAATTACCTTCCTAATCCCCTCGGCCAATGTATTTCCTCCCGACTCCCTAATGAATGAAGTTACTGCAGCGGTCCCTTCACATCATCATGATCCGTTCCCGTAACCACGCCGTACCAATCGGCAATATCCTTATGCAGATTCGCCGTTTTATCCATATATCTTTGCAGTGTATCATTGCCCAGCGGCAGATGCACCGGCGGTTTGTCCGCATTCGCCAGCATGATGACCGCTTGCGCCAGCTTGGCGGGGTTTCCCGGTTGCTTCCGGTTGATATCCGTGGCTAATCTTCTCATTGCGCCTACGGTTGAATCGTAATCTTCGATTACATTCGAGGTGCGAGTGAGCGAGGAAACATCGAGAAAATCGGTTCTGAAAAACCCGGGCTCCAAGGCGGTAACGTGAATGCCCAGCGGCGCAAGCTCCAGAGCCAAAGTCTCCGTCAGGCCTTCAACGGCAAATTTGGTTGCTCCATACACGCCCCAGCCGGTGTATGAAGCCAGGCCTCCAACCGAGGAGATATTAATGATATGTCCGGATTTTTCTTTTCGCATATAAGGCAAAACCGCGCGCGTCACATTGAGCAAACCGAACACGTTGGTTTCAAAGTTCTTCTTGACTTCCTCGCCTGTAGCCTCCTCCACGGCACTAAGCAGCCCGTAGCCGGCGTTATTGACCAGGACGTCGATGCGGCCAAATTGATCAACCGCTTGTCGCGCCGCATCTTTGGCCTGCTGCTCATCGGTAATATCGAGCAATACGACTTGAAGATTGTCCGGATTTCCCAGCTTGCTCGAGAGGCTCTCCGCCGAGTTCCGAACCGTTGCCACCACTTTGTCTCCGGATTCAAGGACGCCTTTGATGATTTCAAATCCAAGACCTCTTGCCGCACCCGTAACCATCCATACCTTTTGTTCTGCCATTTAGTATTCCATCCTTTCGAGATTTGATGAAATAACTATAACGCAGCTGCAAAGGTTTCACTTTTCTATAAAGTCCATCGTATTTGTTCATTCGGCTCAATTTTTACAGGTCTTTGATGTACCAGGCATCGCAGGCATAATGCTCCGAGCCCTCAAGCGGCGCTTCCATGAGTTCAAAGCCGTGCTTTTGATAGAAACGGTTGGCCGCCGTCATATTGCTTAGGGTTTCAAGATAGCATTTTCGATAATGCTGCTTCGCAAAAGCCAAAGCCGTCCGCAGCAGCTCCGCGGCAACTCCCTTCCCCCGAAGGCTTTGGGACAGATACATTTTCTGCAATTCGCAAACTTCGCCGGATGTCCCGAATTCGGCGATACCGGCGCCGCCCAGCACGATGCCGTCCTCTTCCGCCACCCAGTACGCTCTTGCATCTTCCTGGTAAAACTCGTAAAGATAATGCAGGCTGTCGTCTTCCCAAGCCAGACCCGACCGGTTCCCGCCGAATTCGATCAGGCATTCCCGGATGATTTTCTCGATCGCGGCGTTGTCCCCCTGCTGAATTTCCCGGATGACCATATGTATTTCCTCCCCTGCCCGCCGCCAATGCAGCTCAATAAAATTCAATCTATTGTCCATGATATCGTCTGGAGAAGGGGATGTAAATTCCGGCATCCGTTGGGCGCCGGTTTCAAACGACTGGGCAAAAATCGCGAAACAGCGCAATGTTAACGGATGATCAAACAAGGTTGGCCGGTTTGAAATTTCATTCGTAATCGAGATCTAAGTAAGCAGGTTCATCTCGCGCAGCTTGTCAAATATCAATTGGCTGGCCGCGGATACGCGGTTCCGGTCGGCGTACGTCAGCCAGGCTAATTCTTCGATTTCGGAGGAAGCACGCGGTTCACCTTCAAAATCTCCGCTGTAACAAGTCATTTTTACTCGGGTTCCCCCCGATTTGCCGTGCGCCTCCGCTTCAAACGTACCGAAATACGCAATCGTTTCCGCTTTGATTTGAACGGACAACTCTTCCTCGACTTCCCGTATGAGCGTCTCCTCATCCGTTTCTCCGGATTCTCTTTTGCCTCCGGGAAAATAGTAAGCATCCTTCCCTTTGGAGCGGGCGCTCAGCACCTTTCCGCCATCAAGGTAAATCCAGGCCACTTTATCGATCACCGCCGTCATTTAGGCTTCACCTTCCTTTTTCTTATTCCAGCGCCTCTTTCTCCCGGACTGCAGCAGCTTCGGTAGCGCGACCGCCGCCGAGCTTAAACACGAAGATACCGCCAACGATAACCAGAACGCCAAGCAGCTGCTTGAACGTGAAAGGCACCTGCTGCAAGCCCAGCCATCCCAGCGAATCGAACAACAAGGCAAACCCAAGCTCCGAGGTCATCGTGATGGCGATGGCATAGGTCGGCCCAAGATGCCGGATCCCGTGCACCATACAGGTGACCACGCCAACGCCGATCAGGCCGCTGAACCAGAACCAGGGCTGCATCGGATGCAGGGCAAACATTTGCTTGCCTTCAATGACCAGGCCGATGACAAATGATGCCGCAAATCCCATCCCAAGCACGATGGTGGTTGTGGTCCAGATTCCGACCCGTTCATTGACTTTGCTGTTGAAAATATTTTGCGTGCCGACAAGCGCTCCGGCAAGGAGCGATAAGAGAATTCCCCAAAACATAGACATGTTCTCCCTTATGAGTTCCTAATGGATTCGATTATTCGTAAATATTGTGACCGGCAAGCAGACTTAAGCCTTCCTTGTCTTTGACGTGAATGACTTCCTTTTTCCGCTCGACAAACCCTTCCGCGCTCATTTTCTGAATAATCCGGTTCAAATGGCGGTAGCTGGTTCCGATGAGATTGGCCGCATCTTTAAGTTCGGAGGTAGCGAGTTGTCCCCTGAACAGGGAATCCTCCTCGTCGAAGGAAACGGACAGCAGGTAGCTGGCAAATCGCACCTCCACCGGATACATCAGATTAAAGCTCAAGGAATTCGATTTCAAATAAAACTTGTCCGTGATGATTCGCAGCAGAAATTGCAGAAGCGGCGCGTAATCGCCGGCGTATTTTCTCAGCAAGCGGTAAGATACGCCGATCATCGTCACCGAAGATACGGCCTCCACCGTATTAATAATTTCAACGTTCTGAATGTACTCGACATCCCCGATTGCTTCCAGCGGATTCTTGAAGCTGATCACGAGCGTTCGTCCCTCCGGCGAGGTATTATAGATCTTGATTTTCCCCTTCACCAGCACATACAGCGTATGCGCGGGTTCTCCTTGAGAACAAATCGGCTCGCCCTGGTCAAAAGAAAGCAGCGTCAAATACGACAGAAGCGGTTCCGGAAATACGGATTTGATGTTATGAGCCTTAAGGTACGAGTACAACTGCGCCTTGTCATGGATTTCTTTCATGGAAAGGTTCGCCTCCAGCTTTCAGCGGTTACTTTTTCAGGGAATGCATTCCTTTAAAATTTCAAAATGACGACGCCGGCAATCATCAACGCAATCCCGATGAACTGCGGCAGCTTCATTTTCTGTTTCGCCACGCCAAACCAGCCGGTGCTGTCAACGAGAAAAGTCAGGCACAACTGGGCGATCAGCACGGCCGACATGGAAAGCGTCGCGCCGACGAGATGAATCGCCGTAATATTGCTGAATATAACAATGGCGGCAAACGCGCCCCCCGCCAGGTAAAGCGGAGAAATTCGCTTCAATTCGCGGCGGCTTCCGTCTCTGACGAACGCCAAAATCAGCAGAGCCGCCACGAACCCGGTCATTTGGGTCAAGGCCGCCGCTTGCCACGTACCGATTTCCTCCCCGATCCGGGTATTCGCTACACCCTGCAGCGTAATAAAAGCCCCGGCCAAAAATGCAAAAATGACTCCTCGCATCGGTTTCTCTCTCCTTAAAACTTGTGTGAAAAGCTTCTGTTCCTAATTAAATGATATCTTGAGCCTTTTGGGAAGGACATATGTCCTCGGCAAAATTTAAACTTATGGAATCTTTTTCCGATGATAAAGATGAATGGTTTTTAATCAGTTTGCCGCAAACGGCAAGGAAGGTGAATTAGCAATGCGCATCTCCTCAAGCGGATCCTCCGCGGCTCGCTTCAAAGTGAATGCGGCCGTTGAACGACCGGGTGGTTCTTCCGGACAAAACGTTGTGCATAACCGTGAGGCCGAGAACAAAAACGGACCGCAAAAAAACACTTTTCAAAAACAGTCCAAAGCGGGTAATTATATCGATTCCCTGCTGAAACAAAAACAAAATATTATGGACAGCAAGAATAGCTTTATCCAGAGGAACGCCGAAAAGGGAATTGATTTCGACTCTATGAAAGACCAATTGGAAAGCTATGATGATCAATTGAAAGCGATCGATAAGCAAATTTCCGATATCCTGTTTCAGGAACGTCATAAAAAGCTGGGCGTGGAGCAGGATGACAAGGAAACTTCCGATCATTACGACCTTCAGCCTGTCTCCGAACAAGAAGCCCAAAACAAACAATTCGGAAATATCCTTGACTTGGACAGCGATATTTCACAAATGCGTACGGTTGCGTCCATCAAAAACAAGATGACCGGAGAAGCCAAGGCAATAACCACGGAAATCAAGCTTGACGGTGCAAGAGGCTCGGATTACAAACGAAATCGGCTCTCCGAACTGAATGACAAGATTTCCGATATCGGCGCTAAGTTAGGAAAAGAGCTGGAGACGATCGGGGACAAGCTGCATAACTCGAATACTCAGGCCGGCGGGACGATTTCCGAAGAGACTGCGGAAACGGCTGGCCAATATGCTTCGCAAATTACCGCTTACAAGGATATTCAAAAAAACGCGACCGAGCCGCAAGAGAAAACGCGGGTTATAGAAAAACGGGTGTAAAACACATGATGCCGATTCCGCTCCAGGGCGAAATCGGCATCGCTGTTTTTAAAGGGAAGTTGCAAATTTAGTTCAAGGCTGCGAGCAGCAGCAGGACGATGTCGCTGCGCGTCGCTATCGCATCGGCCGAAAGGCCCGCCGTATCGGCGGCTGAACCGGTCGCCGCGGAAATAGCCGCGGCCGCCTGAGCTACCGTCAATGTCGCGTTCGGCTCAAAATTCTGATCCGTATATTCGTTCAGGAAGCCTGCCGCTTTAAGAGAAGCTACGGATGGCAGTGCCCACGCCGGAATGCTCTCTTCGTCCGCAAAACCGGTTGCCGCTGCGGAAGCCGGAAGAGCAAACGCACGGCTGGCCATAACCGCAAATTCAGCGCGTGTCACTTGCTTGCTAGGCCGGAAAGTTCCGTCTTCAAACCCTTTTACGATACCCAGTGAGGCTGCTTGCCCAATCGCGGCCGCATTAGGATCGCCCGCAATGTCGCTAAATACGGCTTCCGTGCCGCTTGGCGAAGGGTTCCCGACGGCGTTGGAACCGCCCGCATCCGCCGGAAGAGTAGCTCCCTTCAAATCGGTAATACGGCCTTCGGTGCTGATATCCACCGTTCCTGTTTGTTCCAGATACGCATTGAAAACCTCGTAATCGACCAGATTGAGCTCATAGAAACGGCCGTCGTTTTTGGCCTCTTTCATGGAAGCGTAGAAGTCGCCGCCGTCCGCCATATAAGAATTGGTGGCGACGATATAATAAGCGTTTGGATCGATGTCGGTGTAGCTGCCGTCCTTGTTTTCGATCTGCACCTTAACGATGCGGTGTCCATCCTGTTTTCTTTGGCCGGACACGGCGTCGATCACTTCCGGCTGTTTGGTCGAGTCGTAATAGAAACGCAAACCGGAAACCTGCGGGAAGCGCCCTTCGCCGCTTTCAATACCGCTGACGCCGTTTTCGAGCGCGGCGGTAATTTCTTTCCCGGTCATTTTAAGCGCGGTCAAATTGTTGCCGAACGGCATCGTCGTCAGCAAATCGCCAAGCGTAATGTCGCCCGCGCCGATGGTTGCGCGAATGCCGCCGCCGTTTTGGATCGTCACATAGGCCTTGGCGTCCGGCTCGCTCACGATGCTCATCACTTTGGCCCGCATGCCGTCGGCGACGAGATCACCAAGGTTGGTTTCCTGCTTGCGAACGTTATCCCGTTCGCCGACAAGCTCCACCTTGGATTCCCCAATGACGGTTTTCTTCAGCTCTTCGAGCGGTTTGGCGTATTCCGCTTGTTTGGCTGCGGCTGCGGCATCGCTTTTGATCACGAAATTGCCGGCGGCATCCTTGTCGTCGAGCTCAATCAGCTTGTCTTTCCAACCGGTGAGCACGCCGTCTTCGTTAAACGTTACATCCAGTTGGCCAAGATGCCCGTCATATTCGCCGGTCTGCACAATCAGAGTAGGTTCCTTATCGGGGTGATGCACTTCAGCGTCATCGAGCTGCGTATGCGAGTGGCCGCCGACAATGATGTCGATCCCTTCCACCGCGTCGGCGAGCTTTTGATCGACCGTATACCCGAGATGCGTCAAAGCGATGATTTTGTTGATTCCCTTGGCTTTCAAGACGTCAACCTGTTTCTGGGCGCTTGTAATTTCATCCGCGAATTTGATGTTTTTGCCCGGAGAAGACAGGACCGAGGATTCAGGAGTCGTAAGGCCGATGATTCCGACTTTTTCCCCGCCGATTTCTTTGATCACCGAAGGATAAATCTGCCCCGATTGTCCTGGTTCGCCGATATCCCCATGCGCCATGCCGCTTAAGGACAGCTCGGTGCTAAAATCAAGGTTGGCACTCACAAACGGAAATTTGGCTTGCTTCACGAATTCCGCCAACGTGCCGGGACCCTTGTCGAATTCATGGTTGCCAAACGTCATTGCGTCATATCCCAGCAGGTTCATGAAATACAGATCGGCCAGCCCGTTGTACTGGTTGAAATAAAGCGTCCCCGAAAAAACATCGCCCGCGTCAAGCAGCAGCGTGCTGTCGTTCTCCGCCTCTTTGACTGCCGTCACGCGCCGTGCGATGTTGTCCAAATGGGCGTGCGTATCGTTAGTATGCAGAATACGCAGTTCAAATTTCGCCGAAGCGCCGGCGCTATCCGCCGCATTAACCGTTCCGGCGGCTGCTCCCGGAACCACCCCGATAGCCACAATTGCGGCGGCAAGAAGCCTGCCTAGTGATTTTTTGGTCAAAACCATGAATGCAATTCCTCCTCTTCTCCTCTTTGAATTTTGAAGATTTAAATCTACTCTATTAAAATATAAATTTAATAGACGGCAATGTAAATATTTTCTATTATGCAGTTTATATTTAAGTATAAATGGCAATTGTCCGTAAAAAGTTAATGGAACGTATGCGCAATATGAAAAAACCACCTGCTTGCAGGTGGCCTTGTTCAAATCATATTAAAAGCGCTGCTTGGGTCAGGCGTGAGCCGCAGCGGCATTGCCGCTGTTTTTGGCTTTCGCGTACCGGTTCTCCGGAACGGCGAGCCCCAGGTTGCCGCGCAACGTGTCACTCTCGTATTCCGTCCGGAATAGGCCGCGCTCCTGCAAAATAGGCACTACCAGGTCGACGAATTCCTCAAGCCCGCTTGGCACGGCCGCAGCGATCATGAAACCGTCCGCCGCTTCCCCCTCGAACCATTCTTGAATCCGGTCGGCAATCTGGCCGGGAGTCCCGATAAACGCGCTGCGGGGCGTCGCCGATTGCAGAGCCACCTGCCGAAGGGTCAGTCCCTTTTCCTTCGCATCCCGTTTGATTTTGTCGGTACCGCTTTGAAAGCTGTTTTTCCCTAGGTCGCCGATATCCGGGAACGCCTCATCCAGCGGATACTGCGAGAAATCATGATGCTCGAAAAACCGGCCGAGATAATTCAGGGCGTTTTCGATGGTGACCAGCGAGGCCGCCTCCTGATATTTGCGCTCCGCTTCCTCCACGGTGCGGCCGATGATCGGACCGATGCCAGGGAAAATAAGCACGTCGTCCGGACTTCTCCCGAAGGAAACGGCTCTCTCCTTCACGTCGCGATAGAACTCGGCCGCCTCTTCCAGCGTCTCCTGTCCGGTAAACACGGCATCGGCTTCTTTGGCGGCATAGTTTTTGCCGACCTCCGACGAGCCCGCCTGGAAAATCACCGGCTGCCCCTGCTTGGAGCGGGCGATGTTCAACGGACCCTTGACGGAGAAAAACTCGCCTTCATGGTTTAGCGTATGCAATTTGCCCGGGTCGAAAAAGACGCCGGATTCCTTGTCTCGCACAAACGCGCCGTCCTCCCAGGAATCCCATAATCCGCGCGTGACCTCAAGATATTCGGTGGCGATGCGGTATCTTTTGTCGTGGTCCGGATGTTCTTTTTTGCCGTAATTTAACGCAGAGCCTTCGAGCGGCGAAGTGACGATGTTCCAGCCGGCACGTCCGCCGCTGATCACGTCCAGCGACCCGAACTGCCGGGCCACCGTAAACGGCTCGCTGTAGGAGGTGGACAAGGTCCCGACCAGACCGATCCGGGAGCTGACTCCCGCCAGTGCGCTGAGGATGGTGATCGGCTCGAAACGGTTCAAAAAATGCGGGATCGACTTTTCATTGATATAAAGGCCGTCTGCGATAAAAATCAGGTCGAGCTTGCCCGACTCCGCTTTTTGCACCCATGACTTATATACGTCAAAATTTACGCTTGCATCCGTGCGGGCTTCGGGATGTCTCCACATTGAAGTGCTTCCTCCCACCCCGTGAAGCAGCGCCCCCAGCTTTAATTGTCCTTTCTTGGCCATGTTCCGTCCTCCTCCTGTTTTCCGTTTAAAATTTTTAAAGCTCGCTTCCTGAATGATTTATACCGCCGCAGCGGCGTGTTCGTGTTTGATCCGCTCGATTTGCTTAAGATGCGTCTCGACATGCTGCGTGAACAGCTTGACGATTTCCCCGATGCTGACCGTTTCACCTTTAGCATTGACGCCGGTTTTCTCCCAATCCGCCTCGCTTAAGCGCAGGAACAAACGGCTGTTGTATTGCAGCAGTCCATAAAAAGCGTCCAGAATATCCAGAGCGTTCTCTTCATTGCTGTATTGCCCGCTGACCCAGGCATCCTGATTGAAGGCGGGCAGCCGCGCCGTCGTTCCGGCCAAAATATCGCGAATCCGGAACGAGACGACAATGCTGTGGTCGGCCAGATGCGAAAGCACCTCGGTTACGCTCCAAACCTCCGGAGCTTTCTTCCACTTCAGCCGCGCTTCGTCCAGCCCTTCGACCGCTGCTTCCAGTCGATCATACGTTTCCAAAAATGCGGCAATCCGCGCCTCACTCATTCAGATGTTCCTCCTTCATGCGTTAATGGTCCGCTTCCAACCCCCGTCAAAACGCGATAGCGCAAATGGGGCGATGTTATGCCGGGTTGTACCGCGGATCACAAGGTCCGCCAGAATTTCGCCCACCACGCTGGCGAATTTAAAGCCATGACCGGAGAAACCTCCGGCGACAATCAGCCGGTTATACAGCGGATGACGGTCAATGATGAAATCCTCATCGGGAGAATGTTCGTATTTGCAGACGGCTCCTTTCAAGAGCTTTCCGGCCGCCCCCGGAAGATATTCCTCCAAAACGCGGCGCAGATCGCCTTCGTCCGCTTCGAAGCTGCCGAATGGAGCGAGAAGTTCTCCGGGCAGCCAAGCTTCACCGCCGTCGTGGCGGCCGATCTTCAGACCCGCGCCGCCGATATCCGGAAAGCCGTAATATCCGCCTTCCGGCGTGTTCAAGGTGAAGCCGGGAAAACGTCCGGCCCGAAAGGCGGCGTCCGCCTCAAACCAGGCGACAACCTTGCGCACCGGAGTGACCGGGATCGGCAGAAACGCCGAGAAAGAAGGAAACCAGGCTCCCGCGCTTACGATCGCCGTTTGGGCGCGGAAGCTGCCGCGCCTGGTACGAACCGTGACGCCGTCTAGATCCGCCTCAATACTCTCCGCCGGAGTATGAGCGAGCAGTTTGGCCCCGTGGGACAAGGCAAGCTGCCGGTAAGCGGCGACGCCGCGTTCGCTGTACAGGTACCCCGCTTCCGGTTCATACATCGCCTCATACCGGTCCGGTATGGCAACGCCCGGCCAGCGCCTGCGGATGTCATTCGCGCCGAGCAGTTCAGCGGCCGCATGGCGTTGTCTTGCTTCCTCCACCCTCGGCGCAAACGAATACTGCTCCGGGTCCGATAGATTCAACACGCCGGAAGGAACAAGCAGTTCCTCCCCCGTGAGCTCCTCCACCTTATTCCACAGCTCATGCGCCCGCAGTGCGAGGTCGATATAAGTCGGATGCCCGGAGTACGCATGCCGGATCAAGCGGGTTTCGCCATGATGGCTGCCCTCCCGGTGGGGAGGGTTAAATGCGTCCAAAAGCAGGGTGCGAACCCCCTGTCTCGCCAGATAATACCCGGCGCTCATTCCCATGGAGCCGGCACCGACGACAATAACGTCAAAACTGTGATCCGCGGCTATAGCGGCTCACCTCCTCTGGAAGAGGCCGCTCCATCGGCGGCGGACAGACGTTCCAGCGCCCGCTCGGCCAGCAGGGTAAAGAAACGGATACTGACCGGTAACGCCGCTTCATCCAGATCAAAGGCCGGGTGATGCCATTCCCGGGTCCCGGAGGTGCCCATGAACACGAACAGACCCGGCAGCTGCCGCTGGTACACGGCAAAATCCTCGCCTGCCGGAGACGGAACCGGCGTCACCGCCCGGTACCCCGCGGCGGCAGCCGTTTCTTCGCCGAGCCGGGCTAGCGCCTCGTCGTTATCGACCGGCGGAGGTCCGGCGATCCAGCGCACGTGCGCCGCCGTGCCAAAAGCGGCGGCGGTATGCTCCGCCACCTGGGCAAACCGCTCGAGAACGCGAACCCGTACGTTCTCGTCAAAAGTGCGGATCGTTCCCTCCAGCACCGCCTTGTCGGGAACGACATTCCATGCGGTGCCGCCGTGAAACTTCGTCACACTGACGACCGCGCTCTCCAGCGAGCCGACATTTCGGCTCACGATCGATTGCAGCGCCGTGACGATGTGGGACGCCGCCACAATCGGGTCGAGCCCGGCTTCGGGCACGGCCGCGTGCGAGCCTTTGCCGTCGACCTCGACGACAAACCCGTCGGCCGCGGCCATAAGCGGGCCGCTCTTAATACCGATCGTGCCAACGGGCAAGTCCGGTTTATTGTGCATCCCGAAAATGGCCGACACGCCCGTCAGCGCGCCGCTGTCCAGGACCTGCTGGGCTCCCTTCGCTTTTTCCTCGGCCGGCTGGAAGATCAAACGAACGGTCCCTTTCAGCTCCCGCTCCCTCCGTTTCAGCTCAAATGCCGTCCCAAGCAGAGCCGCGGTATGAAAATCATGCCCGCAGGCATGCATTTTGCCGGGAACCAGCGAAGCGTAGGGCAGTCCGGTTTCCTCCTGCACCGGAAGCGCGTCGATGTCGGCGCGCAGGGCGATCACCGGCCCTTCCTGAATGCCGCCAACCTCGGCGATAAGGCCGGTCTGCAGCGGAAAATCGGCCGACCGAATCCGCACGCCCGCCTCCTCCAATCGGGCGCGGATATAACGCGTCGTCTCGAATTCCTCCCCCGACAGCTCCGGGTACTGGTGCAGATGGCGGCGGAATCCGATAAATCGTTCAAAATCGATATCATTTAATCCGGCCGATGTCTCTACTGATGGAGTTGACATCCTGTTGCCTCCTTCCTGAAGCTGAAACCATCCCTAGCCTGTTGAAAAACTCACAAAAATATATAAGGGGAAAAAATGCCGCTATTGGGGCGATACCCCTTTGCGTAAAATAGAGGACATGGAAGGCGCTATTTTCTCGAAGCGCCGGGAAATGGCCGCTTTTTACAGCGTTTGCCCAAAAATAAGGTCTAAAAATTCCCCTATTAACGAGGAACACGCTGGAATTCGGCTAATAAGACCCTAATGTGCCGCTATTTTCTGACTTATATAGATTCACGCAAATCGCGCCTTGGCGGCAGGTACCTCGGCCAAGGCTTCGCTCAGCAGTTCAAAGGAACGAAGCCGTTTGGCGAACGGGTTGATGTTGCTGGTAAAGATAAATTCGTCCACGCCGTAAGCCTCCTGTAGCTGCAGCAGCTTGGCCCGCACCGTTTCCTTGGTGCCTCTTACGATGGAAGGCTCCTGCTCGGAAATCGTATACGGCTCCTTCGCCTGCCGCGTGAACTCTTCGGCCTGCTCCTGCGTGGCGACGGTTAGCGTCTTTCCGCTAGCCAGGCGGATTTTCACCAGCTTATAGCCGACAGCCAGCTCTTTGGCCTCCTCTTCCGAATCCGCCACGACGACGGCCAGCGCCACAATAATCTGTGGTTTCGATCCTCCGGCGGGCACGAAAGCCCCTCGATATGCCCGTACCGCAGCCAAGGCTTCCTCTTCATCTCCGTTGATGAATAAGGAAAACACATACGGCAGGCCCATTCCGGCGGCGATTTCCGCGCTGGCCGCGCTCGCGCCAAGCACGTAAAGCTCCGGAGCCGCCGAAGGCACCGGCGTCGCTCTAAGACCTTTCAGCGGATGCTCTTCTTCCAGCTCATTTCGTAAAAATTGTCGCAGCTCTACGATTTTGTCCGTTAAGGAAGCCGGATCGGGACCTCCTCTTTGCAGCGCTTGGGTGCTGCGCGGCAGCCCGCCCGGCGCGCGTCCGACGCCAAGGTCCACCCTTTCGGGGGCCAGCGAAGCCAGCACATGGAAATTTTCCGCCACTTTAAATGGACTGTAATGCTGCAGCATAATGCCTCCCGAGCCGATCCGGATCGTATTCGTTTTGGCCAGCAGGAACGAGATCAGCACTTCCGGCGAAGAACCGGCCACATGGTCGGAATCGTGATGCTCCGAGACCCAGAATCTGCGAAAGCCGAGTTCCTCCGACTTTTGCGCCAGCTCCACCGTATGTGCGAGGGCCTCCTCCGCGGTCTCTCCGGGATAAATCGGGCTTTGGTCCAAAATGCTGATCGTAATCGCCATGGGTTTCATCCTCCTTCTCGATTTAAATGCTGTAATTGAATTCCGGCGTAATCCGCTTCAAAAACTGACGCGTCCGCTCTTCTTTTGGATGCTGGAACAGCTCATTCGGGGTTCCCTCTTCTACAATGACGCCCCCGTCCATAAAGACGACGCGGCTCGCCACGTCCCGGGCAAAGCCCATTTCATGCGTCACCACGATCATCGTAATGCCCTCCGCGGCGATTTTGCGGATGACCTCCAGTACCTCGCCGACCAGTTCGGGATCCAGCGCCGACGTCGGTTCGTCGAATAAAATCACCTCCGGCTCCAGCGCCAACGCCCTGGCGATGCCCACCCGCTGCTGCTGACCGCCGGACAACTGGCTTGGATAAGCGTCCAGCTTGGCGCCAAGCCCTACCTTCTCCAGGAGGGCGACGCTGCGCTGCCGCGCTTCTTCTTTGGGCAGCTTTTTAACGACAACCAGCCCCTCCATCACATTTTCCAGTGCCGTTTTGTGACGGAACAGGTTGTACTGCTGGAACACCATCGCCGATTTTTGCCGCAGTTCGTGGATTTCCTTTTTCCCCGCATGCCGGTAGTTAACGCGGTATCCGCCGATATCGATCTCGCCGCCGCTGGGCTTTTCCAGGACGTTGACGCAGCGCAGCAGCGTCGTTTTTCCGGAGCCGCTAGGTCCTAGGATGACGACGACCTCTCCCTTGTTCACGGTAAGGTCGATATTTTTCAGCACCTGATTTCGGCCGAAGGATTTACTGATATTGGTCAGTTGGATCATGCTACCCCACCCCGATTGTACAGATTGATACGCTTCTCGATCACGCCGGTCGCCCGTTCAATAAGCAGCGTAAGTCCCCAGAAGATCAGCGCCGCCGCGACATAAGCTTCGAAAAACTTCCAATTCGTCGAGGCGACGATTTGTGCCTTGGCGTTGATATCCACCACAGAGACGGTAAACGCAAGCGTGGAGCCGTGCAGCATCCCGATGACCGAGTTGGACAAGTTCGGCACGCTGACCGCCAGAGCTTGAGGAAATACGATCCGGCGCAGCGCCTGCGGCGTCGTCATGCCCACCGAATATGCCGCCTCCAGCTGTCCGCGGTCCACTGCGAGCAGCCCGGAGCGAATGACCTCCGACATATAGGCGCCCGCGGTAATCGAAAACGAAATAAACGCAAAGCCGATCATCGGAATGGACGACGATTTGAATCCGAGATCAAATTGCCCGGATACCGCGTCAATGATCATCGGCAATCCGAAATAGATCAGCAGCAGGTGCGTCAACATCGGCGTTCCGCGGATAAAAGTCACGTAGGAGGTTGCGATTTGCCCAAATACGGGCACCTTGTATATTCGGGACAGCGCGACGATAAGACCGATGATAAACCCGGCCAGCACGGAAACGGCCGTAATCGCGAGTGTTGTCGGAATCGCCGGAAGGATTTGCAGAAACGCCTTCCAGATGAATGAAGGATCGATTTTCACAGCTCTGCGCCTCCCTTTCCTGAGCCAAGCCCGGCAATGAGCTGCCGGTATGAACGAACGCGTTCCAGCTTAATGCTCCGTTTTTCGGCTCCGCTTGCCTGTTCATGCCGGTTTAACCGGCGTTCTGCGGCAAGCAGCAGCTTTTCGAGCGTGAAGCTCACGGCCAAATAAATCAACGCAAGCGAAATATAAGCTTCCACGAAGTGCTGGGTCAGCGTGCCTAGCGTCTGGGCCTTGCCGGTCATCTCCATTACGCCAAGCGAAAAGGCGAGCGAAGTATCCTTCAGCAGCGCAATCACCAGATTGGAGAACACCGGTACGGCAATGGCCATCGCCTGCGGCAAAATAATCTGCGTAAACGCCTGATATCCCGTCATTCCAACGCTGTAGGCGGCCTCCACCTGCCCCCGGTTCACGGCCGTTACGGAGGCGCGGATCGTCTCCGACATAAACGCTCCGGTATTCAGCCCGTAGGTCAAAATCACGAAAACCAGCACCGGAGCTTTCGATACGTCGATCGATACCAGCTTCAGGATTTCCGGCAAGCCGTAATAAAACAGGAAGAGCTGAATCAGGATCGGAGTTCCGCGAAAAAAAGAAACATAGATTCTCGCAAGCGTCCCAAGCACGGGGATATGGTAAAGACGGGGAAGCGCGACAAGAAATCCGACGCCGATCCCCGAGAGCAGCGACCCGGCTACGATGAGCAGCGTAATGCCCAGCGTGCTTAGCAGCTTGGGAAAATAGTCCAGTACAAACGAGAAATCAAACGGCGCTCCCACGGCGATCCCCTCCTTGTTTTGAAAAATGGGCTGTACTTCAAAGAGTCCGTTCTATTTGGCCGAATCCTCGGTAAAGTCGGAGCCCAGCCACTCCTTGCTCAATTCGCCCAGGGTCCCGTCCGCTTTCAGTTCCTTGATCACGCCGTCGATGGTGTCGGCCAGCTTTTGCTCTTCGGGATCATCCTTGCGGAATACGAACAAAATGTCCGCGGCGGATAAATCGTCACCCGTTGTTTTAAGCTCTCCGGTCGGATCGATCAGAGGAAGCGAGAAGTCGGCTCCCAGCGTGGCGTCCACGCGTCCTGACGTAATCTGGCTTACCGTATCGTTCGCCGCGCCGCTTTGGTACACGATTTGAATGGCATTGTCATGCTCCTTGTTGTAGTTCTCCAGGATTTGGGCTTCGGCGCTGGTGGCCCCGGTGAGCACCTTTTTGCCTTTCAAATCGTCCAGCGATTGGATCGAGTTGTCGTCTTTATCGACAATGATCTTGTTTCTCCAGTGCGCATAAGGCTCTTTATTAAAGAGGTATTTTTGTTCTCTTTCCGGGTTCTTTTCCATTTCGTGAGCGACGAAGTCGATCTTTTTCGTTTCCAGACTGAGCAGCAGATTGGAGAACTCCTGCGTCTGCAGCTCAAATTCGTATTGCGGCAAACGTTTATCGATTTCCCGGACCAATTCCACGTCAAAGCCGGTCAGCTTGCCGTTTTCGTCAATAAAGCAAACCTTTGGAAAAGCGGTGCCCGTGCCAACGACGATTTTTTTGACGGTTTCGCTTTCGTCAGCTCCGGCGGCGGTTGCGGTAGGCTCCGATGCACTTTTGTCCGAACCGCAAGCCGCAATCACCCCCGTTAACAAAATGGTGAACAAAATAGCTGCTGGTTTTCTCATAACCTGCCTCCCCCTTCCAGGTACCGTGTCCAATACACTGATAATACCCATCGATTTAGTAAGATTTTATTGGTTATAAAGATACCGTGATTTTTGTCACACGTCTAATAGACTTTTTCTATTCGTTCATGCATTTTTCCGATGCGTCCGCTTAGAGTTGCCCGCCCAGTTCCAAAAGCGACTGAACCACACCCGTATGTTCTCCATTTAAAGCAATGAGGTTGGTCTGCAGGGAGATCCCGGCCGTCTCCGCGATGTCCACGGGAATCAACTCTCCTTCCTCCGTTTCCTGGCGGGCGCTGACCCCCGGCAAAAAGGCGATTCCCGAGCGGCCAAGCACCAGCTTCTTCGCCGTCTCCGAATTGTCGACATGGAAAACGATGTTCGGAGGATAGTCCAGACTCTCAAATACCCGGTGGATCCGCATCCAGTCCAGTGAACCGCATTCGAAGAAAATGAGCGTCTCCCTCCTGATATCGCGAATGGAGACCGATCCCGAACCGGCAAGCGGGTGTCCTTTATAAACGTAAAGACGAATCGGATCATCCAGAAACGAGTATGATTGGAAAGCCGGATTGATCAGCTTACGAACGAAGGCGATATCAATCTCTTTGGATATCAGCTTGTTCGCGAGCTCATCCGTGGATGCCGTGGTCAGCTTGAAGGTCATGCCCGGATACTTGCGGCTCAGCGCCACGAGCAGCCTCGGCATTAAATAATTCGATACGGACAGCGTACTGCCGATCCGAAGCTCGCCGGGCAGCGATTCGTTGGAATGGATCTGGTGCTTCCCTTTTTGGAAGGAATGAAGGATTTGATTGGCATAAGGAAGAAAAAGCTTCCCCTGATTGGTCAGATGAATCTGTTTCCCGAGTCTGTCGAACAGCCGGCAGTCGAGCTCGCGCTCCAGCGATTGAATGCGTGCGGTGACCGTCGGCTGCGAGAGAAACAAAACATCCGCCGCTTTGTTGAAGCTGCCGTAATGGTTGATGTACACGAATGCTTCTATATTTTCGATGTTCATAAGAATGACCCCACTTCTTTAATTTATTATTCCAATATGCAAACTAGGTTTTACGGTTGGCGAATTTGCTTAAATTATCATTTATCTTAGAAATGACCTTCTCGATTGTCAACGGTTAATTCGGATAGATTTTCTCTATTCGGCAATAAAATTTTATAATTTCTATAGGAATAATATGATTTTAGCATTATACTTAGTTTCAATCCATTTGAATTTAGGGAAAAGGAGTGAAAGCTGCGGAATGTCGACTCAGAAAATTACTATTCGGGATGCGCTTGACCATGAACGGGAAAAGATCGCGGAAGTGATGCTGGAAGCCTACGGACAATATGAAAACAGCCTTTCTCAGGAGTTGTGGACGCAGTACAGGAACTCCATCTACGCTTCCGCATTCGAAGGCGCTCCTTTCGCCCGGATCGTGGCTGAACTGGGGGGCCGGATCGTAGGCAGCGCCCAGCTGTTCAGAACGTCGACGGAAGCCTACGGCAACCCGGACCTCGATTTTAATGTTCCTTTCCTTCGGCTGCTGGCCGTCTCGCCGCACGCCCGCGGCAAAGGGATCGCGACCCTGCTGATTCTGGAAGCGGGAAAACGGTCGCTGGCTTTGGGAGAAACCGCACTTCACCTCCACACCTCCGACATGATGACCTCGGCCGTTAAGCTTTACGAGAAACTGGGGTTCGAGCGGTCCTTTGAAACCGATACCCACAATGGGGACCACCACGTCAAAGGGTTTAAGCTGAATTTACTGAATTTTGACCGGCTGTCTCCTTCGCTGCAAAAACAATCCTCTTAAGTTTATTTACCCCATTAACAAACGATGCCGACCCGCATGACTCATGCGAAATCGGCATCGTTTGTTTTTATTTTCTCCGCATAATTCCGATATTCTTCGGGCGTATCAATATCCGTCGGCGCACCGCTTGGGCTGTCGACATGTACGATGCGGTTCTTATGCTCCAGAAGCAGTTGCTTGGCACCCACATCTCCCGAAAGCGCCTGAAGCTCGGGAAAAAGAGCTTCCGCGAACAAGACGGGATGCGCCGGACGATCGGCATAACGCGCCTGCACAATCCACGCGCCTGCTTCTTCGAAGGTTTCCGCGATTCTCCGAATCATTTCCGGTGAAATCTCGGGTTGATCCCCGAGCAGCACCATAATCGCCTGCGGCGAGTGCCGCGAAGCCAGCTGCTGCACGCCGGCGGCCAGGGACGCCCCCAATCCGAGCCGGGAACGATCCGTTTCCAGCCATTCCACCGGCAGATCGGCGAGATGTTCCTTGCCAAGCGGTCCCTCCTGCGCGGCAATGACCGCTACCCGGCAATTTCCCGCTGCCAGAGCCTGGTGTACCGTTTGCTTTAGCAGGCTGCCTTTTGGCGCAGGGAGAAGCAGCTTTGGTTCTCCCATTCTTGCCGACGCTCCGGCGGCCAGAACCAGCGCCCAGACCCGATGATCAGACATGACAGTTTACCCCTGGATCGGCAGACGCAAGCTTCGGCGCGGCTTTATGGCTCGTAGCGTGCAGCCCTTTGCGGTTGCGCAGCGAACCGCCGGATTTGCCGCTGCGGCAAGCCGTCATTTCCGCCAAAATACTCATGGCGATCTCCTGCGGAGTTTCGGCGCCGATGTCGAGTCCAACGGGAGAATACAGCTTTTCCCGAAGCTCATCCCCAAGCGGCCTGCCTTCGGCAGCCATATACTCCATAATCCGCTCCAGCCGGTATTTGGAGCCAACCAACCCCAGATAGGCCACATCGCTCGTCAACAGCTTCATCACCGCCTCGCGGTCCAAATCCAGATTATGCGTCATCACCACGACATATTTGCCTTTAACGTCCACCTGTTCAAAACCCAGGCGGGGAATAATCAGGAGATCGTCCGCGTCCGCAAAACGGCTTCTGCTGGCTCTTTCGGTCGCGTGATACACGATGCTGACGCGCCACTGCAGCATCTTGGCCATACCGCTAAGCAAACGCGCATCCTCCCCGACGCCAATGATGACCAATTCCGGAGACGGCGTAATTTCTTCCGCAAATAACTCCAGCTTAACGTCATTTTGCGTTTCGTACAGCCGGCCCGCGGTACGGCCTTCGCCGAGCAGGCCCGTATCCGCGCCGCTTGGCCGAACCCAGCGCGTGCCGAGGGGATACGCGGCCGGATCGGATGAAGCGATGATGGTGACCGCTTCGTACGTTTCCCTTGTCTTTGCACGCTGAAGCAAATCGCCCAGAATCCGGCCCGCCTCCAAAGGAGCACGCACGGGATCGAACGCTTCAAGCCACACAGTGATCGCTCCGTTGCAGCCCAGCCCGATCCCCCACACATCGTCCTCGCCCACACGGAAATCGTAAAACAACTTGCTCGGCGAGCCGGTCCGAAGCACTTCCCGGGCATGCTCGCGAAGATCCTCTTCGATGCAGCCGCCGCTTAAAATGCCCGTAACCTCGCCATCTTCATGGATGACGCAGCGGGCGCCTTCCCGGCGGTACGCGGAACCGTCCACCTCGATGACGGCGGCGATGACGCAGGCTTTCCCCGCCGCTTGGGCGGAGAGCAAAATTTGGCTGATTTCATCCATATCAGAGTCATCTCCAGTTTTTTCGAAGCGATTTATTCGGAACGTTGGAGCGATCTCCAGACTCGTTCCGCCGATAGCGGCAGGTTATAGCCGCGCCGCCCCGTTGCATGGGCGATCGCATTCGCGATGGCGCCGGGCACGGGGTCAAGCGCAACCTCACCCAGCGATTTGGCGCCAAGCGGTCCATGGGGATCGGATTCCTGGATAAAAAACACCTCAATCGGCGGAATGTCCTTGGCCCCCGGCATCCGGTAATCCATCATGGAAGGGTTAAGCACCTTCCCTTCCCGGACTTGAAAGTCTTCCATCGTTACCCACCCGATGCCCTGCGCTACGGCTCCAAGCACTTGCCCCTTGGCCATCGTCTCGTGAATGATCGTTCCCGAGTCATGCACGGCCCAATAGCCCACGACTTTGGTTCTTCCGGTATCCGGATCGACTTCCACTTCCGCAACATGCGCCGCAAATGGATAGTTCGGCGAAGGGTGTCCGAAATAGGACGCATCCGGCAGTTCCGTATCCGGTACATAGGTTTCCTTGACCATCAGCCCTTCTCCGGCGTGACGAGCGCGGTACCAGGCCGATACCTCGCCAAGCGGATAGGGTTGATCTTTCAGAACGACGATCCCGTCTTTAAAGACGGCTCCCTCGCCAAGCACCTGCTCCGACAGCCGCTCAATGTCCCGTTTCAGGGCCTCCGCCGCTTTTTGCACGGCGTTGCCGCCCATGACGGTGCTGCGGGAGGCCAGCGTCCCGATCCCAAACGGATAACGTCCGGTATCTCCGGATTTGACCGTGATGTCCTGCTCGGGAATGCCCAGCACTCGGCTTGCGATTCGTGCATAAGAGAGTGTCATGCCTTGGCCAAGCTCGATTTCTCCGGTTTCTACCTCGATGCGGCCGTCCTGCTGCAAACGGATCACCGCTGTCGAACCATCGAAGCGGGGATCGATCGCGCGGAACCCGGACACGTGATTCGCCACAGCAAGTCCCAATCCGCGAAAAGGAGGAAGTTCGTTTCTCCGGCTCCATCCTGACAGTTCCTTCACCTTTTCGATGCAGGCTTCGAGCTGGCAGGTATCCAGGCGATAGCCGTGAATCGTAGTATCGCCCGCATGGACGATGTTTTTCAGCCGCAGTTCGGCCGGATCCATGCCAAGCTCCAGCGCGATTTCATCAATGACGCTTTCGACGGCAAACAGCATCTCCGCATTCCCGAAGCCGCGCATGCACGTCGTGGGGCTGTTATTGGTGTAGCACAAATACCCGGTTGACTTCACGTTCCGGAAGTGATAAATATTGTCCGCCCGGGTACAGGCCGTAGCGATGACATTGGGGCTCCAATAGACCCTGGCCCCGGCGTCGGCGTATACCGTCAAATCTTTATACAAAAAACGCCCTTCCGCGTCCGCCCCGATCTCGATGTCAAACGTCAGCGGAACGCGGGGATGCGCCGTAATCATGTCTTCATAGCGGTCCAGGATCATTTTGACATGCCGTCCGGTCGCCATAGCCAGCGCCGCCGCGATGACGTGGACCTTCAGCACGTATTTGGCGCCGAAGGAACCCCCTATCGGCGGCACGATAATGCGCACTTTATCCTCAGGCAGGCCAAAGCCGGCCGCATAGGTCTCCCTTGCCCGGTATGGGATATGGGACGGGGCCCAGATCGTGATCCCCTCTTCCTCCGACCAGCTGGCAATGGCTCCTACCGGCTCCAAGTGCCCTTGATAAATCCGGTTCGAATGATAGCGCCCGCCTTTTACGACGGCGGCCTCGCTTTTGACGCTTTCCGTATCGCCTCGCGCAACAGCAACTTTCATCGGCCGGTTGAACGGCACATCTTCATGAAGCAGCGGAGCGTCCGGCAGCATGGCTTCCTCCGGGTCGAATACGCCGGGAAGCGGCTCGAAGTCGACCTCGATCAAGGCGAGCGCCTGGTCCGCCGCTTCTTTGCTCTCGGCTGCGACCGCCACGATTTCGTCCCCGATGAACAGCGCCCGATCCCCGGCCAGGATATTCCAGTCCTTGAATTTGGTCGGTCCGTAAGGGAACCGGGGCAAATCCGCCGCCGTAATGACGGCAACGACGCCCTCGACTTCCCGCGCTTTATCCACCCCGATCCGGGTAATCCGGGCATGCGCGTAAGGGCTGCGGTAAACGGCGCCGATCAGCTGACCGGGAAAATTCAAATCATGCAAATAACGCGTTTCTCCGACTAGCTTGGTTTTCAGATCCAACGGAGATTTCGTCTTTTGGGCGGTTTCGCTCAGGCTCATCGCAAGGCTCCTCTCGTTTCCAGGACCTGCTTGGCCGCCTGGATGATGCCCAGGTAACCGGTGCAGCGGCACAGATTATTTTTAAGCGCGGCCCCCAAATCTCCATCGAACAATCCGGGATTTTGCATCCACGCCCAGGTCGTAATCATGACGCCCGGCGTGCAGAAGCCGCATTGGACCCCGCCGTTGTCCTGCATGGACTGTACGAGGGCCTGGAATTCGGGGTCCCGGGACAGTCCTTCAATCGTTTCGACCTGTTCTCCTTGGACGGAGGCGGCGGGAATCAGGCAGGAGACCACCGGCTGGCCGTTCAGAAGCACGGTGCAGGCTCCGCATTCACCGGTCCGGCAGCCGATTTTGGTGCCGGTCAAGCCTTGTCCCTCACGGATGACATCGGCCAAGGATACGGCCCCGTCACCTTTCCAAACGACCTCTTGTCCGTTAATTGTCAATGAAATCGGATCGTGATGTCCGCCATTCATTTGTTACGCACCTCTTCCTACGCTTATGTGTCCAGTACCGACGAATGGAAGACTTCTTCCGGCGAAAAGCCGCGTTTCAGCAGCCCGTCTTCCTGCAAATACGTGATGAACTTGCTGATCTGCGGCCAGTTCTTGGCCACGCCGTACGGCCAAAGATCGCCGTTCATCAGGCTCGCCGAACGTTCGGCGGATTCCCAAATAAACGGATCGGATGTCGAATTACGGATCGTTTCCAACAGTCCGGATATGCTTTCGTTTTTGAGTTCAAGCAGCGTCTCGTATACCTGTTTGGGCAGCTCGGGATGTTGGGAAACCGTGTCCGCCTTAACTGAAACCAGGTGCATGATCGGGAAAATTCCCGTTCGTCCGAAATATTCCCGCTCCGCGTTCCATACATCGGGAATCAACCGGCGGATAACGCCGCCTTTGCCCGAAGCCGGGAACAGCTTGGCCGGAGGCCGCCGAGCCGACATGATCGCATCGACTTTGCCCTCGGCCAGAGCCGCGAAAATATCGCCCTCGGTCAGGGTGGCGGGGATATCCACCGGAACGCGTTCCGGGCGGAAAGTAAACCATTCGATGTCTCCGCTTCCAATGCCCCATTCATGCCGGAACATCCCCCGCACCCATACAGCCGCCGTCATTTGGAATTCGGGGAAACCAAAACGTTTTCCCTTCAGCTCCACGGGATGCGTCCACGGACTGTCCGAACGGACATAAATCGCGTTATGCCGGAAGGAACGCGACAGAAAAGCGGGAATTGCCGTGAGGCGCGCGTCCTCTCCACCTTTGGCGATTAAATAGGAAGCCAGCGAAAGCTCGGAAACATCGTATTCCGCTTGTGAAATCTGCTTCAGGAAAATGTCCTCAATCGTATCCTGGCGAATCTCAAGCTCAAACCCGGAGAGCTCGCACGAGCCGGTAAGCAGCTTCAACGTCCGGTCGCTCTCCGACATGGCCAGCGTCAGTTTTTTCGCAGTCATAGGTCCGTTATCCCCCTTCGTTACAATTGCGCAAGCAAAGCTTGAGCCGCCCGTTTGACGTAAGTCCCGGCCATGGCGCGCCGGTAATTCGCGCTCGCCCGGACGTCCGAGATCGGGGCACTGCGGTTCGCATACAGACCGGCAAGCCGCTCCAGCTTATCCGGACTTGGCGTTCCGCTCCATAATCGCTCTTCTTCCTTATTCAGCACGAAAGGCTTCGGAGAAGCCGCCCCGACGGCCGCGGTGGCCCAATCGATATGCTCCCGGTTTCCCTGCAGCACAAGCGCGACGGAAACAATGGAGATATCGGTGGCGGCGCGCTGGTCATGCCGAAGAAAAATCTGCGGCAGCTCCAGCATCCGCGCCGGTATAAACAGCGACGTTATGATTTCTCGTTCGTGCAGTCCATTGGTTTTCGGGCCGGTGATGAATTCTCCGATCGGCACGCTTCTTTTCCCGCCCGCTCCGTCCAGCCTCACTTCCGCTTGGTACGCGGTCAGCGGTACGACCATGTCCGCCGCCGGGGAGGCGTTAGCGACATTGCCGCCCAGCGAAGCCCGGTTCTGGATTTGCCAACCGCCGACGATTCGGGCGGCCTGCTGCAGAGCCGGAACAATGCCGAATGTATCGCTCCCCCAGATCTCCGCGGCCGTCACCGCTGCGCCGATCTCCAGGCCGTCCTCGGTACGGACGGTTTTCTTCAGCTCGGGTATGCGCCGGACGTCCAGCCAGTCGGTGCGTGCCGTTTCATATTGTTTTCTTTGCCCGTTTACGAACAAGTCGGTTCCCCCGCAAACAATACGGGGGTTATGATCCTGAAGCAACTCAAGCGCCTCGGACAAGCCGCGTGGCTGAAGCCAGGCCATAATAGCGCCTCCTTAAAATTTTATGGAGCTTAGCATCCATGATTTTACTTCGCAATAAAATTCGCTTCGTAAGCATGAGTCTAATTTTATGAGCGTCACTTATGATGAATCAGCCTCGAATAAAATTGCTTCGTAAGCATCCGCTTAGTTTTATAAGCATCACTTTTATTGGCTCAACCTAGAAATCAGTCTTGACGGGACTGATCAGCGAGGAATCGTCTTCCTTTTTCGGCTAACGAACCGTAGAGCTCTTATTTGCCTTTAAAGACAGTGTTTCATGTTCTAACGGACCCAGGAATCCTTATTCGCCCCAAAACAGCACCGTATGCGCGGTCTCGGGTCAAATAAGGACTGTGGAGTCCGTTACATTTCCCAAGCGTTTGATTTTGCCAAAATAACGTCATTACGATTCGTTAGAAGATGGAAGGTGAAACGATCGTTGACGTTCTCAGACGTTCTCAGACGTTCTCAGCATCTTCGCAGCCATGCGAAATGTTCTTCCGATCACCGGCGCCATCCCCGCTATTCCAGCGCGGAAGCCAAATCTTTGATCCACGGCCGGCCGCTCAGCGGCTCAACGCGAACCTCGCTGCCCGGTACGGCGCGAATGCTGCATAGGTAACCCGCCTTGCCGTCCACGATGGCGGCGCATTCCTTGCATGCGTTGGCCGAGCGGCAGGAATACCGCACCGAAAAGGACGGGTCCTTATGTTCCCTGATCCAAAACACAGCGTCCAGCAGACTCATTCCTTCCACATAGGGAACTTCAAATTTCTCCCAGGATGCTCCGCTGTCGGCATCGCCGCGAACTACGTTTAAGGTCACTAATGACATGCTTACCGTCTCCTTTCTCCGCTATCTACTCGTTAGTGTGGGCAGGCATTGGAATCGCGTCCACGATCCATCGGCCGGATTCATCCAGCGCGTAGCCGTAGCTTACCGGCTGGCCAAGCGTTTCCTCGTAATCCAAGCGCACATGCGCCCCCCGCGTTTCTTTGCGTTCCAGCGCTCCCAAAATAATCGCTTCTCCGACCTTAAGCAGATAGGCCGCTTCCAATTTTTCGATCAGCGTTAAGGCGAATTTATCGGAAAAGGCCAAAGAAATTTGCCCGAGTTCTTCCTTCAACACCTGTATTTCCTTAAGCGACGCGGTTAATCCCTTTTCCGTTCTAAGCGGTCCCGCGCCCTGCCACAGCACATGCTGAATCTTGCGTTTAAAAGCTTGAAGCGATACGGTATCCTTCTTCACCAGAACCGGATGCCAAAACCGTTCAAGACGAGCGAACTCATTCTCAAACGCTTTTCTAACGGCGGCCTCGTTCGTCTCGCCCCGCTCCCGGGCCGCCGTCTCCCCGGCAATACGCCCGGTGACCAGCGCCTCGGTTATCGCGTTTCCGGACAAACGATTCGCGCCGTGCATGCCGTAGATCAGCTCGCCTGCGGCGAGCAGACCGGGCACGCGCGTCCGCATCCCATCGTCCACGCGCACGCCGCCCAGCATAAAATGCGCCATCGGCGCCACTTCCACCAAATCCCGGGTCAAATCAAGGCCCTGATTCAGCAGGATCGGGATCACCGGCCCAAACGCTTCTTTCAGCTTATCCTCGGGCACCATGCGGAAATCAAGATACGCACCGCCATGGGGCGTACCCCGGCCGGCCTCGACTTCCCGGAAAATCGCCAGCGAGGTTTGATCGCGGGCAGCGGTATATTTACCGGCAACCTCGCCGTTATACTTATCCATAAATTCTTCTTCCAGGCCGTTAAGCAGCCGTCCGCCCAGCTTGTAGCGGAAAGGATCCCACATGACCGGGTCGATCCCGACCAGAGGCGGATACAGATGCCCGATCGGGAAAAACTGCACCATCTCCATATCCCGCACTTCAGCTCCCGCTTCAGCGGCCAGAACAAAACCGTCGCCGGTCATATTGGCCGAGGCGCTGTTTCGCTCGAATACCTCGGTCAGGCCCCCTGTCGCCAAAATGACGGATGCAGCGGAAATGCTAACGGGACGGTATTGTTCCATCTCGAATCCGGTAACTCCGACCGCCCGCCCCTGATCCACCACGATTTTGGTGATCATGACGTTTTTGAGGCGCCGAACCTTTTCGTCCTTCCACAGCGCTTTCCGCAGCCCGGCCGAGGTCGCGCCGCCGGTATTCAAAACATCGACATAGACGCAGCGTGCCTTGGAATGTCCAGGAGCAAAGGTCTGCGACCGTTTGCCTTCCGCCGTTCTAGCCCATTTCACGCCGTAGCGCTCCACTTCCAGAATAACCTCCGGCGCTTTTTCGACAATGGCCCTGACAATGGCCGGATCCGCCAGCCCACGGCTGCCCTTCATCGTATCCTCAAAATGAATTTCGGTATTGTCCTCCTCGGCTTCGCCCAATGCGACGGCGACCGTCATTTGAGCCAGTATGGTCGCTCCTCCCCGGCCGATCAAGCTTTTATCCGTCAAAATCACACTGGCTCCCGCATCGGCCGCAGCCCGGGCCGCCATCATTCCGGCCGCCCCGGAGCCGATCACTACTACGTCGCACTGCAAATGCAATGATTCCATCCCGCTGTCTCCTCTCAAGGTCGTCCTTTATGAATTAAGACGCTTCAAAGCTTTTTCCCGCCGATTGGACGACGATTCCCGCCTCAGTCAAGGCGTTTCGGATTTTGCCCGCGAACTCGACGGCATGAACGCCATCCCCGTGAACGCAGATCGTATCGGCCTGTATAAGAACGTCGGCTTTTTGCTGCGACAATACCTTGCCTTCCGCGACCATCCGAATGACCTGCGCTACGGACTTGCTTTCGTCCGTAATCAAGGCATCGGATTGCCTGCGCGGCGTCAATGAACCGTCGGATTGATACGTCCGGTCGGAGAATACTTCGCTGGCCGTCCTTAGTCCGGTCTTGTTCCCGGCCTTGATCAGTTCGCTGCCGGCAAGACCGAATAAAATCAGTTCCGGGTCGACGGCGTAAACGGCTTCGGCGATCGCTTCCGCCAGCCCGGCATTCCGAGCCGCCATATTGTATAGGGAACCGTGCGCCTTGACGTGCTGCAGCTTGGCTCCTTGCGCCCGCACGAATCCCCAAAGAGACCCGATCTGGTAAACCGTCAAGTCATACGCTTCCTGCGGAGAGATGTCCATATCCCGCCGTCCGAAGCCGACCAAATCCTGCAATCCGGGATGAGCGCCAACGGCCACCCCTTGCTCCAGCGCCCGTTTGACCGTCTGACGCATCGTTGCCGGATCCCCGCCATGAAAACCGCAGGCGATATTCGCCGAGGTGACATGTTTCAAAACCTCGGCATCCCTTCCCAGCTTGTAAGCGCCAAAACTTTCGCCCATATCGCAATTCAAATCCACAACACTCATCTTTGATCCGCCTTTCGTTGATAAGCTGATGATTTCATCTCACATCTCAACATCCGATGAAACGTTAATCCGCTGCCGTACCCTCTAGCCTGAATCCGAAACAAGCCAGCCTCAAACCTTCCGAAAGACTCGCCCGTGAGGGTCCGTCTGCCGTAACGTTTGAGGCTATATGTCCATAACGCGCCGCAACGCTTAGATTACAGCTGCCACTTGGCTTTTTCGTCCGCGTTCAATTCCCGCAATGCCGCGAGATCGGCAAGCTCCACTTTGTCTCTTGGAACGACGGCCCGTTTCGGGAACACGACCGGCGGAGCCGGTTTGGTTGCATCCACAACCACCGCGCTGGACATTCTCGGCGTGTTTTTTCCTTCGGCATTATACTCCCAGTTCGTCGGCAGCAGCCCGCCCGGCCCGTTCCACTTCGGAATTACGAGCAAATCCCGTTCCGCGTCGAAGCGGGTACCGATGGCCCAAGCCACTTCTTCCCCCTTGAACACGTCGATATCATCGTCCACGACGACGATATGGCGCAGGTTTTCAGGCTCGGTATTCAAAGCGGCAAAGGCCGCCTTCTTCACATCGGCATCTTTCTCTTTGTGAAGCGAGATATAGCAGTTCATCCGGCTGTAAAAAGGGACATTGACGGTTTTCAGGCCGGGCACGATTTTTTTGACCGTCTGGTAAATGCTTCCGGAACGAGGCACTCCGCCTACGACAAGATGCTCCCGGCCCGATGCGACGATGTCCTGGAAAATGGCGTTTTTCCGGTGCGTGATCCGGGTAATGCGAATCGTCGGTACCGAACCTCCACCGAGATAGTGTCCCGGCCATTCGCCGAAGGGTCCTTCAACCTGCTCCGTATCCGGCAGGATTTCGCCCTCCAGAATAATTTCCGCCTGCGCGGGTACAAGCAAATCCGAGGTCTCGGCCTGAACCAGTTCCAGCGCTTCGCCCATGAGCGCGCCCGCGGCTTCGTATTCGCCGCCGATGCCCTGCACCCGGGAGACAGCCCCCATCAAAAATCCGGGATGATGCCCGAGCGCGATGGCGATCGGTGCGGGTTTTCCCTGATTTTTGTACTTCTTGTAAATAAGTCCGCCATGATGAGCGCCAAGGAACCAGACGCCCATCTCGCGTTCGTTGAAAATCTGGTGGCGGTAAATGCCCGCATTGATCCGCCCGCTGTCCGGATCGCGGATGATCATGACGCCCGCAGATAAATACCGCCCGCCGTCAAGCTCGTTGTGAACGGGGATCGGAAGCTTGAACAGGTCTACGTCCGCCTCCTCCACCACGTTCTCCTTTACTGTGGCAGCCGAACGGTCAACGACTACGGGAGCAATCGGTTTTTGCAGCTTTTCGCCGTATACCCGGGGAATATCCTGAACCTCGCAGTCCAAATACAAAGCCACCCGTTCGTAGGAAGTGAGCAGGTTGGAAACGCAGGCCAGTTCCGAGCCCTGAACCTTGTTGAACAGCAGCGCCGGATAATCCCCTTTTTCAGCCAAAGCCGATGCATACGCGGTAATTCCGAAACGGGGATCCGTTTCCGCGTCAACCAGGCGTAAGCTTTGCGCATCGTATTCCGTCAATTGTCCAAGATAGCTTCTTAAATCTTTCGCCATGGTAAGAATCGCCTTCTTTCATTTATGGAAGTAAAGATAAGTCCACCGTTTGATCAAAAGGAATTTCTTTATCGATCACGCCTTGCTCAATCTCGACATCGGATACCTTTTTCGCCCCTTCTTCCGTTACCTTAAGACCCTCAGGCACTTTGGCCAGCTGGTTTTTCACCGCTGTTTCCATGACATCCGCCGGAATTTTATCAAATTCCTTCAGCATCGCGGTGACGGCGGAAGCCGGATCCTGCTGTGCCCGCTGATTGATCTCGCTGCTTACTTGCAGGAACCGGCGAACGGCATCCTGATTCTTGTCGACCCAATCCGATTTCGCCATGACGGTAATACCGGCAAAATCATAAGGAGGATCGTACAATACCCGGTAATTCCCCGTCGCGATCATTTGCGATATCGTCGGCTCGGATACCATGCCACCGGCCGCTTTGCCGCTTTCAATCGCCGCCAGCATCGTTGCGCCGCTGCCGCCGTTGATGATTTGCACATCTTTATTCGCATCGATATTCGCTTCTTTCAGGCCTTCGCGAAGCCCCGTATCGGACAAGCTGCCTACTTTGGTTACCGCAAGCGTAGCTCCCTTTAAATCAGCGAGGGACTGGAATTTGGAATCTTTTTTCACGACCAGCGCGTAGCCGACACCGTTGAAAATCTCGCCGTAGGCTTTTACGCCAAGTCCGTTTTTTTGCTGTCTGAGCACATGCTCGTATGAGCCCAGTGCGATATCAAGGCTGCCGCCGACCAAGGCTTGAACCATGTCGGCACCGGCGGTAAAGCTTTCTTCTTTGATATGAATGCCCGCTTTTTCATAGGACCCGTCGTTAATCCCGATTTGGGCGATAATCGGAGTCATGCCGCCGCCAACCAAGCCAATGCGGATGGTCACATCCTCCTGCGGCTGTTCTCCGGTATTTTCGGTATTCCCTGTGCTGCTGTTATCCGTCCCCGAAGCCGGAGCGTTATTGCCGGATTGAGCGTCATTGGCCGGAGCCGATGAATTATTCGCGTTGCTGCCGCAAGCGCTCATCAAAGCCATCGTCAGAACGAGAAATAACGCCAGTAAAGTTTTTGTTGTTTTCACAGTGTGTTCCCTCCTTGAATACTTGGTTTTATATTGAAGCTCCGCGGCGCTTTGACCCTTTAGGGCAATCGCATCGGAAGTTGCAACCGGATTAGCGGTATTTAAGCAATCTCTTCTCAATTTGAATAATGATTTGCTCCAGGACTACGGCGATGATCATGATCAAGACCAGTCCGGTAAAAATGCCCGTCGTATCCAGCATGTTGGAGGAATAGGTTATGTAATAACCCAAACCGCGGTTGGAGCCCACCAGTTCGGCAATAACGGAGCCGATCAGCGCCATGCCGATGTTCAGCCTGAGACTGGTCAATATCCATACCGTAATGGACGGAAGCACAACCCATCTCAGCTTGTGAGTCCATTTCGCTTTGAAGGTGCTCATCATGTCGAGCAGGTCCTTGTCAATGTTTCGCACCCCTTCATACGCATTGTAAAAAGCGACGAAAATCACCATGGCGACCACCATCAGGATTTTGGATGACATGCCGATGCCGAACCAGACGATAAACAGCGGAGCCAGCGAAACTCTCGGCAGGCTGTAAAGCGCCATAATGTACGGGTAGATCCATTTTTGAAAAATGCCGCTGAAGGAGATCAGAATCCCCAGCAGCGTCCCCCCAACCATACCGATCAGTAAGCCTACGACCGATTCCTGCAGCGTAACGCTCATGTGAAACCATAAATCCCCGTTTAACGCCATTTCATAAATCCGCTTCACGATCAGCGAAGGTTTGCTGAGCCAAAAGGAATTGAAGGCACGCCCCGATAAGAGCTCCCAAAGACCCGTAAATACGATGAAGACGACAATCCGGCCCAGCCATACGTTTAAATTCCCGCGTCCTCTTCGGCGGCTTGAAGCGGCAGACGCCGTTTCGACCGATTTTGATGCCAGTGCCATAATGCGGTCCCCTCCTTTCTATCGTTCATCCGACATTTGCGCCCAAATCTCTTTTTGCAGTTCCTTAAACAGCGGATCAAATCGGATATCGTAAAAAGGACGGGGCCGCTCCAGATTGATATTAAACTCGGCTTTGATTCTTCCGGGTCGCGGCGACATGACGATCACCCGATCCGATAAAGCGATGGCTTCTTCGATGTCATGGGTGATGAACAGCACGCTTTTTCCTACGCGCTCCCAGAGTTGAAGAAATTGTTCCCCGATTTTCACCCGGGTTTGAGCGTCCAAGGGACCAAACGGTTCGTCCATTAAATAGATGTCGGGATCGTAAGCGAAGGTTCGCGCAAGCGCGACGCGTTTTCTCATTCCTCCGGACAGCTGCTTCGGATGATAATGACCGAAGCCTTCGAGCCCGACCATGGTCAAAAGCCGATTAGCCTGCTCCAACTGCTCCTCTTTGGATTTCCCTTTGATCTCGAGCGGCAGCCGAACGTTATCGATTACGGTTTTCCAGGGCAGCAAGGCATCATTCTGAAACACCATGCCTACCTGATCCGGCACGCCGCGAATGGCCTCTCCATCAAGGTAAGCCCCGCCGGCGGCAGGCTCCAGCAGCCCGGACACGACCTTGAGCAGCGTCGATTTCCCGCAGCCGCTGGGTCCGACAACCGAAACGAACTCGCCGTCCTCCACTTGAAGCCGAACTTGCTCCAGAGCCACGACATGTTGATCTTTGGAACGGTACTCTACTTTTAAATCACGAATTTCCAGCTTGGGATGGCTGCTGTTTCCCATGGTCTTTTGTTCCTTCCCTCCATACTGAATTTCATATCTCGAGTTAAACTCTTATCAAACCGAGCGCTGCAATTGTTCCAGACCGTCGCGAAGCGTACGAATCGCTGTTTCCCGGCGAATGTAATGCTGCTGGGCCTCTTCCAGCGATACGAGCCGAAACCGCAGCCGGCCGTTCATATTTACCTGTGCGAGGATCGGCAGATCGGCCGTAATGACCTGGGCGATTTTCGGATATCCGCCCGTGGTTTGCCTGTCGGCCATCAGCACGATCGGATTGCCGTCAGGCGGAACCTGAACCGTTCCCATCGTCACGGCGGACGAGATCATTTCCGTCTTTTCACTCAATTTGAGTTTTTCGCCAGACAGCCGGTACCCCATACGATCCGATTGCGGAAGCACCGTAAAAGCTTCGTTCTGAAAACGATGCCGGCTTTTCTCCAAAAACAGGCTGTATTCTTCGCCCGCAATAACCTGAACCGTCGGATTCGCCGCATACCGGGGAAAGAGCTCGGGACTGACCGCCCAAGCGCTGACGGCTCCGGATTCCCGCTCGGCTTCTCGGGCCAGCAGCCCAAGCAAGTTCAGGGTGTTCGAAGAGATGTCGCGAAGCTGCAGACGGTCGCCCTTGCGAAGAGCGCGCCCTTCGTACCCGCCGATTCCGGCGCGAAGGTAGGTGGACCTGCTGTTCATTTGCAGCGGCACATCAATCCCCCCGCCGATGGCCAGATAAGTTCGGCAGCCCTGGCGCACTTTTCCGAACGACAGCGTACTTCCCTTCGGCACAAGCAGTGTTCGCCAGAGAGGCACCGGTTTGCCGTTAAGCAGCGGGGACAAGTCGCCGCCGCAAACCGATATCAGCGCGGTCTGTTCAAAAAAGATTTCGGGGCCAAGCAGAGTAATTTCGAGTCCCGCTTCATTCTCTTCGTTCCCCACGAGCAAATTGGCGATCCTCAGGGCGAAAGCGTCCATCGCCCCCCCGACGATCACTCCGAATTTCTGCACTCCGTATCTGCCGAGATCCTGGACCGTCGTGAGCAGCCCAGGCTTAAGAACCAACATGCTCATCATCGCTTCCCTCCCACTCGTCAAATTCCTTGCGGGAGATCGGATAAAAACGAACGATGTCTCCCGATTGAAGCAGGGCCGGAGGCATGACTTCCGGAATGAACAGCTTGATCGGCGTTTTACCGATCAGCTGCCAGCCCCCGGGAGTATCGATCGGGTACACGCCCGTCTGATCTCCGGCAATTCCGACAGTTCCGGACGGAATGGACAAGCGCGGCGTTTGCCTCCTTGGCGTGGCGATCCGCTGCGACATGCCTCCCAAATAAGCGAAACCGGGCGCAAAGCCAAGCATGTAAACCAAATAATCCGCCGAAGCGTGAATCCGGATCACTTCATCAGCAGGCAGCCCGTGATGAGCGGCTACCGTCTCCAAATCGGGCCCAAGCTCTCCTCCGTAACAAACCGGAATCCGGATCACCCTTGCCGGATGGACGGATACTTCATCAAGCTCCTTCAGCATGCCCTTGACAAGATTCCGGGCGGTTTGAAACGGAAAGTATCCTCTTTCGTCCGCGAACCCGTCGTCATATTCGGCGGCAAACTCCAGCATGTCGTAATAAATCGTGACCGAAGTGAAGGACGGCACATATTCAATCATCCCGGGAAAGGGATGGCTTTCCAGATGATCCGCCAGCTGCCTGACCTTCCGATGCGTCTCTTCGTTAATCGATTCGCTAAACTTTATGACAAGAGCGGTGTCCCCCAGCGGAACGATATTTACGGCCGTGCTATCGAACAAAACGGAATTCTCACTTTTGGACATGCCGATTCGGCACCTCGCAACATGAGCAGCAGTTCATATTCATTTGAAAAACCCTCTTTCAACAATGAGTTCCGAATTTCGGAATGAGATAACCGAAAAATGAAAAACCGATATATACGATCATTATAGTGGGAATTGAATAAAAATCAAGCCGAAATTTTTGGAGGCGGCCGCAAGATTCAAACTTCCTCCCATTCGTTGTATACTGATACAAAAAGAACTAATCGGATTCGCTTATTTTTTGAGATGAAGCCAAGGTAACCGGGAGGCAATCGTGTTAAATAAAAACAAAACCGTGGTTAGATCCATGGATCTTCTGCAGCTTTTCTTAAACCATACCAAGCTCAACATAAATGAAATGGCCAAGCTGTCCGGCATCCCCAAGACGTCGGTTCACCGGATGATCGGCTCGCTCGAGGAAATGGGTTTTTTACATAAAGATAAAGACGGAAGATATTCGCTGGGGCTCATGTTCCTGCAATACGGCAATCTGGTGGCCGAGCGGCTGGATATCCGCCACATCGCCTTGCCGGTCATGCAGAAATTGCGGAATGAGGTCAAGGAAGCCGTTCATCTCGTCCTAAGGGACGGATATGAATGTATTTATATCGAAAAGCTGGATACGGATCACCCCGTTCGATTGTTTACCAAAATCGGGAGAAAAGCGCCTTTATACGCAGGGGCCTCCTCGCGGGTGATTCTCGCCTTTTTATCCGAAGAAGAGAGAGACGAATATTTAAACGAGGTAACGCTAAATCCTATCGCATCGGGGACCATTACGAACAAGCCAAAGCTTCTGGAAGCTTTGGAAGCTTCCAGAAAATCGGGTTACAGCTTCAGCCGATCCGAACTGGAGAACTATACCGCCGAGCTAAGCGCTCCTATATTCGACTATAGCGGGCAGATCACCGCCGCCCTTAGCATCGCCGGACTGGAAATTCAATTTCAGGAGGACCAGATGGCCGGGTTGATTCAAAAGCTTCAACTATCGGCTCTCGAAATATCGCAAAAGCTTGGATATACGCAGCCCGGCATCCTGAACAAGTTTTGATTAAGGAAAATACAGCATGACACTAACTGAAGGAGACTTTAGCGTGGACTTTTCGTTTGAAACTTCAGCGCATTGGAACGAATCATGGTGGGACAAGCTTGGGCCTATATACCGGGAGGCGTTCGAACACGGAGCCAAGCCGGAGAAAATTTTACGGAGCATGGTCGACCGGGGAGACGCATTTTTGCATGCGGGTTTTGCGGGAGATGAGACGATCGCGATGGCGATCACGGGTTTCAGCGGACCGAAGGAAAACCCACGGCTGATCATCGACTACATGGCGATTCGCCGGGATTTGCGCGGGCATGGGCTGGGAATGGATTTTTTTGAAAAAATACGCGACTGGGCGCAGCACGAACAAGACATTCAAGCCATCATTATCGAAGCGGAAGCGGAAGATACGGAAACCAACCGGCACCGGCTGAAGTTCTGGGAGCGCTGCGGCTTTATCGCCACAGAATACGTACATCAATACATCTGGGTGCCGGAGCCTTACCGGGCTTTGGTGCTGCCGCTTGCTCCCGGATTCAAGGTGAGCGACGACGGCCACTCGCTGTTTCGCGACATTATTTCCTTCCATGAAAAGTCGTTCCGGAAGAAGTAAACCCGGCGCATGGTTATTCGATTTTATTGTCATAGACCTTTTGCAGCAAAGCCGCCAGCTGTCTTGTTTCGTTTACCGTCAGGCAGCTCGCCAGGTTTCGGTTAAATTCATCCAAAATGGACTGCAGCGTCGGCTCGAACTCCACCGCTTTGGGCGTGGGATACAGCCGGTACGATCTGCGGTCTTTTTCGTCTAAGGTTCGCGTGACGAACCCGCCTTCCTCCAATTGTTTGACGCAGCGGGTCGTCGTAGCTTTATCGAATTTGACCAGGCCCGTCAATTGATCCTGGTTGAGTCCGGGTTGATCCAAAATCGCTTTAAGGTAGCTGTGATGTCCCCCGCCTCCCAAACCATGCTGTTTCAGAATGCAGGCCAGCTCCTTTTGATTGATTCTCGACAGGTAGGATATCAGTTTTCCGATTGGATACGGTTTCATTTGGCAGCTCCTCTTAGTTTAATGAAAGTTTACAAAAATAGTACTGCAAATTGGTTGCAAACGCAACTAAATAAGAGTAAACTGATACGTGCAATTCGTTGCGTTTGCAACTTTTTTGAAGATTATAGAATTTATAAATTTTCAGCAGAGCTGAACAATTCTATAATCGCAAGAAAAACTACAACTAAACGCGGTCTGTCTTCTTTGAATTTACGTCGATAGACGTTTTTATTATTAAAGCGAGGTGCGGCATCCTATGAATCCCAATATCGGAAATCAACGAATTACCTATCAGGACGATCCGGTAATCCAGAAAAAACGCTGGATGATTTTGATCGTGCTGAATCTGTTTACGTTTATGTCCACCCTGGACGGAAGCATCGTCAACATCGCGCTGCCTGAAATCTCAAGGAAGATGGCGCTGCCGGTCGCCCAAACGGAATGGGTCGTTACCGCTTATTTAATGACAATTTGCGCCGTCATTCTCTTCTTCGGCAAGCTTGGGGATATCGTCGGAAAAATCAAAATCTTCAAATGGGGCATGATCGTGTTTACGATCGGATCGCTGCTCTGCGGCTTCAGCTTCACGCTTCCGATGCTGATTGCTTCGCGCCTGATTCAGGCCATTGGCGCCTCCATGACGATGGCCAACAACCAAGGCATCATCACGGATATTTTTCCGGCGAACGAACGCGGCAAAGCGTTGGGCCTCATCGGCACCTTCGTTTCCCTAGGGAGCATTGCCGGACCGAGCCTCGGCGGCGTTATCGTATCGGGTCTGGGATGGGAATACATTTTTTGGGTGAATATTCCTGTCGGGCTGATTGCTATCGTGATCGGCTACAGAACCCTGCCTGTCGATCTAACCAAGCTTCATGCCAAAATCGACAAAGCCGGAAGCCTGCTGTTCCCGCTCTTTATACTTGCTTTGTTCGCGGGGCTTCTGCTTGGTCAGCAGCTTGGCTATTCGGACCTGCGGATCATCGCCTCACTGATTGCGGCCGTCGTGATTTTCATCGCGTTTCTTGTGCTTGAGATTCGCAAGCAGGAGCCGCTGCTGCAGCTGTCCCTGTTTAAAAATCCGCTATTCAGCTTAAGCATTTTATGCGGATTCCTGGTGTTTATCGCCAGCTTCTGCTTTAATATCATCGCTCCATTTTATACGCAGAGCATTTTGAATTTATCGCCGTCGCAGGCCGGCTTTCTGATGATGATCTTTCCGATCATCATGGTCATCGTTGCCCCGGTCAGCGGATCGTTGTCGGACAAAATCGGTTCCGAGCTCCTTACGTTTATCGGGCTTGTCGTCATGGTTATTGCGCAAACCGGACTTTCCCAACTGCATGACCGCAGCCCGATCGCTCTGGTTGGGGTCTGGATCGGCATGCTTGGCCTCGGTAGCGGTCTGTTTCAATCGCCGAACAACTCCCTTGTCATGTCCAAAGTGCCGAAAACACAGTTGGGCATCGCCGGAAGCATCAATTCGCTCGTCCGCAACATCGGGATGGTCGTCGGCATCACGGTGGCGACCACGACCCTATTCGGCGTGATGAGCGGCAAAGCGGGCCATCGCGTTACCGGGCTCGTCCCTGGCCGTCCGGATCTGTTTCTCTCCGGCATGCATGTCGTCTTTCTCACCTCGGCTTCCATCTGCCTCGCCGCGGCGCTGCTTACGGGATGGCGCCTGTGGGCGGCAAAACGCGTGAAAGCCGCTGCGGTTGCGGCGCCGTCGGAAAGCCATTAATCTCCATACGACAGAAGAAAACAAGACCGGTTTAAGGCACGGAACAGCTGCCTTCGAACCGGTCTTTTCTTTCGCTGACGCCGCGTTCGTCTAACGCCAAAACCCGGGTTCAATCAAGCCGTAAAACTTAGCCTCTTCTCATCCCGTAATAATCCGGATATACCAGCTTGAAACCATGCTTCTGGTAAAAAGCCAAGCTGGCGGTATCCGACAAGACCGTCACCTCCGCTTCCTCGGGCGCGTTTTGATCCAGATACGCCTGAAGCTCTCCGATGATGGCTTCCTCCACCCCGCAATCCTTGTAGGCCGGCTTGACGAGAATATCGACGATTTGAAAATAATAACCTCCGTCCCCGATGATTCTCCCCGTTCCGATCAAATCCGATGGTTCTTCTCCCTTGGCGATTACTCCAAACAGCGAATTTCTCAGCGCTGCGGCTGCGAGCGCTTCATCCACTTCTTTTACCCCCGCCTCTCTTCTGAGCTCATTAAACTCGGCAGCCTGCGGAATACCTTGCAATATCTTCATATTTCGATTTCTCCTCTCAAAGCGGCAGTATGAAAATGTCTCTACGCATACCACTTTACAACATTCATGCAAGTGAGAAGGTTTACGTGTTCTCATCATGAAATCAAAGGGGGATTCGTGATCCACCCTTATCATGCTGCTTTAATGCTTTACTTTAAGGTTTGCTTTCCGGGAGCGGTTTTGTTATATTCAGCAGCGAAACGAATACGTTATTAGGCGAGGTTATCAAATGCGCTACTATAAACCCGGCGAAATTGCCAAAGAGCTGCGGATCAGCACGAGCGCTCTGAGACATTACGAATCCTGGGGCGCCGTCCCCATTCCCGCCCGCGCGGCTAACGGCTATCGGCTATACACCGATGTGCATTTAGCCTATTTTCACTGCCTGCGGGCCATGTTCCCTGGTTTTGGAGTGGCCGTATCTTGTGAGGCGCTTCGTCATCTGCAAAAAGGGGAAAGCGACGCGGCCTTTGGGCTGGTAAACAAGGAACAGGCCAGCCTGCACCAGGAAAAGCTGGCCGCCGATCAAACGCTTGAACTGCTGCAGCATCTGGATGCCATACCGCTGCCCCCTAAAAAGCCGAAGCGTCCCATGACGATCAGCGAAGTCGCCGAATTTGCGGGAGTCGCCTCATCGGCGATCCGGCACTGGGAAAAGGAAGGCTTGCTGACACTTGCACGCGACCCGGAAAACGGTTATCGGCTTTTCACCCCCGCCGACCTGCGTAAAGTCCTGCTCATGCGCACCTTGCGAAGCACCGTATATTTTTTGAAAAGCATGAAAGAAATTATTAACGCTCTTGACGACCATAGCCCGGAGCAGGCGAGATCAATCACGCAGGACGCCATCCGGACGATTCACCGGCGGAACCGCGACCAGCTTCTGGGAATCCATCAGCTGGTTGAGCTGTGCAAGGTGCTAGGTCAAATTTGAACGCGGCGCCAAACAAATTATGGATATCTTGCTCATGTGGCAGGGGAAGTGGATGAATAACGTAGAAGTGAGGGTGTCCCAAAAGATTTCTCGAATAGCGGTATAAAATGGCTCTATTTCACTCCGAAACCGCGTTTTCCCGAAAATAGCGGCGCAAAATGGTCCTATCTTCAGAAAAACATCCAAAACCAAGGGGAAAAGGACCTATTCTGATAAAATAAGGCCATAAAACGGCGCTATTCACCCGGAATGAAGTCCCCAAGCGGAAATAAGACCCTTTTAGGCCGCTATTTTAAGTACGGAGTCGGAGGGATGCGGCGCTTGGGGATGGCGTTGACCAGACCAGACAACTAGTCCTAACCATTTGTTCTGACGCAAATCCATTCCTCGAAGTCGATCCGGTACTGGCAGCGGTCTGTCAGGGTTTTCTGCTCTGTTGTTATAGTAAGTTTTAGAGATATCTATATTTTCTCCGCCACAACGGTGAACGTCTTGGGAATACCTTTATCAAATACATCCGAGGAGAGATTCGGATGTTCTTCAAGCACCCGGATGAACAAGCCTTCACCGGCAACTGCGGTAACGATTTCGCCTAAATTCCAATTGCGAAGCTGCACCTTCTGGATTTCGTAACCGTGCCCTTCCGGCAGAAATTTGGAGAAGGCCACTTCTTTTTCTTCCAAAGAGTTGTCGAAATAATCCCCCGTTACCTTATGCTTGCGGATGTTCGCGGTCGTCCCTTTCGAGGTAATCAGCTTCGTGGTGACAGGGTGAAAATCCTGCAGCACCAGCTTTCCCCCTTTTTTAAGCAAGCTGTGAACGACATGAAACAACGGGCCAAGATCCTGAAAATAGTGGAGGATTCCATGTTCCATATATACGATGTCGTAGTCTCCCGATAATTGCTCCGGCGGCAGCTGCAGCACATCGGACAAGATGTAATGAAGCCGGGCTCCGGATTCCTCCGCCAACTCCTTGGCGTACTTTTCATTTTCTGCGGAAAAATCCACAACTGTAACCTCGGCTCCGAGCAAAGCCAGCGCAACGGCCTTAGTGCCGTTTGAACCAAGCAGGTTTGCTACTTTTTTGCCTTTCAGTTCCCCCATATATCCGAGCGCCTTGCCGATCCGTTTCGCCGGGTCTTCTTTAAGCTTCTTCGCCGCTTCTCCGGGTTGGCCAAAACGGCTGAGCCACGCTTGATAGGCTCCGGTATTCCACGAGCTTTTGTTCCGATCTGTCGTTTCCAGACGATATCCCTCCGCCTAAATGATCTATGATCTCTTTTTCTATTATGAACAACTTGAGATGCCGCATGCGCTTGTCGGTCTGAACGCCTGGGGCCTTATATAATATAGCGATGAAAATAAAAAATAACAATATATATATTTATTATTTTTTAATTATAAAAAGGTTGAATTTTCCAAGTCGGAATCGTATAATACTTTTTGTAAGTAACTTTATACTATATAGGAGGCTAAGTCTGATGTTGAAAATCGGCATTATTGTGGGTAGCACACGTCCGGGACGGAATACCGAAGCTGTAGCAAAATGGGTTTTTGAGCACGCTAAGCAAAGAACCGACGCGGAATATGAAATTGTCGATATCGCGGATTACAATCTTCCTCTTCTGGATGAGCCGGTTTCGCCGGCCATGGGCCAGCCGTACACGAAAGAACATACCAAAGCCTGGTCGGAAAAAATCAAATCCCTGGACGGCTTTGTGTTCGTCACTCCGGAATACAACCACGCCACCTCGGGCGCGCTCAAAAATGCCATCGACTTCCTCTACTATGAATGGAACAACAAGGCGGCCGGCTTCGTAGGCCTTGGCAGCGTTGGCGGCGCCAGAGCGGTTGAAAACCTGCGTCTTATCATGGGCGAACTGCAAGTGGCCGACGTCCGGTCGCAAGTGGCGCTTTCGCTGTTTACCGATTTTGAGAACTTCAGCGTGTTTAAACCCGCAGATATCCATCTTTCCGCGCTGAACACCCTGTTTGATCAGCTCGTTGCCTGGAGCGGCGCGTTAAAAACGCTCCGTTAAGGTTTCACATAAAAGGTGTCCGGTAATAACGCCAATACGATTCGTTACGGGAGTTGAGGGCATGCTTCAGTCTTCATGTAATGCTCCAACTGCACGTATTCTCCTCCGCCAGAAACTGAAGGACCGTAGTAACCATGGTCTCCAGTACCGTTTTCACCTGCTCCAAAATGGAAAAAGGGTGCCCCTCCGTCATCTATGATGACTCTTGGGACGCCCTTTTTTGTGCCTGATTTTATTCCGCGGAGAAGCTGTTCTCCTTCGCAATGACATCATGTGCGCCGCCTTCGACCAGGCTGGTGGCGGAAACCAGCGTGATTCTCGCCCTTTCCTGCAGTTCCTTCAGCGACTTGGAGCCGCAGTTGGACATGGTGGATTTCACTTTACTGATCGTTTTGTCCAGATTTTCCTTGAGGCTCCCGGCATAAGGTACGTAGGAATCCACGCCCTCTTCAAAGACGAGGCTTTGCTTGCCGCCGGTATCGTAACGCTGCCAGTTTCTCGCCCGGTTGGAGCCTTCGCCCCAAAACTCTTTGACGAAGTTGTTGCCGACTTTCAGCTTTTTGGTCGGGCTTTCGTCAAAGCGGGCAAAATAGCGTCCCATCATGACGAAATCGGCTCCCATCGCCAGCGCCAGCGTGATGTGGTAATCATGAACGATGCCGCCGTCGGAGCAAATCGGTACATAGATTCCGGTTTCCTTGAAGTACTTGTCCCGTTCCTCCGCAACCTCGATCAAAGCCGAAGCTTGTCCCCGGCCAATGCCCTTCTGTTCCCGTGTAATACAGATCGAACCACCGCCGATCCCGACTTTCACAAAATCGGCCCCGGCGTCCACCAGGTAACGGAAACCCTCGCGGTCGACGATATTTCCGCCGCCGATTTTAACATTGAAATTCCGCTTCACGTAATCAATGGTATCGCTCTGCCATTCCGTATATCCGTCCGAGGCGTCGATCACCAGTACGTCTACCCCTGCTTCGACCAAAGCCGGTACGCGTTCTTCATAATCTTTCGTATTGATCCCGGCGCCGACGATAAAGCTTTTGTTATCGTCCAATAGGGCAAGAGGATTTTCCTTATGGGTGTCGTAATCCTTGCGGAACACCAGATATTGCAGTTTTTGATGTTCGTCCACGATCGGCAGACAATTTAACTTGTGCTCCCAGATCAAATCATTGGCTTCCGACAGATTGATCCCGGCTTTACCGCAGATGAGCGAGGAAAACGGCGTCATGAATTCATGAATGGAAAGATCGGCCGAATCCCGGCTGATCCGGTAATCCCGGCTCGTAACGATACCTACAAGCTTTCCGTTTGGCGTGCCGTCGTCCGTGATCGCTACGGTAGAATGCCCCGTCTTCTCTTTTAAATCGAGGACATCTTGAAGGCGATGCCGCGGGGTCAGGTTGGAACGGCTCACGACGAAACCGGCTTTATATTCTTTGACCTTCCGAACCATAGCGGCCTGTTCCGAGACCGGCTGCGACCCGAAAATAAAAGAAATACCGCCGCATCGGGCCAGCGCAATCGCCATGTGGTGGTCGGAAACCGACTGCATGACTGCCGATGAAAACGGTATATTGATGGAAATGGCGGGCTGTTCGCCCTTTTTGAATTTGGTCAGCGGGGTTTTGAGCGTAACATCCGCCGGAGTACAATCCTTCGTCGTTAAATTGGGAATCAGCAAAAATTCGCTAAAAGTCCGGGACGGTTCAGAATAATAAAAAGCCATTCTATCAGCTCCTTTTCGGTTTTCTAAATTCTCAAGAGTTTACCACTAAGCACGCCTCGGAGTCAATAATCCTCATTACGTATGTACATCAAATCTACAAAGAAAGCACATATTTCCAAGCTAGAATGGACGGGTTGAACCAAAGAAATTGTCCGCTGGAGATGTGGCTGATGCGCAAAAGGGAGAAGATGTTCAAAAAAGGAGATCTGCTGCTGATCGGAGGAATTTTGATCCTTGCTGCGATTTTTATCGGCGCCGAACGGCTCTATGACCACGTTTCCGAGAGTCGGATCCCAGGCAACCGTTACGCGGCCATAAGAGTCGACAATCAGGTTTATCAAACCGTGGAACTCACCAAAGAGACGAAATATATCGAAATAAAAACGAACCGCGGATATGACCGGTTAAGGGTTCGGGACTACGGAATCGAAGTCGTCGAATCCGATTGTCCGCAAAAAATTTGTTTTACGTTCGGATTGATCACCAAACCGCGGGAAACGATCATCTGCTTGCCGCTGCGCATGTTTATCGAAGTCAGCGGCGCGCCGGGCGATATAAAGAACGGAACGGACGATTTGGACGCCATCATCCATTAATCTTTTTTGCGGCCAACCAGATAATAGATCAACCCGAGAATACCGGCTGCCAGTACGATAACGAAACATACACCGCCCATCGACCGGCCTAATTGAAGGACGGAGAAGCCCCCGAAGGAAGTCGCCGACACGGAAAGGCAGAAAATTCCCGTCAGGATCAATATAAACGCTGCGAGCCAATCCGCTCTCTTCATGACAGCTCCTCCTTTTTGGGATGCGGAAACATAAGCGTAAATGCGGTTCCTACGCCCAAACGGCTGCTGACCCGCATTTCTCCCCCTTGAAGCTCCACCAGTTTTCTGGCGATCGGAAGTCCCAGGCCGGTTCCCCCATGCTGCCGGGAGCGGGATTTCTCCACCCGGTAAAACCGGTCGAATACATATGGAACTTCGGCCTCGGGAATGCCGATTCCGGTATCTTCCACCGTCAGCTCAACCGATGTGCCGCTTTGCTCTAAACGAACCGTAATCCCGCCGGATTCCGTGTAACGCACCGCATTCTCCAAAAGGTTGATCAGCACCTGCTCCATCCTTAAACCGTCGCCATAAATCAGCGGAATGCCGCTGCCAATCCGGGTGTTCATTTCAAGCCCTTTCTCACCGGCCTTAAGCCGGATCTTACGAACGGCGTTGTCGACAATCTCGCTCAAATCGATCCATTCCAGCGTCAGGCTGATTTTTCCTTCCTCCATTTTCGCGAGTTCGAACAGATCATTCACCAAATGCTGCAGCCGCTGTGCCTCCTGGTGAATAATGTCCAGGTACATGTCCCTTTCTTCCTCGGTCTCGTACAGACGCTCCCGAATGACTTTGGCATACCCTTCCAGATAAGTGATGGGCGTCCGCAGTTCATGCGAAATATTGGCCAAAAACTCCTGCCTCGTATCCCGGTATCTCTGCAAATCCTCCGCCAGATTATTGATCTCCCCCGCCAGCGACCCGATTTCATCGTGCTGGACAATGCTTAGCCGGGTTTCCAGTTCGCCCGCGGCGATTTTCCGGGTAGCCTCCTGCATTTGCAGCAGCGGTCTTGACAGTACATTGGCCAGAATCCAAACAATCCCGAGCGCCAGCAAAAACGCCCCGATCCCCGATAGAATCACCAATCTTCTTACCGCGGAAATCGAATCATCCATGTGCTGCGTCGAGGACAATACATACAAGGCGGAACGGATCGCCGATCCGCTTCCGTCCCGAACCGGTTTGGCCGACACGAAATATCGCTCGCCATCCGCGTCCGTATGCTTCAGTTGTACGGATTTCCCCGTGAACAGAGCTTTGACGTCCTTCGTGCGGATAAAGGAACGATCCGAGATATTATGGCTGCCGGAATGCGCAAGAACGTTCCCTTTTGAATCGATAAACAGAATGCTGACATCCGAAAAGTCGGCATATTGAAGTAGAGTCTGTTCCGTCGAGACATTGGATGAGACATCCGTCATCGCCGCAAAATGCAGCGCCAGCTCATCAACCTCCGTCCGCATCTCCGCGTTGTAGAAATTCGCAAACATGCGATCGATAGCTAGGCCCAGCGAGATTAAAACGACGGCAAACACGGATAAAATGATCAAACCCAGCTTCAGCCCGATCCTGTTTTGTCTCATTTCGGCGTGCCCGCCCCGTTAAACTTGTACCCGACACCCCATACCGTCTGAATCGGATTGTACGAAAGCCCGGCCTTTTGCGCCTTATCGCGGATATTCTTGATATGCGTATCGACGACGCGAACGTCGCCGTCATAGTCGTATCCCCAAATCATGCTGACCAATTCTTCCCTGCTGAAGGCACGCTGCCGATTTTTGGCCAGCGTCAGCAGCAAATCGAATTCCTTGGGCGTAAACTCCGCCTCAAGCTGGCGAATGTGGACCTCGCGACCCTCCGGCAGTATTTTGAATTCCTGAAATTCCATGACCTGCTCTTGCGGAGCGGCGTTTTGCGTCATCGCGGAGCGGCGAATCAATGAAAACACGCGGGCAAGCAGCTCTTCCGGTTCAAACGGCTTCGTCAAATAATCGTCCGCTCCAATGCCAAGTCCATGTACTTTATCTTTGGTTTCCGAGCGTGCGGTCAACATGAGGATCGGAAGGTTGCCCGTTTCTCGAACAGCTTTGCACACCTGCCACCCGTCCATATCCGGCAGCATGATATCCAATAAAAGAATGTCGAATTCGTGCTTATTCACCATCGCCAAAGCTTCCGACCCATTTGAAGCTTCTTTGACTTCAAAGCCTTCCTTCGTCAAATAAATGCGCAGCAAATTGCGCATGTTCCATTCGTCATCCACCACTAAAACCTGAAGCTTGGCCAGGATGATCACCACCTTTACGATATAAACGAAGCGTCGGTACGCAAAGGCTCGCTAAAACCTCCTTCGCGCCGGCGCTTGTCCGTCACTCTGCCCTCATTGTATAGCAAGAGAGGCCAATGCCGCCAGTTAAAGGGGCTGCTACGGTCTCTTCTTGCCCGACATCAGCGGCATCAGAACCAAATGCGACAGCGGGCAAATCAGCAGCAGCAAATACGTTGCCGCGTTGGGACTTGCTCCGGCCGCTCGGTTAATCAGAAATAAAGCCACGAACAATACGATGGGCAGCACGCAGCATAATAACATCATCAGTCGATGCTTATTTGACTTATGATCATGCATTTCGTTTCCGTGCTCATGATTTTGATGATTCGAGTCGCCGCAACAGTTCATTTTCTTACCTCCTTTTCATGTTTACAGAATTTAACGGGACAGCTTTTGAATTTCCTGTCTCATCTGCTCGTTTTCGGATTTGAGCGCTTGAAGCTCATCATAAATCGCTTTTTGTCTGTCTTCCTCGCTTTGACGCCCGTGGGAACCATGCTGATGGGAGCCGCGCATTCCGAACATCATGAAAACCATCATCAGCGGACAAGCAAGCACAAGTAACCAAGACCAATCCATAAAAAATATTCCTCCTCTTAAATCCTTGATGTTCTCATTCTAGACCGGGGTTGTGTGGAAATGATGAAGAAAGCTCCAAGTTTGCGCGGACATTGGGACCATAACGAAAAAACGGAAGCCGATTCCGAAGAATCGCGCTCCCGTTTTGGGTAAAACGCTTAAACGATGTGAAGCCGTTATTTTTTCACTTTCAGTCCGGTAGCTTGAATCAGCTTGCTGAAGATTGCCGTATTTTCGTATACGCCCGTGAAAAGGTTGGCGTTTTTGCCTATAGCGGTAACCGGTACGTCCACAGCCGTATGTCCCGAAGTCGTCCAGTCAATGAAAAATTGTTGGTTCGAGTTGGCGATGGCAAACGGACCGTCTTCTTTGGAAATATCATCTCCGGATTCGTCTTTGTCGTCCGCTTCTTCGATGGAGAGTCCGCCGGTTTCATGGTCGGCCAGAACTAGTACGAGCGTATCCGGGTTTTTCTTGGCAAAATCTTTAGCTACTTTCACGGCTTTATCGAGTTCTTGACCAGCTTTAATGGTCAGCTTGGCGTTGTTGGAATGCGCCATTTCGTCCGTTGCTTCTTCTTCTACCATGAGGAAAAAGCCTTTTTTGTTCTTGGAAAGCGTGTCGATCGCTTTTTTCGTCATGTCGGGAAGCGATACGACCGGATTATAGATGTCCCCTTCGCCCTCCGGTCTTTGTTGGAACATTTCTTCGTTTGCGAACAGTCCGAGAAGCTTGCTGTTATTTGATTTTTGCATATCGGCTTTGTTCGCTACATAGGTGTAACCCAATTGCTTGGCTTTGTCGATCAGATTGCCTTGCGTGCCTTTGCTTTTTTCCGAAGGATCTTCGGCCGGTTCGTCTTGGAACTTGCCGGGAGTGCCTGCCGGATACCAGAAGTCTTCGCCGCCGCCAAGGATGACATCAAGCTTGCTTTTCGTCAAAAATTGCAGCGCGATATCGCTTTGTTTGGCACGGTCTTCCACGTGTGCGCCAAAAGCGGCGCCGGTAGCATCCGTAACTTGGCTCGTCGTAACGACCCCGGTCGATCTGCCGGCTTCTTTTGCATATTCCATAATCGTTTTCACCGATTTTTTGTTAGCATCCATGCCGATGGCGCCGTTATACGTTTTTACCCCGCTGGCAAAAGCCGTAGCGGCTGCAGCCGAATCCGTAACGCTGGTTGTCGAGCTGGTGTGGAACAATCCGGTATACGGCATATCTTCCATTTGAAGGCTGCCCTTCTCACCCACGGTAGCAAGACGGATGGCGTCCCGTGCAGCCAGTCCCATGCCGTCGCCGACGAACAAGATGACGTTCTTCGTTTGGACCGTTGCCGCATCGGCATTGTTGGCCGACTGAGTGGTTACGATGCTGGTTACCAGAAGTGTTGCGGCTGCCGTAGCCGCCATTGCCTTGCCAAAACGAGTTTTCTTTTGCATATTCATAAAATTGAACACCCTCCTCTTTGGTAATACTCCCTGTTATAGAGTAGGGTTCATATATTAAGAGAATGTGTTTGAATTGTACTTTCATTGTTAAATTATAGTAAGTGAGTATAATTTTACGAAGCTTTACTTTTCTGCTTGGCATGAAATTTGTGAAAGCTTGATGAAAAATATAGTATGAATCTAACGGTCCGATACTTTTTTTCATAGGAGGCACTAGATATGAGCTGTCAAAATAAATCCACATTTAGGCAAGCAGAGAAACTTTACAATGCAAAAATAATCAGCGAAAACGCTTTGGGAAATTCCGCGAATCTCATTTTTGAAATGACAATATCAGGAAATCCTGTTATTTTGAGAGTTTCCGAATATACAGAGAACAAAAAACGGCATATCGATTTTGAATTGAATTGGATGGCCTATCTATCATGCGAGATCAATAACATCGTTCAGCCGATAAAAAGCTTATACGGCAATCTATACGAAATTATTGACGCGGATAGCGAAAAATTTATTGTGTGTGTGTTTGAAAAGGCGAACGGCCGCACCGTAAACTTAAAAAACCGCAATGAATGTAATGAATCCTTATTCATGGATATCGGTTCAATCATGGGAGACATGCACAGACGTACCGTGGGTTATGCATACAATGAAACTGACGCCAAAAGGTTTGCTTGGAATAACAGTGCGTTTTTCTGGCCGGAATACAACAGGATCATTGACGAAGAGGTTCAACCGATTGCTCTCAAATATATAGAGGAACTTCACTTGCTGCCGAAGACTAAGGAAAACTATGGAATTATTCATGAAGATATACATGAGCATAATTTTTTTGTGGATAACGGGCAGATCAAAATATTTGACTTTGACGACTGCCAGGTTAGCTGGTATGCCTGCGATATTTCGACAACGCTCTATCAACTTGTGCAATCCGCTGTTCCTTATAATAATGCAAAAGATCGCACGGAATTCGCGGAAACATATCTTCTTGCGTACTTGAAGGGCTACTTGCAGACCAACACAATCGATGAATACTGGATTCGGAAACTCGATATTTTCATGAAATATCGCAGAACAGGGTCTTATAAATTTATACAGAACATCTACAAAGATACCTTTAATCCGCACGAGGAATATTTGAATTGGTTAAAAAAAGGAATTATTGCCGATACGCCATTCGTTGAACTAAATTATACGAAAATAATCAATAGTGTACCGGTCACCCGCAGCTAATCAGCATACAAAAAAAAAGACCGGCAAGGGAACGTACCTGTCGGCCTGTTTGTATCATATTCCGCTCCAAGTATGTACCTGGTTTCGGGACTTCCTATTCTTCAAATTCCACGTTGTGATAAACTTGCTGCACGTCTTCCAAATCTTCCAGCGCGTCAATCAGTTTCTCGAATTGAGCCTGAGTATCTGCCGGCAGCGTCACGTAATTTTGCGCCAGCATTGTCAGCTCGGCTACGGTAAACTCGGTAACCCCGGCGTTTTTGAGCGCTTCCTGCACGACATGGAATTGATCGGGCTCCGCATATACGATGACGGACTCGTCTTCTTCCAGGATATCTCGCACTTCAACGTCCGCTTCGAGCAAGACTTCCAGCACTTCATCCACGGTTTTGCCTTCCAGCCCGATAACGGCCGTTGCGTCGAACATATAGGCAACCGACCCGCTGACCCCCATATTTCCGCCGTTTTTGTTGAAAGCGGAACGCACTTCCGGAGCGGTACGGTTCACGTTATTCGTAAGTGTATCCACAATGACCATGGCCCCGCTTGGTCCAAATCCTTCGTAACGAAGCTCCTGATAAGTTTCTTCGCCGCTGCCCTTCGCTTTATCCAAGGCGCGATCGATGATCGCTTTCGGCACGTTATATGTTTTTGCCCGTTCAAGTACGACTTTTAATGCCCGGTTCGATTCCGGATCCGGCTCGCCCTTCTTGGCCGCCACGTAGATTTCGACCCCAAACTTCGCGTAAACCCGGCTGGTGTTGGCGTCTTTTGATGCTTTCTTTTCTTTAATATTGTTCCATTTGCGCCCCATACTCTTCCCACTTTCTTTTTTTACTTCCTGTATATTATAACCGATTTCCCGTCAATTTTGGACTCCCCTCGCTATCTCTGAGAAAGTTAGGAAGAAATAAGAGACAAATTTATGAAATGACAAAGCTTAGAAGGAACAAAACTCCTGCGGCGGAGAAACCGAGGGTTTTCCAATAACGGTAATATACCCCCTCGAGCACCGCATACAAGGCAAACAGCAGGAGCGCGGTTAAATAATACGTCTGGTTAACGGAGTCCAGAATATACGAAAGCAGGCCCAGCGCGAAAAATACCGCTCCAAAGAAAAGCATGAACCGGACTTTCAACCTCATTTGCCGTCCGGTCACCCCGGCAGGCAGCTCCTGATGCTGTTTGAACGCCCGCTTAATCCCGTTCTTGAGTATCAGAAAACTGGCGTTCGAGAGGATTTCGAACATGCCGAAAGCGACGAAAAAAGCTCTGAAAATCTCCAATTTCCATGACATTACCCTCGCTCCTTTTCCAAATTTCGTCTTACCCGCTGCAAAAAATGGAACAGCTGCTCCATCTCAGTCTCATCAAAACCGTCCAACGCAATGCTGTTGCATTTTACCGCCGCTTTGCCGATGGCTTCCGCCAGGTTTATGCCTTGCTCGGTCGGGCTTACCCTATTGGCTCGCCGGTCGCTTTCCGACTGGACTCGATGAACCCATCCTTTTTGAATCAGCTTATCGAGGACGGCTCCGGTTGTAGCCCGATCCGCGGCTAATTTCTCCGCGGCTTCGGCCTGGGTCATTTCCCCGTTCTCCGTCAAAACCTTCAGCACGGCCCATTGGGATGTTGTAATGTCATGATCTTTAATCTCCGCTTCCAGACGTTTCTTGATCTTCTTGGCGGACGAATTCAAAAGATAACCGAAAGACTCATGAAGTTTCATTGCCTTTCACCTCGAAATTAATATGTAGACTTATTATATGTATACTTACCATATAATCGAAGCATATCCCTTTTGTCAAGGTTGCAATATACTTAATTTGTTAATAACGTTCGAGTATAGGAGGACAGTATGGAAATCTTAAAGAAAAGTCCTTTTGACCGGGAAGCCGTATTGTTGATGGAAGAACTGTCGGGCATTTTGGAAGGAATAACGGGCGACAGCGGCAAAAGCTCCTTTGACGCCAAGGATGTGTGTGTTACCGGTTCCTTGTTTGCTATCGCCTATGACGAGGGTGGAGAAGCTCTGGGATGCGGGGCTATTCGTCCTGTTCGCGGACACGATAGTATTGCCGAAATCAAAAGAATGTACGCCAGGACAGCATTCCAAGGGGTGGGAACTCGAATTTTAGCATATTTGGAGGCAGAGGCACGGCAATCGGGATACACGTCACTGTGGCTTGAAACCCGAGTGATCAATGAACGGGCGGTGACCTTTTACATACGGCAGGGTTATTCTCAGATAGAAAACTACGGTAAATACCGGAACAACCCTAAAGCCATCTGCTTTGAAAAAAGAATCGTCGAGACTTTTAGTTTTGAGGGGAATCAAAAGTGAAAGAAAAGGAGGTGCCGGGCAAGTGAAAACGATCCGACCTCCGGGGTTGATTTTGGCAAGTTCCGAAAAATAGAAAACGCCGTAAGCTTCGGCCGCCCTTGATGCACGGCACGCAGGTCCTTGTGTGGCCGGCCTTGCCGGCGGTTCGGCAAGCCGGACTGAGTTCGTCCTCGAGGATGAGCTGCTCGTAGCCGGGTTCAGCCCCATCGGGTTCGGGACCGGCATACTTTGCTTTTGCTGCACGGGGGCGGCGGGCGTTAAGCGGAGCCAACCCGGCCTGAAGAAACAATAAACGGCAAACGGCGATTTCTCGAATAGCGGTATAAAATGGCCTTATTTCACTCCGAAACCGCGTTTTCCCGAAAATAGCGGTGCAAAATGGCCTTATTTTCGGAAAACCGGCCAAAACCGAGGAAAAAAGGAGCACTTCTGGAGAAATAAGGCCATAAAAGGCGCTATTTCTTTAAAATGGGGCCTCTCCAGTGGAAATAGGGCCAAAAAAGGCTGCTATTTTAAGTGACGGAGGAGATGCGGCTCTTTGGGACCTCGTTGACCAGACAATCTGTTCTACCGCAAATCCTTGAAGCCCGATCCAGTACCCGGCGGCGATCTGGAAGGGTTTTCCGCTCCGTTTGTTAAGACAATTTTAAAGGGTGTCCCAAAGATCATCTATGATGACTTTTAGGACACCCTCAATTCAAGTCGTTTAAAACACTTTCGTTGTCCACGATTCGCAGTTCCACGTTTCCGTTACGACTTCGCGGTAGAATTCGGGTTCATGGGAAATCAGCAAAATGCTGCCCTTGTACGCTTTGAGAGCCCGCTGCAGTTCGTCCTTCGCATCCACGTCGAGGTGGTTGGTCGGTTCGTCCAATACAAGCAGATTCGTCTCGCGGTTGATCAGCTTGCAGAGGCGCACCTTCGCCTTCTCGCCGCCGCTCAGGACCGCGACTTTACTTTCGATATGCTTGGTCGTCAGGCCGCATTTCGCCAAAGCCGCCCGTACTTCAAACTGTGTAAAGGACGGGAACTCATGCCAAATCTCTTCAATACACGTATTGTAGTTGGCGTCCTTCATCTCCTGCTCGAAATAACCGATTTCCAGCAGATCGCCAAGATGCACGGAGCCGGAAATGGCCGGAATTTGACCGAGAATGCTGCGCAGCAGCGTCGTTTTCCCAATGCCGTTGGCGCCGACGAGCGCGATTTTTTGCCCCCGTTCCATACGCAGATTGAGCGGTTTCGACAACGGCGAATCGTAGCCGATCACGAGATCATTTGTTTCGAAAATCAGCTTGCCGGAAGTCCGGGCGTCCTTAAAGTTAAACTGCGGTTTCGGTTTCTCTTTGGCGAGCTCGATAACATCCATCTTGTCCAGCTTCTTCTGCCGGGACATCGCCATATTCCGCGTGGCTACGCTGGCTTTGTTCCGGGCAACGAAGTCCTTCAAATCGGCGATTTCCTGCTGCTGGCGTTTGTAGGCGGATTCAAGCTGCTGCTTTTTCGCCTCGTACACCTGCTGGAAATAATCGTAATCCCCCACATAACGCGTCAGCGACTGATTTTCCATATGGTAGATCAGATTAATGACGCTGTTCAGGAAAGGAATGTCATGCGAAATCAAAATGAAGGCATTTTCGTACTCCTGCAAATACCGCTTCAGCCATTCGATATGCTGCTCGTCGAGATAGTTCGTAGGCTCGTCCAATAGCAGAATGTCCGGCTTCTCCAGCAAAAGTTTGGCAAGAAGCACCTTCGTACGCTGGCCGCCGCTAAGATCGTTGACATCCTTCTCGAGGCCGATATCCGTAAGTCCCAATCCGCGGGCGGTTTCATCGACTTTGGCATCGATCATGTAAAAATCCTGGTTCGTTAACGTGTCCTGAATCGTTCCGACATCCTCCAAAAGCTGCTCCAGTTCTTCCGGGGACACCTCGCCCATTCTGCCGTACATGTCGTTCATCTCTTGTTCCAAGTCGAACAAATATTGAAACGCCCCGCGCAGAATATCGCGGATCGTTTGCCCCTTCGTCAGCACCGCGTGCTGATCCAGATAGCCGACCCGCGTGCGTCTGGCCCATTCGATTTTACCGTCGTCCGGCTGAAGTTTGCCTGTAATGATGTTCATGAAGGTGGACTTTCCTTCGCCGTTGGCGCCGATCAGGCCGATATGCTCGCCCTTCAGCAGCCGGAAGGATACGTCGCTGAAAATCGCCCGGTCTCCGAAACCGTGGCTCAGCCGTTCTACGTTTAATATGCTCATGAAATAAACACCTTTTCCTTTATACTTTGTACTCGTCATATTATAAAGGCTAAAACGCGACAACTCCATACGGATTTAAAAAAAAGAAATTTCCATCCATAAAAAAGGGCATCTTCCCCTTTGAAGGAAAAATGCCCTTTGCATATCTATGAACTAGAAGCCCAAAATCTCGTCGATCCGCCGCAATTCTTCCGCGGTAAAGCTCGTATTCTTCAAGGCGCCGACGGCGTCTTCTATTTGGCTCACTTTGCTGGCCCCAATCAGCGCCGAAGTAACCTTGCCGCCGCGAAGCACCCACGCGATTGCCATTTGCGACAGCTTTTGGCCTCTTTCCGCCGCCAAATCGTTCAAGCGCCGAATCCGCTCGATCCGTTCCTCGCTGATATCCTCAGGCTTCAGGAAAACGCTTGGACCCGCCGCGCGGGAATCCGGCGTTATTCCGTTCAGATAACGGTCGGTCAAAATGCCTTTTTCAAGCGGCGAAAACGCGATGGACCCGATTCCTTCTTCCTCAAGCACGTCCTGAAGCCCTTCCTCGATCCAGCGGTTCATCATCGAATAGTTCGGCTGATGGATCAAACATGGAGTGCCCAGCTTTTTGAGGATTGCCGAAGCAGCGCGGGTTTCTTCCGGACGGTAGTTGGACAGCCCGATATACAGCGCTTTCCCTTGACGCACCAGCAAATCCAAAGCGCTCATCGTTTCTTCGAGCGGCGTGTCCGGATCCGGACGGTGGTGATAGTAAATATCGACATAATCCAATCCCATCCGCTTCAAGCTCTGATCCAGGCTGGCAACCAAGTTTTTCTTGGAGCCCCACTCGCCGTAAGGCCCGGGCCACATATAATATCCGGCCTTCGTGGAAATGATCAACTCGTCGCGATAAGGCCGCAAATCCTCCCGCAAGGCCCGTCCGAACGTTTCTTCCGCGGAGCCGGCCGGAGGACCGTAGTTGTTCGCAAGGTCAAAATGGGTGATTCCCAAATCAAATGCTCTGCGCAGCATCGCTCTGCCGTTTTCGTAAGTATTGATTCCTCCGAAATTATGCCATAATCCAAGCGAAATGGCCGGAAGCTTCAGGCCGCTTTTTCCTGCGCGATGATATGTCATAGATTCGTATCTGCTGCTCTCTGCCAAATAAGTCATTGAAATACCTCCTTCTCTATTCTGTACCCTACTATAATTCATCGGATGGATTAACCCAATGTCAACATGGATGAAGAATATGTCACTATGTCGTTAATGTCATGAAGGAAGGTGAGGTTTTATATTCGGTTGGAGATACTCCAACCGTTTTTTTGAACATTTTCGAAAACAGCAAGGCATCCTGATACCCTACCGATCGGGCAACCTCGGCAACGGTATATTGGCCCTGCTGCAGGAGAACGCAGGCGCGCTCCATACGGTAACGCAGCAAATACTGCTGCGGGGGGTAACCCGTTGCATTTTTGAAAATGGCGGACAGATATTTCCGGTCAAGGCCCACCATCGTCGCAAGCTCTCGGATGGACAAATTTTCGCAATAATGGCCATGAAGGAAATCCAGGCAGCGATGGATATACGCATCTTTGGTATGGGAAGTACCGGTGCCACGCTCGGAGGAAGGCGCAAGCTCCACGAGCAAAGACAACAGCTCGCTTAATCTTGCAATGAGCCTAAGATCGCGGCTGCCGGAGTGTTCGCCAGCTTCATTCAGCAGCTCAAACATTTTCGGCATGAGACGGGTATCCATCGGAAATACCGGGTGTTCGGGATCCAGACGGGTTCGGGACAGAACCTCCTCTACGATATTGCCGTAAAAACCCACCCAAGAGTAAGTCCACGGGTCGTCGTTATCGGCCTGGTAGAAAATCACTCTTCCTGGATAAGCGATAAAGGCTTGACCGCCCCCAAGTGTGTAAGTTTCCTCCCCTACACGCACCACTCCATGACCCGAATGAATGAAATGGATTTTATAGATATCTCGGACCCCTGGGCCAAAGAAATGGCCGGGAGCACATTTTTCTTTTCCCCAGTAGCTAAGATGAAGCTCCGGGTTTTCGCTAAATGGATGATCCGGGTTATTGTGAAAAATGGCCACGGATACACATCCTCTCTATAGGTAATCCAATGCCGATCATCTTAGTGTTTCGAAAAACGAGAATTTCACTCCGCAAATAGGTCACATCTCGCAAAAAAGCCGCCCCGCAGGTGATCACCTTTGGACGGCCCCTTTAATATATAACGGCATTTTTCGTTTCAATGTTACTCTTCTTCAGCAAATTTTTTGATTCGTTCACCAATCTGATCCCGCACCCGTTGGAATACGGCCCATTTTTCTGCGTCGGTTCCTTGAGCTTTGGCGGGATCATCGAACCCCCAATGCTCGCGCCGCACCTGCGGCGGAGTGACAGGACACCGTTCCGCTGCGTCGCCGCATAAGGTTACGACCATATCCGCGGCATTCAAAAGCTGTGGATCGATCATATCCGACGTTTGCCCGGAAATGTCGATGCCGACTTCCCGCATCGCCTTGACGGCGTTCGGATTTAACCCATGCGCTTCGATTCCCGCACTGTAGACCTCCCAAGCTTCGCCTAAATATTTTTTCGCCCACCCTTCGGCCATTTGGCTGCGGCAGGAATTTCCGGTGCACAAAAAGTAAATGGATTTTTTCGACATAACTGCATGCTCCTTTATGAATGAGATGATTTTGTGTCAAAATACTTGCGTTTAAATAGCAAGGAGACGTTTACAAGGCCAATTAATACGGGAACTTCGACAAGCGGTCCAATGACCGCCGCAAAAGCGACGCCTGAGCCGAGTCCGAAGACCCCGATCGCGACCGCAATCGCCAGTTCGAAATTGTTGCTCGCCGCCGTAAAGGAGAGGGAAGAAGCTACCGGATAGGAAGCCCCCGCTTTTCGCGACAAAAAGAAAGAGAGCAGAAACATCGCCGCAAAATATATGACCATCGGCAGCGCTATCCTGAGTACGTCCAGCGGCAAGGAAAGAATCAAACCGGCTTTGAGCGAAAACATCAAAATAATGGTGTACAGCAGGGCGATCAAGGCAAGCGGACCGATCTTCGGAAGGAGAACTTCTTCGTACCACGCCGTCCCTTTTAATTTGATTCCGATGATTCGCGTCACCAGCCCGGCCAAAAACGGGATGCCCAAGTAAATCATGACGCTTTCGGCGATTTGCCCCATCGAAACCTGCACTTCCGCTCCCCGAATCCCAAACCAGCCGGGCAGGACGGTGACAAACACATAGCTGAACGCCGAATAGAACAAAATTTGAAAAATCGAATTGAAGGCCACCAATCCGGCGGTGTAATCAGGGTCTCCTTTGGCTAAATCGCTCCATATCAGCACCATAGCGATGCAACGTGCCAAACCGATCATGATCAAGCCGATCATATACTCCGGCAGGTCGCCCAAAAACAAGATCGCCAAAAAAAACATCAGCACCGGCCCGATAATCCAATTCTGTACCAGGGATAGAAGCAGCACTTTCCAATCTTTGAATACCCTGCCCAGCTTTTCGTATCTGACTTTGGCTAACGGCGGATACATCATCACGATGAGCCCGGCGGCAATCGGGATCGAAGTTGTACCTGACCCGTAACTCGAAAGATCGTTCGCAAAAGCCGGAATCAACGATCCGATCAGTAGTCCGACAGCCATTGCCGCAAAGATCCAAACCGTCAAATAACGATCCAAAAACGACAGTCTTGGAGTGTTGCCTTGGCCCATTTTTCCACACAGCTCCTTCCGTTCACTAACCATCAATCACAAGATGAGGCTTTTCCCTGACAACATAATTTCTCAAGCTCCGAGGCCTGCGAGGGAATATGCTCTATGATATCCTTGATATACGGCTTATCCTCCGTATTCAATGAATAGTAAGCCCATTTCCCCCTGCGAACTTCGCGAACCAATCCCCCCGCTTTCATTTTTCGCAAATGCTGACTGACGCCGGGTTGGGACATTTGCAAAACATCCACGATATTGCACACGCATAATTCTTTCTCTTTCAGCAACCCGAGAATAGTAAGTCTGGATTTATCTCCCAGCAGCTTAAAAGTTTCGGCAAGAGTATCCATTTGATCCATTAAGCCCCCACCTCCAAATCCTATGCAATAAATGCATAATCAAATGCTTATATGTTTATTCAAGCATATCATGGCCCTTGAGTCAAAATATTTTTTTAAATTTACTTGCAATGTGCAATAATTTGATCTATAACATAACTAAGAGATGGATAACACTGGTACGAAAATCTGCCGGCGATTTCGTTACAGTCCTCTCATACTAATAAACTATTCTCATTGTTGCAATTCTCACTGATTGAAAGGTTTAATTTAATTAATTGCAATTTGCAATATTAATAAGGAGCGTGTTTAAGAAATGAACCAGCTTAAAAACGATGAAATTCGTCAGACGGTCCGGGCTCGTTATAAGAAAGCGGCAACTCTGGAGGCCCGTTCGGGCGATGGCTGTTCCACCGACGTTCCCGGCCCCTCCTCAGCCGGCTGTTGCGGAGCTTTCGCCGATTTTAATGCCATTTCGGCTAAGCTCGGCTATTCGGAGGAAGAGCTCGCTGCCGTTCCCGAAGGGGCGAATCTCGGACTGGGCTGTGGCAATCCGCAAGCCATTGCCGAACTAAAGCCGGGTGAGACCGTACTCGATCTCGGCAGCGGGGGAGGTTTCGATTGTTTCCTAGCATCACGTCAGGTTGGCGGGAGCGGACATGTGATCGGCGTAGATATGACGCCTGAAATGATCAGTCGCGCTCGAGGCAACGCCGAGAAGACCAACGCGGACAACGTCGAGTTCCGCTTGGGCGAAATCGAGAATTTGCCGGTGGCGGATCGGACCGTAAATGCAATCATTTCAAACTGTGTGATTAATTTGTCTCCCGATAAACAGCGGGTTTTTGACGAGGCTTTCCGCGTATTGCAACCCGGCGGGCGCTTGGCGATTTCCGATGTCGTGACCACGGCCGAGTTGCCTCCTGACATCAAAAACGACTTAAACGAGCTGTATTCCGGCTGCATCTCCGGCGCTTCTTCCATGGAGGAACTGACAACCATGCTGCAGTCAAGCGGTTTTACCGCGATATCCATCGAACCCAAGCAGCTTAGCAAGGATAAAACCGCCGAACTGATTAGAGAGTGGGTTCCCGGCATGCGGCTTGATCACTTCATCACCTCCGCAGTCATTAAAGCCGTCAAACCATGAAACGAATCATCACGCGCTTATGGAGGGATTGATTGTGGAAGGCATTGAAATCCGCGATATTAAGGAGCGGGATCTTGCGCCTGTGCTTCGCATTTACAACCAGGGGATTGAAGACCGGATCGCTACGCTGGAGACGGATCTCAAAGACATAGCTTACATGAACGGCTGGTTCTCCGAGCATCAGGGAAGATATGGAGCATTGGTCGCCCAGTTAGAAGAGCGGGTAGTCGGTTGGGCGGCCTTAAACCCGTACTCACACCGCTGTGCTTACGCCGGAGTAGCTGACATGTCGATTTATATCGACAGAGAATATCGCGGCCGGGGAATCGGAAGCGCTCTTCTAACCGGCTTGGAAGACAAAGCTGCCACCGGAGGTTTTCGGAAAATCGTCTTGTTCACGTTTCCCTTTAACGCGCCCGGTCAAGGTTTGTATCGCAAAATGGGTTACCGCGAAGTGGGTATTTTTGCAAAGCAGGGCATAATCGATCAGCAATATATCGATGTCATGATCATGGAGAAGCTATTGGAAACGAAAAACTGAACTCCGTTCCTTCGCCCACCGCGCTTTTTACGCCGATTTTCCCGCCGTGGGCTTCTACAATGGCTTTAACGACCGCCAGGCCGATCCCGGCGCCGCCCGTTTTGCGGCTCCGGGATTTCTCGCCGCGGTAAAACCGTTCGAAAATAAACGGAAGCTCTTCCGCAGCAATCCCCATCCCCGTATCGCTGATCATTACTTTTGCTTCTTCATTCTCCTTCATGATTACAATCCGGATATGGCCCTCATTGGTATATTTGTAGGCATTGTTAATCACATTAACAAATACCTGGACGAGTCTCGTATAATCGCCTGACACCTGTACGGAATCCCGCTCCTCGATATTCAGAACAATATTTTTGGCGTTGAATTGCGCGGCCATCGACTTCGCCGAATGGCGGACAACCTCGTTCAAGCTGACCGGCTTGAGATTCAGTTTTTGCATCGGATTTTCCACTGCCGACAAATGTTCCAGATCGTTAATGAGCTGAACTAATCGGATCACCTGCTCATGACAGACTTCCAGCTTCTCCGGAGTCGCTTCCCATATCCCGTCCTGAAAAGCTTCGATATGGCTCTGAATCGTAGCTAACGGAGTACGAAGCTCGTGAGCGATGTCGGCGGTCAGATTTTTTCTTAGCTTATCCTGCCGCTCCAAAGCATCCGCCAGATGGTTCAAAGCAAGCCCCACTTCTCCGATTTCCGTGGTCGATGAAGGAAGCGGTACGCGCGGGGATAAATCCCCATCCCTTAGCCGTGCGGCAATATGCTTGATACGTATCAACGGACGGCTAATCCCCCTGGCTACAAACAAACTGTACAGCGCGCTGCCGGCAGCCGCCAAGAGCAGTGCAGCCCACAGCAACATATTGAACATCCGCAAAAATTCCCGGTTTTGAGACGCATACGTATTTTCGAGCCCTTCGATCGCCAAGGTGCCTACGGTGCGTCCCTCGATGCTGATCGTTCGCTGAACCAGATTGGAACTATTCGCATGATTTAAACCATCCGAGCTTCCGGCCTCGCCTTGCTCCGATCCATGCATGGACATGTCCATTGAAGCGGTATCCCACACCAGCTTGTGCGCGGTATCGTATATTTTGACGGTATAATTGCGCAGCATCGATTGATGCGAAATGCGCATCAAGGTATCCATGTTCCATGAACCGGAGGCTGCATCATAAGAGCTTTCCAGGTCCTGAAGCAGGGTGTCGGCTTCCATTCGCCGCTGGTCCTGCGTGTATTTGCCGAACGAAAAAGCCATGACCAGGTTGACGAGAATCAAAATCGTGAGCAGCGATGCGGTCGCCACTCCCATATGCGACAGCAGCAGCTTTTTGCGTATGCCCCCTCTATTCATCCGGCTTCACCTGAAACTTATAACCTATGCCAAACACCGTTGCGATAAAAGTAGGCTTGCGGGGATCATCGCCGATCTTTTGCCTGATGTTTTTGATATGAACGTCTATGGTCCGCTCAAAGCCCTCGAACGTATCTCCTTGAATCAGGTTAACCAGCTCAAGGCGGCTGAACGCCCTTCCCGGATGCTTGGCCAGAATCTCCAGGAGTTTGAATTCGATGGGCGTCAGCATGACCGGATCTCCGTTTACTTCGACTTCGTGACGTTCTTCGTTAATCACCAGAGTCCCCTCTCCGAATGTCAGCGCCCGGGCTGCTCCTTGCCCTTGCCCTGCGGAAAGCCGCGATCTTCGAAGCAGGCTGACCACCCGGGCCAGCAGCTCCCTTGGGCTAAAAGGCTTGGACATGTAATCGTCGGCGCCGATCAGCAGTCCGTGAACCATATCGTCCTCGCCGCTTTTGGCGGTCAGCATCAGAATCGGAACACCGCTGGACTTGCGAATCGTTCGGCAGATCTCTTCCCCTGACATATCGGGAAGCATCAAATCCAGCACGATCAAGTCGGGCTGAAGCCGATCGAACAGCTGCAACGCCGCTCTCCCCGTATTCGCTTCGTAAACAATATATTGTTCAGTCTCAAGATAAGCTTTAATCACCTGCAGAATATCGGTTTCGTCATCGACGATTAATATTTTGGCGTGTTCCGTCATACGAAAGTCCTTTCTGTTTATAGACATAAAAAGATAGACCTCACTTTGCTTGCGAGGTCTATCTTATCACGCGAAGATCAGAAATTCATCATGCTGCCGCGAAGCTGCGGATTGTTCATCATGGATTTTCCGGCCGTGCCGTTGCCGGTGCCGTTATGGCAGCTGTTGTACATTTGCTTGATCTGCTCGTCCGTTAAATTCGGATGCACTTGCTTCATATGCGGCAGCATTTGCTCGAACCAGCCCCGACTTGTTCCGTTACCGGACCCGGAGTTATTTGCCTCGGCGTAAACTCCCGCAGTGCCAATTCCCATCAACAGAACGGCCGCCGTGATTCCAATCCACAGTTTTTTGGTTTTCTTCATGCGCTCATCTCCTTCTTCATCAATGTAACCTAAAGTTATGAAGAATTGATTTGCGGCTGATGAAGAAGTTGTTAAGAGCTGTACGCGTTAACATCCGGAATCGTGACCATTATTAATGTCTCGGCGCCCATAACATCACGCCCACGCCCAAAATGCAGATCAGAGCTCCGATCCAATCATATAAATCAGGGGTTTTCTTATCGATGCCCCAACCCCACAATACCGCCAACACGATAAATACGCCCCCGTAAGCGGCATACACCCGTCCGAAATTCGGGAACTTCTGCAGGGTAGGGATGATTCCGTAGACAACCAAAATCGCCGCCCCAAGCAAACCGTACCAGCCCGGCTTCCCGTCTCTCAGCCATAACCAGACCAGGTAGCCCCCGCCGATTTCAGTAAGTCCCGCCGCAATAAATAAAATGAGAGCCATGTACATGTATGCATCCGCCTCCCGCTTAGATAAGTTGAACTAAAGAATGAATACGCATAACGCAGCCGTGTGAAATATTCTTTCGATCGCTGTTGTTCCCGGATTTCTTTGATTCATTAAATTCAAATGAAGTAGAAATTCGGTCACAAAGGCGAACGAAGCCTATGCTTCCGATGCAGCTTTCTTTCAGAAAGCTTTTAGCTTCTGCCAGAACACTTCACACTCATGCAAGTTATTTTTTCATGGGTTCAACTTATATAGAGTCTGATCCAAGTATATCTTAAGAGAGGGGACTTGTCTTTTCACTTGTATTTTGCAACAATACAGAATATAACGGATACAAGAGGTGGAATCACATATGGAAAATCCGCGCGAACTGTTTCAGATCATGACAAGGCGCCTCGGTTTACTCGGGAAAAATTGCTGTACGGTGGGCGGCTGCGACCTTTCCGTAACTCAGAGCCATATTTTGTACGAAATCGACCATCAACATAAACCTTCCATGCAGCTAATCGCCGAAACGCTGGGAACGGATATCACCACATTCAGCCGGCAGGTCCAGTCGCTCATCAAAATGAACTTGGTGCAAAAAACGGCCAACCCGGAAGACCGCAGAATTCAAACCCTGTCGCTTACGACCGAAGGAAAATATATCGCCACAACGATCGATACGCAAATGAACGAGTATCTTGACGACGTTTTTTCTCATATGACGCCATTCGAAAGAGATACGCTGCTGCGATCCGTCAAGCTTTTTAACGAAGCGATGGCGAAGTCGGAAAAATGCTGTGCGCCGGTTTCGCTATAACGTATATTTGCATCCTACAATTTTCGCAAAAACAAGCCTATGAAGCATATCTCCATAGGCTTGTTTCATTTATTGGCGCGGATCTTCCGCTTGTTCAAGATCCAGCCGATCCTCCCGCAAATCCTCCTTCGCCCGCTCCATCGGCTCCGGATTCATCCGGCCATCGGCCTGAGCAATGGCGCTTTCCGCTTTTAAGATCGCGTTATTGGCATTCGTCACCGTTTCTTCGCTCGGGTGCGACTGAGCCTGCGTTACGGCACGATGAGCCTTTTTGACCGACTGCTGGGCCAGCGAGATTGGATTTTGCGATTGCATGCTGGAGAATGGATTTTCCATGTTAAGCCTCCTCATTTCGAAGTTCAAGTGGTGGACACGCTCTACTTCTCTAATTTGAGGAAAACCCTTGGATAATATTCCTGATTCGGCAGATCGGCGGGCAAATCCTTATTCGTTCTCCTGAGCCGCCCGGTTTTCGCGTTCGCGCAGTTCGACTCTCCGGATTTTGCCGGTATTCGTTTTCGGCAAGTCGGCGATAAATTCGATTTTCCGCGGATATTTGTACGGAGCCGTCCAATTTTTCACGTGGGCCTGAAGCTCTTTGACGAGCTCATGAGTCCCTTCCACGCCGTCTTTAAGCACGATGAACGCTTTGACCACATGTCCGCGGAGCTCGTCGGGACTGGCCACGGCGGCGCATTCCTTGACGGCCTCATGCTTCATAAGCGCTTCTTCCACCTCAAACGGGCCGATCGTATAACCGGAGCTGATGATGATATCGTCGCCTCGTCCTTCAAACCAGAAATATCCGTCCGCATCCTTCATCGCGCGATCCCCGGTAATGAAATAATTGCCGCGGACATTGATTTCCTTCCGTTCCGGAGCGAGATAGTAGGTTTTAAATAAGGCTGGCATATCCACGTTAACGGCGATGTCTCCTACGATTCCCGCGGGCAGCGGATTTCCATAATCGTCGACAACCTCGGCGACTCCCGGTGAAATCGATTTGCCCATCGAGCCAAGGCGGATCGGAGAATCTATAAGGTTGCCGATCAATAAGGTGCTTTCCGTTTGCCCGTAGCCGTCGCGAATCGTGATGTCAAATACCTTTTTGAACTTGTTGATGACCTCCTGATTCAGCGGCTCCCCGGCGGATACGGTACTGCGCAGGCTGGACAAATCATGATGCTCGAGACCGTCCGTCTTGGACATGATGCGGTATTCGGTCGGGGTGCAGCACATCACCTGAATGCCGTACTCCTTGATTAATTTCAGATAACGGTTCGGTTGGAAGGAACCATGGTACACAAAACCCGTAGCACCGTTGCCAAGCACCGACAAGAACGGGCTCCAGATCCACTTTTGCCAGCCGGGAGCCGCGGTAGCCCAAACCATATCCTCAGGCCGGATATCAAGCCAGCCGGACGTAATGCGCAAATGGGCGTACCCCCAGCCGTGGCTGTGTACGACGCCTTTCGGATTTCCCGTGGTGCCTGAGGTGTAGGCGAGAATAGCCATATCGTCGCGATGAGTTTCCACTGCGGCAAAGGTATCCGGCTGCCCTTCCATCAACTTTTCCAGCTCCAGCCAGCCGTTTGGCGTGCCTTCGGCTCCGCCCGAAACCGCAATTTTGTAATCGAGCGCAGGCAAGTCTTCGCTGATTTTGTCCATTTCGGCTGTAACATCGTACCAGGAAATTACCGCTCTGGCCTCGGAATGGCGAAGCCGGTAAGATAGGTCCTTCGCACGCAGCATTTCGGAAGATGGGATAATCGTAATGCCCTGCTTCAAGCAAGCCAAATATATGCAATAAGCCATGATCCGGCGCGGCATCATGACAAGTACCCGGTCCCCTTTATTTAAACCCAGTTGCTTCAACCCGCCGGCAAGCCGGTTCGCCCTGGCAATTAATTCGCCGTAAGTGATTTCCTCGTATTCCCCTTGTTCGCTAAGCCACTTGAGTGCGGTTCTTTTTGGATCGTGACGTTCCATCTCCATTGTCAGGTTGTAATGCTCCGGAGCTGTCCATTGCCCGTAATTCACCGTATCCTATCCCCTTTGAAAATCAAAATGCGACTCTTTTCATTTACTCATTATACCACGTTATAGTACCAGGTTCTAAATATTCGTAAAAAATAATCGACAAAACGATGGACAACGAGAAAAAAACCTGCCGTGAGCGGTAAACACGCTCATAACAGGTCTTAAGACTACGGACTGGTTGGACAGAATACATTTAAAAATCCCAGAAGCCTATATAAGGGAACAAAATGCCGCTATTAGGGCGATCCCCCTCACTTTGCGTGAAATAGAGGACAGAAAGGGCGCTATTTTCTCGAATCACCGGGAAATCACCGCTTTTTACACCGTTTGCTCAAAAATAAGGCCCATCCATTCCCCTATTCATGCGCAACACGCTGAAATCCGGAAAATAAGACCACAACGTGCCGCTATTTTGATGGGAGACCATTAGCCATGGAGATACCACCGGCAGATGAACCACTTTATTTCCGGCTCGATCGACCAGCCCGAATTACAGTTTTCCCCCCTCCGTGATCACCTCGTTGGGATCGGTGTCCGGTCCAAGCTCGTCTTTCACATACTTATTGTACAAATCAAGCAGGAAATGCTCCTTCCCCAAACTTTCAAGCTCGGTGTTTACCCAGTCTTTCAACTCCGTATTTCCTTTCTTCACGGCCGGGGCGATCGGCGCTTCCTTTTCGAGCTTCTCGTCGATCAAATGAAAGCCGGGATTGTCTTTGGCCCATCCGATTAAGATGAAGTTATCCTGGGCATAGCCGTCGCCGCGTCCGTCTTTCAGGGCCTGCAGCGACTCGGTGTTTTTATCGTATTTCACCAATTCGACATCCGGACGATTCTCCGTCAGGAAAATATCCGCGGTTGTTCCTTTGGTGACGATGATCTTTTTCCCTTTCAGATCGTCCAGCGTCTGAATGCCGCTCTTATCGGACACAAGCACTTGGGTCGCCACTTTCATGGTCGGATTGGTGAAATCAACCTGCTCCGCCCGTTCGTCCGTCACTGTCATGTTGGCGACGATCAGATCCACCTTATCGCTTTGCAGGTACGGAATCCGGCTCGCCGGCTCCACCGTAACGAACTCGATTTTCGATTCGTCGCCGAGCAGGTCTTTGGCAAACCGTTTGGCCAAATCGTTATCGAAACCGATGAAGTTGCCCTGTTCGTCCGTAAAACCAAATGGCGGCTTGTCGGAGAACACCCCAACGATCAATTTCCCCCGGTCCTTGATGGCTTGAAGAGTGCCGGAGGCACCATTCGCTCCTTCCGAGCCGCTGCCTCCGCCCGAATTGTTGCCGCAAGCGGAAAGCACCCCCACGAGCAAGATGACGGACAATACCCAAATCCAAGATTTCTTCATGTTCTCCCACTTCCTTTCCCGGTTTCAATTTCATAAAATTGTCCTAAAAACTGCCGCGCTCTTTCGGTTTGCGGCTCCGTGAAAAATTTGCCCGGATCCGCGATCTCGCGAATTTCCCCCTGATCCATAAACACGATCCGGTCCGCTACCGAGCGGGCAAAACCCATTTCGTGAGTCACGATCAGCATGGTCATTCCAGCTAACGCCAACCCGCGCATCACCTCCAGCACCTCTTTTACCATCTCAGGGTCAAGCGCGGCCGTAACCTCGTCAAAGAGCATCACCTTCGGATGCATGCTAAGCGCGCGAACGATCGCAATCCGCTGCTGCTGTCCGCCGGAGAGCTGGCGCGGATAAGCGTCTCTTTTATCCGACAGGCCCACCCGCTCGAGCAACTGAAGCGCTTCGTCCGTCGCTTCGGCCTTAGCGCGCTTTTGCACCTTCAGCGGTCCCAGCAAAATATTTTCCAGCACCGTCATATGCGGAAACAAATGATAGTTTTGAAAAACCATCCCGATGTTTTGCCGAACCGCCTGCCAAGATACCTTGCCCAAGGTCAGGTCTTCACCCTGAAAATGAATGCTTCCCTCCTGCACCGGCTCAAGACCGTTTAAACATCGCAGGAGAGTGCTTTTCCCGCAGCCGCTTGGGCCCAGGATCACGACGACCTCGCCCGGCGCCACTTCAAGATCGATGCCTTTCAGGACGGGATGTTTGTCGAATACCTTCACGACGCCTTTCAGGCTTAATAAACTTTCGGGCATTTCCGTCCCTCCTACTCTATCCATCTTTTCTCCAGCCGCCGCGAATACGCGGACAACGGGTAGCAAATCAGAAAATAAAGTACAAATAACGCTCCATAGATGATGATTGCGGCAAAACCGTATTTATAATTTCGTTCGATGACCTGCTGCCCCGATTTGATCATCTCCGTAACGCCGACCAGCACCGTCAAAGAGCTTGTCATCACAATCCGCGTGAATACGTTGATGCTCGGCGGAATCATGCGGCGAACCGCTTGCGGAACCAGCACGTAAACATATAACTGAACCATGCTCAAACCAATGGATTTACCGGCTTCGAGCTGTCCTTTGGGAAGCGACTGCAGCGCTCCGCGCACGACCTCTCCGATTTCCGTAATGCCCCAAAGCGAGAGAACAAGCACTGCCGAGGTGAAAGCCGGAACGTTAATCCCGAAAAACATCGGCAGGCCGAAGAAGAAGAAAAACAGCCAGACCAGAACGGGCACGCAGCGGAACAGCTCCAGAACCGTTCGCGTCAGCAGCCGCAGCCATAACCGCCGCGAAGTGCGAAGGACGCCGAACCCGATGCCGCCAACCGTGCTGATCGCGATGGTGTACAGCGAAATCAGAGCCGTTTTCCATACGCCTCTCCCCAGTTCGGGAAGGCTGTGCAGGAGCAGATCAATTCCCGTACGCTCCATGCCGGAACCTCCTTTCGATCCAGCTCAGTCCGAAGGACAGCGGCAAGAAGATGATCAAATAACAGATAGTCATCATAAGCAGCATTTCATACGTTTTATAGTACAAAGAGATATAACTGGTCGTAGTGTACAAAAGTTCAGGCACCGCAATGGCCGAAACGATCGTGGTTTCCTTGAGCAGGAAGATAAAGTTCGCGAACAACGACGGAATTACGATGCGGACGGCCTGCGGCAGAACGATGTATCGAAACAGCTGCCACTTGGACAATCCGATGGCAAGCCCCGACTCCTCTTGGCTTTGGGCCACCGCTTCAAGTCCGGAGCGAAACACCTCCGTAAAATAACCGCCGCCTAAGAAAGCCATGGCGATAAAGACAACCGTTATTCCCGGCAACTTGATCCCAAGCGACGGCAAGCCGTAGTAGAGGAAAAACAGCTGAATCAACAGCGGCGTATTGCGGGCCACTTCCACATGGGCGCGTACAATCCTTTTCAAGACGGGAACCCGGAAATACAGAATCGCCGCGTAAATGACGGCCACGCCCAGCGACAGCAATATCGCGATCGCGCCGATCCTTAAGGTAAGAACCGCCGCCTTGGCAAAATCGGGGATATGCTGGATCATAAAATCCGTGTCGAGTTTCATGGTATACTCCCTTCCGCGGTCGCCATTTTTCTAAAGATCAGCGGCCCCGGGACGGAATGAACTCTCCGATTTCCAGCAGCGGCGGATCGACCTGCGCCGTCTCCGGATATTTGATGCCGGCTCCCGTATTCAACACGACAACCGACTCGCCTTCCTTAATCCATTCCTGCTCCGCAAGCTTCTTCGCCGCAGCGAAAGCCGCCGCGCCTTCCGGGCAGATGAAGGAGCCTTCGAGACGCGCGATCTTCCACTGCTCGCGCAACAGCTCCTCATCGCTGACGGCTACAGCCGTTCCATCCGTGTCATAAACGGCCCGGAGCACCAGGAAATCGCCCAGCGCCTTCGGCACGTTAATGCCAAACGCCGTGGTCGTCGAATCCGGCCAGAACTCCGAGCGTTCCTTCTTCTCCTCAAACGCCTTGACGATCGGAGCGCATCCTTCCGCCTGCACCGCTACGAGCCGCGGCAGTTTGCCGCTGATCCAGCCGATTTCGCGCAGTTCCTGCAGCGCTTTGTAAATCCCGATCAGCCCTACGCCGCCTCCGGTCGGATAGAGGATCACATCCGGCAGCTTCCAGCCGAGCTGTTCGGCGATTTCGATCCCCATCGTTTTTTTGCCTTCGATCCGATATGGCTCCTTCAAGGTGGAAGCGTCGAATAACCCGTCTTCGGCCACGGCCTTAGCGACGATTTTACCGGCGTCGCTAATCAACCCGTTGACCAGATACAAATGAGCGCCGGCCAGAGCCACTTCGCTGCGCGTAATCGAAGGCGCATCCTTCGGCATCACGATAGTCGCTTCGATCCCCGCGCGGGCCGCGTACAGCGCCCAAGCCGCACCCGCGTTTCCGTTCGTCGGCATGCCAAGCTTCGCGACGCCTAGTTCTTTGGCTTTCGAGACGCCTACCGCCGCTCCGCGCGCTTTGAAGCTTCCGCTTGGCACCAGGCCTTCATCCTTCATATAAAGGCGGGTGATTCCGTAATCCGCGCCAAGCTGCGGCAACTCCAGCAGCGGCGTTAATCCTTCTCCTAAAGAAACGACGGATTCCCGCTCCCGCACCGGAAGCAGCTCATGATAACGCCACAGCGATTTTTCGCGGCCTTCGAGCGATTCACGGCTCCATTCCTTGCGCAGCCCCTCCAAATCGTAACGGGCGAGCAGCGGCGAACCGCAGGAACACAATTGCTGAACCTTATCCGCTTCGTAGGTTTTTCCGCAAGACGGGCACTCCAAATGCGATAAATAACTGAAACTCATGATAAGAGAAACCTTCTTTCTTGAAGTGATGATCTATGATTTTTAAAATAATATAAACACATCGATTTACTATACTTTAAAACAAAGCATAGCCATGCAAGTGAGTCTATCTCTACTCGAATTTACAAATTTTAAGTAAATCCCTCACAAGCTGCATCATAATATTATTCATATAATTCCAATTTGTCAACGCGGATTTATACATATGGCAACTATCCTTCCCTGAAATTGCGGCGGGAAAATAGAATAGCTGCCATAACCTAAAGAGCAATATCCAATTCATTTAGCCCGTTTCCGGGTTGGTACAAACACCGGGTTCTCCTGCCTCGTCGCGGATCTATACAGCTCCAGCAGCTGTTTGCTGGGGCCGTTCCACCCGAATGACACCGCCGTTTCCTTCGCCAATTCGCCCATGCGGGCCAAAACCTCCTCGTCCAGGAGGGGAAGTACGGCTTGAACCAGGCTGCCCGGAATCAAAGGCTCATACAGGAAGCCGTTGTCTCCCTCAGCGATTTGTTCCCGGGATGGATCGCTGGCCGCGGCAACGACGGGAAGTCCCGACGCCATCGCTTCCAGCAGGACGAGTCCCAAGGTTTCGGTCGTGGACGGAAACACGAACACATCCGCGGATGCATAAGCTTGCGCCAGCTCTTCGCCGTGAAGAAATCCGGTAAACACCGTCCCCGTTCCGGCAAAATAAGACTCCAGCATTTCCCGGTGCGGTCCGTCGCCGACGACGGCAAGCCTAATGTCGTCCGATGCGCTCAGCACCTCGCGAATCCGTTCGATCTCTTTTTCCGCCGCCAATCGGCCTACATACAACAGCAGCCTTTTCCCCGGCTCGCCGCCCGACAAGCGAAAACGCATATCTTCGTTTCGGTTCCACGGACCGAACAAATCCGTGTCGACGCCCCGCTTCCACAGCTGCACATTGCGGAACTTCCGCGAATTCAGCTGCCCGAGCACCGCGCCCGAAGTGCACAGGTTAAGATCGGCGCGGTTATGAAGCAGCCGCAAATACCCCCACAGGATCGGCTTCAGCCAGGGCAGCTTGTAAAAGTCGGCATATTGCGGGACATGAGTATGATAGGAAGCCACAAGCGGAAACTGCCGGCCATACCAAATCCCCGCCACGCCAAGCACCGCAGGGTTCACGACGTGAACCACATCCGGTTCGAACGCTCGCAGCTTTTTTCCGACAAGCCGGCTTGGCAGCGACAAAGGCAAATTCGGATACAGGAAGAACCGGAACGCGGGAATCCCGTATACCTTGGCTCCTTCGAATTCGGTAATTCCCTGGTCCGGAGCGATGACGACAATTTCATGCCCGTCCCGGAGCAGCCAGCGGATCGTCGAGATAAGGCGCGTTACCACGCCGTTGGTCGATGGATAGAACGTTTCCGTAATGATGGCAATTTTCATATCACGTCCGCCTTTCATTTATCCCCACTTGATTTCGGGGAGAACATTGTTCAGGATCACGCGATCCTTATGTTTCAGCGCCGTTTGGAAAATATCGTGCAGCACCTGATCGGTCAGCAGATTCGGCTCTAGACCGAGGTTTTGCAGCTTCGTATTTTTGGCGTGGAAGTAGTGGACTTCCTTTTCGACCCGCGGGTTGCTTAAATGCGCAATATTTACGGAATGGCCCGACATCCCGGCTACCCGTTTCACTTTTTCCGCCAAGTCCATCACGGAGAATTCTTCGGTAAATTGGTTGAAAACGCGGAATTCGCCGCGGTCGGCCGGATTTTCGGCCGTAATTTCGATGCAGCGCACCGTATCCGTAATGTTGAGGAAACCGCGAGTTTGCCCGCCTTCCCCGTACACGGTCAAGTCATGGCCGATCGCCGCCTGGATCAAAAACCGGTTCAGAGCCGTGCCGAATACGGCATCGTAATCCAGACGGTTCGTGAGCACCGGATCCAGACGCGTTTCGTCCGTATCCAGCCCGTAAACGACGCCTTGATTCAAGTCGGTCACACGCAGGCCCCAAATCTTGCAAATGAACATCAGATTGTGGCTGTCATGCACTTTGGACAGGTGATAAAAAGAACCCGGCTGTTTCGGATATGGCAATACATCCTTGCGGCCGTTGTGTTCGATTTCGATATAACCTTCTTCGATGTCGATATTCGGCGTACCGTATTCTCCCATTGTTCCCAGCTTGATCAGATGACAGTCAGGTACCAGTTCACGAATCGCGTAAGCCACATTTAACGTGCCTACCACATTATTGACCTGGGTGAACACCGCATGCTCGCGATCGATCATCGAATAGGGCGCCGAACGCTGCTCGGCGAAATGCACGAAAGCCTCAGGCTGGAACTGGCGAATCGCTTCACATAAAAAATCGTAATGATTAAGGTCCCCGATATAATAACGGAGTGTCTTTCCAGTGATTTCTTTCCAGCGCTCCACCCGTTCTTGCAGCGAAGCGATCGGCGTCAACGAATTGGAATGGAGCTCGGTATCCCATTTCCGTCTCGATAAATTATCGATTATGGCTACCTCGTGCCCTTGCCGGGATAAATATAACGCGGTGGGCCATCCGCAAAATCCGTCACCGCCTGCGACCATGATTCTCATCTGAAATAGACCTCCTCTGGATTCTTGTAAAATATAAGTCAAATATATCACATGTATATTAAGCGGGCATAAACTTGAATCGCTGGATAATTCAACGCCGGGGCTCATCCTTTCCGCAAATCGGTGTTACAATAGAGCTGACAAATATGTTTGGGGGAATTTACCTATGGAAAAATTCGCGGTTTTACTCGGGAAATATGCGGAGCTGGTCATCAAGGTCGGAGTCAACATTCAGGAGGGACAGGTCCTGATCGTTCATGCTCCTCTGGAAACGGTGGAATTCACTCGTCTGCTCGTGGCTAAAGCGTATGAGGCCGGAGCCAAATACGTTCAAGTTGAATGGGAAGATGAACAAATCGCACGCATTCGTTACGAAAAAGCGCCGGAGGATTCGTTTGATTATTATCCGAAATGGCAGTCCGATATGATGGAGCAGCTTGTGGAATGCGGCGGCGCTACCTTGCGAATCAAAGTGCCCGATCCGGAGCTGCTTCGGGGCATCGAATCGTGGAAAGTATCCAAGGTGGTCAAAACAGCCGCGCTGAACACCGAAAAATCCCGTGCCGCAACTCGCAGCAATCAAATCACCTGGTCCCTGGTAAAAGCCCCGACGCGGGCTTGGGCTGATAAGGTGTTCGCAGACCTTCCCGAAGAACAACGGATCAGTGCGATGTGGGAAGCGATTTTCCGGATGAACCGCGCCGACAGAGAAGATCCGGTTGCCGCTTGGCGCAAGCATATCGGACAGCTGAAAGAGAAGCAGGAGTACATGAACGCCAAACGGTACAAGACCTTGCATTACCGCGCTCCGGGCACGGACCTGCGCGTCCAGCTACCGCAAGGCCATTTGTGGCTCGGCGGCGGAGACTACAATGCGGCTGGCGATTACTTCGTGGCGAACATGCCGACGGAGGAAATTTATTCCATGCCGCTGCGCACGGGCGTGAACGGCACCATCGCCAGCACGCTCCCGCTGAACTTGAACGGGCAGCTGGTTGAAGGCATCAAGCTGACTTTTAAAGACGGAAAAGTGGTTTCTTATGAAGCAAAATCCGGACGGGAGCATTTGACTTCCCTGCTGGAAACGGATGAAGGAGCCTCCTATCTGGGCGAAATCGCTCTGGTTCCCCACGATTCGCCGATTTCGAGATTGAACCGGGTTTTCTATAACACGGGGATCGACGAAAATGCCTCGTGCCACTTTGCGCTCGGCAGTGCCTACCCGGTGAATATCGACGGCGGCACGAAGCTGAGCAAGGAAGAATTGCTGGCCAGAGGAGCCAATGTCAGCCTTACGCACGTCGATTTCATGGTCGGCTCCGCAGAACTTGAAATTGACGGGGAACTGCCGGACGGGACGCTGGAGCCGGTATTTCGGAAGGGAAATTGGGCTTAATACCTGCTGCCAGTTGCTTTGATAATTTAATCATTCATCAGGAGCCTGTAAATCACTGCATAAATAATACTGCAAATCCCAATGAATCATTCCGCTAAAGTCCGGATTTTCCTTGAGCAACCGCGATGATCCATAACAAAAACCTGGTCCGATGATAGCGGACCAGGTTTTTTAATATACTCAGGCTTGCTGCTTGCCAAGCTCGGGACAAGCCTTTGGCGCAGCTGCGACTGCCGTGCTTGCCGGACTTCCTCCGCGTCGTTTCAACCGGTTAAGACCCAGCAGCGCCAAGATAGCCAGCCCGACCCCAAGCGCTCCAAACCAGGTCGTGGACGTCAAAGACACCCGTTCCACGGCCAGGCCTCCGAACGCAGCCCCGGCGGCCATCGCGAGCTGGTTCATGGAGGAGCTGAGGCTCAGCATCACCGACGAGGATTCAGGGGCCAGCGTAATGAGATTGTATTGCTGGGTGGGACCCGTTGACCAAGCCGCAAACGACCACAATACAAGCACCGCAAACACCAGTGCCGGAGAAGTAGAAACCAGCGACAGCAGGATCAGCGCAGCGATATGCAGGATCATGCCTGAGGTGAGCGTAAAGGTAACGCCCCTTTTATCCGTGCTGAAGCCTCCCGCTTTGGATCCGACCAGGCTGGCGAGCCCGAAGGCCAATAGCGCCGTGCTGAGCAACCCGCTGCTCATGCCGGTGACGTTCAAAAGATAAGGCGAAATGTAAGTATAGGCAATCGAATAGCCGCCAAGCCAAAAGAAAGTGATGGTCAGCCCAAGCGCGATTTTAGGATTTTTAAACAGCGCCAGCTGCTTGACGAGAGGCACATGCTGGTCGCCATTCATCCGCGGAATCGTGAAATAAATAATCAGCATCGCAACCAGTCCGAGCAAGGCGATGCCCATAAAGACGGCCTTCCAGCCAAAGGCGGTAGCAATCACTCTCCCTAGCGGCACGCCGACGATCAGCGAAGCGGTAAACCCCGTGATCACCGTGGCGATTGAGCTCGCCCGTCTGCCCTCGGGAGCGATTTTAGCCGCGATGCTCAGCGCAGTGACGACCACCATCCCCGCTCCCAGCGCCATGATGAGCCGGGCGGCGATGAAGGGGCCGAAGCCAGGCAAAACGAATGAAAAAATGTTTCCAATGACAAACATGCCGAGCGAAACCAGCAGCAGCTTACGCCGGTCCATGTTGGCCGTGATTGCCATCATAACCGGCGTCCCGAGGGCATAGGTCAGAGAAAAGACGGTGATCAGCTGGCCCGCCGCCGCAAGCGAAATGTCCATCGAGCCGGAAATCTGATCCAGAATACCCGAAATCACGTATTCGGAAGTCCCGACCAAAAAGCTGATCATCGCCAAAATGTAAATTCTGAGCGAATTGCTCATTTGTTACCCACTCCTTAAGCTTATATATTATATTTCTAGAAATATAGAAATAATATTCAAAAAAATTACTGCATTAAATAAGGCGCAAATTGCCCAGCCACATCACGGTTTAAGCTGTAGTAGATAAAGGTGCCTTCTTTGCGGGAATCGAGAAGACCGCTTTCCGACAGCTGCTTCAAATGATGCGAAAGCGTCGAGTTGGCTACCGTTTTCAGCTTTTCTCCCAGCTGGATGCAGCACTGATCGGACTGTTTGGCCAGCATCAAAGCGATTTTCAGGCGTGTGGGCTCACCGAGCGCTTTATATATTTTGACGGCCTGGTGTGCTTCCCGACTCTCTTCCATGCATATCCTCTCCTTTCGCCGATTATTTCTACATTCATAGAAATAATCTACCACACTTGATTCCGCCTTGTAAATCATTTCTCAATTTTAAATATTTCATTTAATTGCCGCTCGAATTCCTCATTGCTCCGAATTTCGATTCTCGTTTGCTTGTCCGCTTCGTTGTATAGAAGCCTCGTTTCATTCAATGAAATTCTGCCCGCAGCAGTCTGTAAAGAACAGCCCTTATGTTTGGCGAATCTGGATTGCTCGGATGTTTCAAAAAACAGACAGCGTTCCGCAAAATCCTCCATCTTTCTTTCGTTCAATGAAAACGTAAATTCCAAAGACTCGCTCTCATCGGTGCCGCGAAACAGCCGATAGGCGTCTTCTCGTCTTTCGATGCGGAATACCCCGCCGGGATCGGGCTGCGGACCGTTTTCCGCAAGTCGAATCGGATGGAAGAAGCCGTCGCCAAATCCTACGTCGACTAGCCAGGACACTCCTTCAAGCCTAACCAGCAATAAAAGATGGTCGAACTCATTGTCGCAACCGGGAACCGCTGCCGATATATAAACGGCGTCATAACCTATTGTTCTCAGCAGTTCCCCAAATAGGCCGTTAAGCTCATAGCAGATTCCTCCACGCTTTTTTCGAACTATTTTTTCGTATAAAGAATCCGTGTCCAGCCGCAGTGCTTTCCCCGCCATGATGTCCAAATTTTCAAACGGTACATGGGTCAGATGCTGCGCATGCAGTTTGCGTAGAGTAACCAGATCGGCGCATATCTCGTCTTTGTATTCGATTCGCTTCAAATAATCGGCTATAAATTCCGGTAAAACCGCTGCTTGATTCATCAATTCCACCACATCCCTTTAGGTATGAATAAGCCGCTCTGACAATAGGCACCCTCTAAAACTTATCATAAATAGGGCTCAAACTAGAAATCAGGACTTGACGACGAAACCCCAATTAGATCACTGCCAGGTCTACCAAAATCGACTTCGAGGATTTGCGTCAGAACAAGTCAGAACGAGTCAGAACAAAGGGGCTGGGCTGCTCCCGTCAACGGCGTCACCATGATACCACATCCCCCGCATCCTTCGACACTTAAATTAGCGGCCATTAAGGGCCTTATTCCACTGGAGAAGGCTCAACCTGAATGAATAGCGCCGTTTTATGGCCTTATTTCTTCGGATGGGTTCCTTTTTCCCCGGTATTGGACGTTTGCCCGAAAATAGGGCCCTTTTGCGCCGCTATTTTCAGGAAAATGCAGTTTTGGAGTGAAATAAGACCATTTTGTGGCGCTATTCGAGAAATCATTTAAAGAATCGCCGGTTATAGTTGACCCCAGACAGGACTAGGACGAGCCCGTTCAGCGCCCGCCTCCTCTGCACGGCAAAAGCACAGCATGCCGCCGGGCCCGACCCGATAGGGCTGAACTCGGCGGCATATCGGCTGCCATCCCCGATGCTAAGCTCGCTCCGGCTAGCCAAACTGCCGGCAAGGCCGAACCGCACGCCGACCTATTTGCTGCGCATCATGGCTACCAAAAGCTTACGGCGTTTTCGGCACACCGGTGTAAATCCGGATCGCATCTCTTAAAAATTCGGCCACACCCGGCTGATCTTTATCGTAGTAGGCCTTGAAACGCTCATCATCCACATACATTTGGGCAAGACCGGCATGCGCTTCTTTGCTGTATTCGTCCCAATAAAACGTGAGCCAGCGTTTATGCAAGTCCGCGGCTTTTTGCGCCAGTTCCCCTGCCGGGTCGCCCGTTCGGAAAGCTTCCGCCAGCGTGGACTGCACTTCATTCGCCAGCCGGGTCACCTCTTCGTATTGTTCGGGCGTCATGTTCTTCAGTTTCTTATTGGACTTGTCTACGGTCTCATCACCGTATTTCTCGCGGATTTCCTTCCCGTATTTCCGTTCGTTTTCGTCAATCATGCTTTGTTTAAAGCCTGTAAATTTCTCTTTATCGCTCATCGTCGTTCTCCCTTCGTTTACGGCAATCGTTTTTTCCACGTTGGCGATCAGGATGTCGAGCTGCTGTCTCTTGTCGAGAAGCTGCTCGCGGTGCTCCCGAAGCGCATGGACTCCGTCAAAGTCCGGATCGGTGACGATCGCTTTGATGTTATCGAGGCTCAGACCCAGCTCCCGGTAGAACAAAATCTGCTGCAGCCGATCCACTTCCCGTTGGCCGTAAATCCGGTACCCCGACGAACTCATTCTTGCCGGCTTAAGAATGCCAATCTCGTCGTAGTAACGCAGCGTTCGGGTGCTGATTCCGGCCAGCCGTCCCAGCTTCTGTACGGTGTATTCCATGTTCTTCGCCTCCTGACAACCTCACTCTACACCTTGCCGTAACGTGAAGGTCAAATCATTTTTTCTTCACAAAAAACCGTCCCGAAATCAAAAAGCGATAGCGGAACGGTTCATTAGGTTTTGTAATCTTTAGTTATAACACACCGCATTTCTCTTTATGCAGTTATTTGCGATCCCCTGACGGATCAAGCCCAGATTGGCGGCTTTGCAACTACTGTTTCGCCGGTTGTAAGAGCTTTTTCGATCATCATGCCGATATAATGATCCTGAGACGCTTCCCGGAGACTGTAGAAATCCGGCCCGCCTTTGGCGTATTGGCCCATCTTCCACAGGCAGTCGGCGATGGCGATCTCGTCGTCATACAATCTGCCGGGTGCAAAAGGATTCTCGTAAACCCACTCGTTCCCGCACAAAATCCCCTGCAGAAAATACCCTTCGGCGTTTTCCCATTCCCCTTTGTTGACCCGCTTGAGGTCAAGTTGAAGGGGCACCAGGTTCTCTTGCTGAATGATGACGCGGTTATCAAAAATTTCGCCGCGTTCCCCCCGGACATTTAAATGATTGGATCGGGTCCAGGAACGGTGCTGATCCCAGGTAAAATCGTAAATTCCGAGCTGGCCGCCAAAATCCAGCCACGCTATATCTCTTTTCAAGGGAACCAACTTGTCCTCCGTCGGGGGGCCGCTGCGCGTCGGTCCTTGAACCCACTGGGACCCGAAGCGCTTGGCCACAATCCGCACCTCTTCAAAAGATATGCCCAGCATTTTCCGGATCAGGCTGACGCCATGATAGAAATGTGAAATCGAAACGCTCGTTTCCGTAATCTTGCCGAGTCTTCCAGATTCGATCAGCTTAAGCCGAGCCTGCTGCACGGGATGAAGGTGATATTGCTCCGCCACCTGAACGCGCGCACCCGAAGCGGAAAGCTTCTCGTGAAGCAGCTCAAGCCCCTGGATATCCGTGGCCGGAGGCGTCTCCGACAGCGCCGGAACGCCCGCTTCCGCAAGCTTCAAAATATAACCCGGATTGTCCGATACGTTGACCGACAGAACCACAAAATCGGGAGATTCGTGACTTAACAGATCTTCTACCGCACGGTAAGTGCGAACACCCCACTTCTCCTCCATCGCTTTGCCCTTCGCTTCGTCTCTCACAACCAGTCCGCTGACCTCAAACTGTTCCGGCAGCTCTCTGGCAATTCTTAAATAATATTGGGCCCGGAAGCCCGCTCCGCCAACAATGCTGAATTTTACCGGCATGCCCATTTTCCCACCTTATTTTCTTATTTCACATTAATTATCGGCAAATTCAATGAATAAACCAAGTGATTTTTTTGTGGTTTTCGGAACAAAAATGACTTTATTTCGTAAAAAAACGCGGCGCTCCGGCAAGAATACCCTCCCGCGAATAAAACGTGCTGTTTTTTGCAAGCGGCAGCTCCACAGGTTTCCCGGTGAGCGACGCTTCGTAAATCGCCATGATAAGCTCAAGCGTTTTTCTGCCTTCAACACCATCAATCAGTACCTGCTTGGAGCCGCTTTCGATCGCTCCAAAAATATCGTCAATTTGTCCGGCATGTCCCGTATGCTGCAGCGGCTGGAATCCGGCGCAATGCTGTTCGATCTCTTTCTCTAACTCGGGATTGCGTTCGGGAAACCCGTCCGGTAGTTCGGTGGACGCAAGTACCTTCCAGGGGGATGCCACGCTGGCTTGTTCCCCTTGAAAGATCAGCCGCTGCTCCTGGCCATGATGTACGACAGAGCTGGTGACCTGCGCCAGGCTTCCGTTCGGATAGGTAAATATCGCAACGGACAAATCCTCCACCTCGGAGTTGTTATGGGACGTATTCGTCGTAACGGCCTGGATGGTTTGAGGCATGCCCATGATCCACTGCAGCATGTCGATATGATGGACGGCGTGATTCAGCACGCACCCTCCGCCTTCTTTTTCCCAGGTGCCTCTCCACCATTTGTCGTAATAGCTGTGGCCCCGCCACCACAGGGAAGAGGCCTCGGCGTGAACGATTTTACCCGGCAGCCCGGAATCCACGGCATGCTTCACCTGCTGCACCCCGTCATAGAACCGATTCTGACCGACAACCGACAATATTCCCTTTGACGCAGCCGCCGCTTCCAGCATCCGGTCGCATTCCTCCAGCGACATGGCCATCGGCTTTTCGACGAGGACATGCTTATCCGCTTTTAGAAAATCGGAAGCGATCGACTCGTGCGTGTGCGGCGGCGTGCATATCGAAACCATATCCAGCTGCTCGTTTTGGAGCAACTGCCGGTAATCCTGCTGCAGCTCGCAGTCCAGTTGAAACTTGTCTTTCAGCAAACCCGCCTTTTCCAATTGGCTATCCACCAGTGCGATCACCTTGCAGCGGTCCCCAAACCGGGCATACGCCTCCAGATGCGCATTTGCGATCGAACCCGTACCGATTACGGCTACATATATCATCAAGTCCACTCCTTGCTGAATACTCATATTTTTATTTGATCAGATCCGTCGGGTTCAGCCCCGTAATCTTTTTGAACAACGTGCTGAAATACGGCACATTCTTGTAACCAACCCGCTCCGCCACTTCATAGACCAGCATGTTTCGTTCCATTAGCAGCTCCCGGGCCTTCTCGATTCTGACGCGGGTCAGATAATTGTTGAAGGTTTCCCCGGTGATGTTCTTAAAAATGATCGATAGATGGTTTCGGGAAATAAAGATTTTGTCCGAAAGCTCGGCTAATGTAATTTCTTCGGCGTAATGCTCATGGATATAATGGGTCATGAAATCGACGACCTGCCGGTGTTTGCTGTTGCCGCGAAGCTGGCGGCTGCTGCAGATCATGGATATCTTGGAGGAGAGCCATTCGCCGAGCTGCATCGGGTCGGTCAACAAAAGAAGCTCCTGGGCGACGAGATCGCTCGGAAAAATATCGTCCAGCAAAATTCCGGCTTCATAAAGGCTGTACGTAAATACTCCCCAAACTTCGCCGGCCTGCATCTGGATATATTCCGGCGTGATCGCTTTTTGCTCCTCAAGCGCTTTCATTTGCCCGGAAACCAGTTCTTTCGCTTCATCTTCCTTCGAGGATTTGATCGCGCCTGCGAGCTCGACGTAAAATTTCACCGGGAACAGCGCAACAGCGGTCTGATTGTCGCTCTCTTTGCCTGCTTTCTCGTACTTGTACAGCTCATAAGGCGCGGTAATCCGCAGGTTTCTCGAATCTATGGCGCGGAACGCTTCTTCGGTCGAATCCGGAATACGCAGCCATTCCTGTTTCAATCCCCCGATTCCAAGCCGGATTTGGAGCTTCAAATAGCTTTTGACATTATCGATCAGCTTCGTGCCAAGCTCTCTCAGCCGATCTTCCAGCTGCCCGGGATTCTCCTCCGGATCGGGATGAACAATGAGCACGGCTCTTGAGCTATGCAGCTCGGTGTATTCGATGCTTGCGAATGTTTTGCGCGCAACCTCGCAGGCAATATTGCTGACGGCAAACCGGAACAGGTTCCAGTCGGTTAGCGTAAATTGGTTTGCCCGGACATCCCGGACGGTATCGATGCCGATTACGACATGGTTGCATTTCGACCAGTAGCGGTACGGATGCGGCAGGCTTTCGGGAGAGCGGTAGGAGCTGTCCAGCGTTCCGACCACCGCCGATCTTACCCATTCTTTTTCGATAAAAGGCTCGTAAAGTCTGAGCTTTTGCTCGGCCTCGCCCTGTTTGAAGCGCTTCTCTTCCTCTTCCGCAAGCTCACCGATGACCTTCGATAAGATGGTTTTCAGCGTCGGAACGCTGATCGGTTTGGACACATAATCGCTTACGTTATATCTTAACGCTTGCCTCGCGTGCTCGAAGTCGGAATACCCGCTCAAAATAATGACTTTGCCGTTATATCCTTCTTTTCTCAGCTGTTCGATCATGTCGAGGCCGTTCATGGACGGCATATAGATATCCGTGATCACGATGTCGGGCTCGGTCTCGCGGATCATCTCCAATCCGTCGGCTCCGTTCATGGCGTCCCCCACCCATTCGGCGCCGAGTTGATCCCATGGAATTGCCCGCTTCATCCCCTGCAGCACCTGACGTTCATCATCAACGATGGCAATTTTCCACATTTTGAAGTCCTCCTTAACGTCTTACTTAATCCCGATGACCAGTGCTTTTAAGACGGTTCCTTCTCCGTTATCACCGGAGGCTCCGTCAGGCGGGGCAAATCGATCATGACGCGCGTTCCGCCTTCTTCCCGCTCCGACAGCTTGACGCCATAGCGGCTATCGAAGTAGCCGGCGATTCTTTCCTTGACATTACGCATTCCGTACCCGCCGGTGCGGCGATGCTGTTTCTTGTCTGCCTCCCGGTTTAAGCCGGTCCCGTCATCCTCAATCGTAATTTGCAGCTGATCGGCTTTCTCTTCAAGCCGGATGTGGATAAAGCCGTGGTTTCGGGCATTAAAGCCGTGAACGATGGAATTTTCCACGAACGGCTGCAGCGTGAGCTTCGGAACGAACAATTCACGCAGCTCCGGAGGAGCCTTAATCTCGTATTCAAGCCCTTCTCCCCAGCGAAGCTGCTGGATCTCCAAGTAGCATGTAATATGCTCCAACTCTTCTGCGACCGAAATGAAACTGTTGCCGTTCGACAAGCCGATGCGGAACATGCGGCCCATCAGTTCGAGAATGCGGCTGAGCTCATCCTGTCCCGCTTCGATCGCCATCCAGTTCAGCTGGTCGAGCATGTTATAGAGAAAGTGAGGGTTTATGTTGGCCTGGAGCGCTTCGATTTCTGCTTTGCGCTGCTGCTCGTAGCGCTTCTTGAGCGAACGGTACAATTCTTCGATCCGCTCGTTCTGCTTGCGGTAACCGGCGAACAGGTACCCGAATTCGTTCTCGTAATCGCCGGGCAGCTCCACTTTGTTGCCTTCCACGAAATATAACCGCATCGCCGTAACGAGCTGCTTGATCGGCTTCGTAAACTGGCTGCTGAGATAATGGGTCATCAGGAGCACCAGCAAAATCGCGGCGAGGCCGATGAGCCCAATCACCATGGCCAGCGTAAAGCTGCCCTCGGTGATTTGCTTCCAGGAGGAGAACTCCACCAAGGTCCAGTCAGAATCGCGCATTTTGGAATAAACGAGCAGAGAATCCCCCAATTTGGCGTTCCCGCGGATTCGGACATAACCGGATTCCCCTTCCTTCACATCCGCCCATTCGGACAATTCCGTATGATCCAGAATTTGGCCGGTTTTCACGAATTCCCGGCCTTGGGAATCCACCATCAGCCGATTGGCGCTCGAGGTATGTCCCGCCAGCATCTTCTCGATTTCTTTGGATTTGATATGAATAATCAGCACGCCGAGATATTTATCGTTATACATGATTTTACGGCCAAAGCTGAGCACGGGAACGTCTCCCTGGAAGCTGTTGATTTCGTGCTCGGTCGACCAGGCAAAATCATTGTTCACAAGCGTGCTGGCCCAAGCCTGCTGGTTCAGCTTGCTCAGATCCCGAAACTGAATATAGCTGTCCTCATCCCGGGGGAGCGGGTTATCCATATATAAATCAATGCCTTGAATCAGCGGGATCGAATAGGTCAGGTTGGCCAGCGCATATACCACGTTGACCGATCCGCGGTAAGTTTTAAATTTGTCCTGCCGATCCTTAAGAAAATTGATGACCTCGTTGTCGCGCGAGGTAGACAGTGAAATCTGCTCAATCATGACTAATTGTGTGGTGATCTCATTGTTCAGCTCATCCAGCAGCCGCTGTTGATAAAGGGAACTGGTCTTGACGAGCGCGTTGGACGAGATAATATAACTGGCCCAAGCAATGCAGGCGACAACGATCACGATGATTACGGCAAAACTGCGAAAAAACAAGGTGTCGACGCGGAATTTTTTAAAAGGACTGATCATTCTCTGGGTGCCCCCTTCAGATACTTAAGGAGAAAAAACGGTAAAGCTGCGAAAGCGATTCGTTTCGACAAAGCTCTACCGTTATATATTTGTGATCGACCAGTCTTATCCCTTTATTCCGGTTGTGGCAATTCCTTCTACAAAGTATTTTTGCAGGAACATAAAGACCAGTGTTGCCGGTAAAATAGAGACGAGCGACATGGCGAGCAATTGGCCCCATTCCTGGGCGGACTGGGAATCGTTGATCATCCGCAGCGCCAAGCTGACCGTGTACTTGTCAACCGAATTGATATACAGCAAATGGCCGAGGAAATCGTCCCAATTCCAGAGGAAGCAGAATATCAGTACGGTAACGACCGCCGGTTTGGTGAGCGGCATGACGATTCGCCAATAAATGCCAAACCAGGAGCAGCCGTCGATTTTGGCCGATTCGTCCAGTTCCTTCGGAATGCCCCGCACGAATTGGATCAGCAGGAAGACAAAGAACGTGCCGCCCGAACCCGCCGCTACCAAGTGAGGAATGATAAACGGCAAGTACGTGTTTACCCAACCCAGTTGGTGGAACAAGGCATATTGCGGAATGATCAATACTTGGCCCGGCATCATCAAGGTTAGCATAAACAGGGAGAACCAAAAACCTTTCAGCGGAAAATTCAGTCTGCCGAAGCCAAAGGCGACCAGCGTGCTGGAGATCAAGGTTGCGATCAGTACGCCAAGCTCCAGACTGAACGTATTAAGATAAAAGTCCGTAAATGTATGGCCTGGAACCGAATTCCAGCCTTTTGAGAAATTGCTCCAGAGCGGGACCTTCGGAAAAATATTCGGCGAGCCCAGCTCGGTATTGGATTTCAGCGATGCGCCAATCCACCAAAGCACGGGGTATACCATCAGGAAGCTGAAAAGAATCATGCAAATATGCCGGATGTAGGATTTCGTTTTAGTCGTCATTTGCGTTTCTTGCTCCCTTCCGCTTCGGTTTCATAGAACACCCAGTATTTCGATGTTCCGGCGATGATCAATGTGGCGGCAACGATGATAACCAGCATGATCCAGGCGAGCGCCGAGGAATAACCCAATTGATACCGACTAAACGCTCGTTCGTACAGATACAGGGCGTACACGTAAGTGGAGTTCATCGGTCCGCCGTTGGTAACGATAAAGGCCGAGGTAAACATTTGGAACGCGTTGATAACGCCCATGATTAGATTGAAGTAAAAAATCGGCGACAGCATCGGGAGCGTAATCCGGAAAAACTGCACGAATTTATTGGCCCCGTCGACGGAAGAAGCCTCGTACAAATCGTTTGGAATTTGCTTGAGTCCCGCCAGGAAAATAACCATCGAGGAACCGAATTGCCAAACCGTGAGCAGGACGAGCGTTCCCATCGCGGTATCCGGACTTGTGATCCAGCCTTTGCCTTCAAAGCCGAAGACGCCGATAATTTTGTTGAAGATGCCGTCTACGCCGAAAATGTTCCGCCACAGCATAGACACGGCGATGCTGCCGCCGATCAGCGATGGAAAGTAAATCGCCGTGCGGTAGAGGCCAATCCCGCGAACCGCTTTATTCAGCAGCACGGCGACGAGCAGCGCCGCGATCAATTTTAATGGAACCGAGGCGATAACATATTGGAACGTCACGCGTAAGGATTGCTCGAATTTCGGATCCGAGGTAAAGATGTTGACGTAGTTCTTGGCGCCTACCCATTCGATGGGTCTAAGCAGCGTGTAATTCGTAAACGAATAGTACAGCGATAATAATAACGGATACGCCGTGAGTCCGATAAATCCGATCAGCCAAGGCGAAATAAACAAGTAGCCGGCGACGGGATCATTCCATCTTTTCAAAGAAGAACGCTTCTTTTTCGCGATCCTCTCCTGACTGACGGCTACGGGTGTAGAACGATTCATATGCGATCACCTCTGTAGTTTGTCTAATAGCTTAAGTATAGATGTGTCCCAGAGGCGGTTAAATGAGGGTAATCCTCGATTTCTTTTAAAATATCACGAAAAAAGAGCGGCTTGCCGCCGCTCCTCTCCGCTTGAATATTTATAAGTGCGCACCTCTATATAAGTTGAACTAATGATCGAGCGTGCAGTGGCAGCCGTGTGAAATGTTCTTCCGATCACAAAGGCGAACGAAGCCTATACTTCCGATGCAGCTTTCATTCAGAAAGCTTTTAGCTTCTTCCAGATCATCTCACACTCTTGCCGGTTCACTTTCTGTTGTTCAACTTATATATTAGTAAATCCGTCTGCCTTGCTGGTCCGGAATCCCGCTCTTCCGGTAAAAATACGTGTTGATGCGGTCGCGCCATTCTTTGGAATGCTCCGCTTGCTCAGCCAGGCGTTCCGCCACTTGCTTGTGCAGCCCCGGATCCATGCTTCCGTCCAGCGTATTCCATGCCGCCTGCAGCCCTTTCGCCCGTTCTACGCCTTCAAAATGGGTGTCGTAAATATGCTGAATGACCGTTTTGCCGGAATGAAGGACATGCGTATAAGGAACATGGTGGAAAAACAGTAAAAGCTCGTCGGGACAGGCTGCCAAAGAGTCGTATAAATTGACGTTAGCTCCCGCATACTGCCCGGCATAACCGGTTCCCGTCGCTTGGGTACGGTCTACGCCGATACCGTGGCAATCGGCAAAATGATATGTCCCCCACATCGAATATTCGTAGCCGTCCACGTTGGGTCCGTAATGATGGTCGGGATTGACCATGAAACCAACGCCAAGCGGGGCGGTATAGGATTCGTACACGCTCCAGGAGTCGAGCAGAATTCGCTTGACCACCGAAACCAGCTGTTCGCTGCCGCCAAAGGTTAAGCGAATCCACTGCTCGGCGATCTCTTCGGCGGTCTGCTCCGGATTCCAAGCAAGCCGGCCGTAGCCGTAAAGATTGACCCCAGCCAAAAGATGTCCCGTCCAGTTCGCATTGTCCCCGATATTGGATACGGCGGCAAACCCGCTGTACCGGTTGCCGTGCGCCGAACCGTCGACGATCCGTTTAACCGGTGTGCCTGCGCCCTTGAGATAGGTTTCGAATTCAAGCGTTTCTTTCCACTGCGGCACCAGATAACATACATGGCGCTGCTGGCCGGTATATTCCTGCGTAACCTGGAACTCGATCATTTGATTGGTCGACGGCATGGCGCCGATCAGCGGCGAGACCGGCTCGCGAACCTGGAAGTCGATCGGACCGTTTTTCACTTGCAGCACGACATTGTCCATGAACCGGCCGTCCAGCGGCTTGAAATGATCGTAGGCCGCGCGGGCCCGATCCGTTTTCCTGTCGCGCCAGTCCTGCTTGCAGTTGTACACGAAGCAGCGCCAGATAACGATGCCGCCGTAGGGCTTCAACGCTTCGGCCAGCATATTGGCGCCGTCCGCATGATCGCGGCCGTAAGTGAACGGCCCCGGACGATTTTCGGAGTCGGCTTTCACAAGGAAGCCGCCAAAGTCCGGGATCGCTTGGTGAATATCCGCTGCGCGGGCCTGCCACCATTCGCGTACCGCAGGCTCCAATGGATCGGCCGTATTCATGCCTCCGATTTCGATCGGGCTCGCAAAGTTCACGCTGAGGAACAGCTTGATTCCGTAAGCCCGGAATACATCGGCGATTCTTGCCACATCCGGCAAATACCGCTCCGTAATGAACATCGTTTCCCATTGATGCACGTTGACGTTATTGATGGAAATGGCATTGATTCCCGACGAAGCGAGCAGTCTCGCGTAATCCCGGATTCGCGTCATATCGGTCGTAATCCGATCATCATTATAGAAAATCGACTTACCCGCGTATCCGCGTTCGATGCTCCCGTCGATGTTGTCCCATTGATTGATCATGCGCAGCTGATTGACGGGGTTTTCTACAATGTGCAAGCCGCTGACGGGACTCCCTGTGCCGATCAGCCGCAGCAGGTGGAAAACGCCGTACAGCACGCCGGCGGAAGATGCCGCGCCGACGGCGATGCGGCCGGTGGACGGGTCGCTTTGGATGGCATATCCCTCCGGTCCGATTGTGGAGGCGGTTCCCGCATCAATGAATTCCTGCAGTTGCGGATTGCCGCCAAAGGTCCCGAGGACGATGCCGCAAAGCCCGTCCCACGTCGGGGCAGCTTCGGCTTTTTGCCCCAGCATGCCCTCCAGACCGCTGACAAGCTCGGTCACGGCGGAATCGATGACTTCGTTCTTCTCCGTAACGACAATGCGGCGATAATCGGCGTGCGGTTCAAGCCGTTTGCCGGAGGCCAAACGGTTGTACCCGAGCCAGGCTTGATAACCCGTATTTTTTGCGAATAATGGTGTATGACTCATCAATGACTCTCCTGTCAAATAATTTGGAAAAGAGGCTTTTCAGCAATAAAATGAACGGGAAGGCCAGGATAGCGGGCTTTCAGTACACTGGCCAAATAGTTCATGCCAGGCTCCTCGCTTTGTGCGTGACCGAGTGCAATTATGGCCTTGCGTTTGCCCTGATTGACGGCATCTCTTACATATTCTGGAGTCTCCCACTCCGGTCCTTCTCCCAATATAATCAAATCCAAGTTTTCCCGGTCAAAAAGCGGAATCGCCATGGAGCCGCCGCCTCGGTAGCCTGCGAGCAGGCCGATTCGCGTACACGCCATGGACGGATCGCCAACGACACGGACATAAGGTATCCCGAGCTTGCTTTTTAGATGTTCCGCAATTTCACGGACGCTTGCCGCCGGGATGCTTGCGATGGCTGATGCCGGATGATACTCCGCAATGTACATTTGCCAGCCAAGCTGCTCGATAAGTCCAACCATGATGCCGTCGGGCCGGTATCGATGCCAATAATCATGGAACCTGAAAATCGCCAGTCCCGTCTCTTCGATCCATTTCCGTTTCTCTTGGGCGACGGGATCGTTTTGAATAGCTTCTTCGTTAGGATGATGGCTGAAAAAGATTCCCTCGTGGCTGATCAGCAAATTCGCCCCCAGCTCGGCGGCCTGACGAATCACGTCATGCGTGGCCACAAACGCCGTGGCAATTCCTTTGACTTCCGCGGACGGGTCTCCGAATTCAAGCACATCCACCGTCGTTTCAAGCGAACCCACCGGCTTGATGAGTTCACGAATGACATCCTTGATTCGAATCGGCATGGTTTCTATCCCTTCTATCCCTGAAGCGGATAATATAATACCCGGAACAAGGACGTTGTTCCGGGCTTTTTCCTATTTCAAGATTAGTTTTCGTAAGCTGTGGAAGCATCCTTCAATTGATCGAAGGCTTGTTCCGGCGTGATTTTGCCGAAGCTGAGCTGGTCGTGAACATAAGGGAAGTCCTTATCGATAAAGTTGGTCCAGCCGCCTGCGCCTGCCGTCCAGGTTTGTGCATCCGGAGCGGAAGCATTGTACATTTCCAAACCGATTTTATCAGTGTCGCTCATGCTGGATTCCAGAAGCTTCGCGCTGTCGCTGTTGGCCGGGATACCGCGCGAGGTACCCAAAATTTTAGCGGCCTCCGGATCGTTAACGAACCAGTTGACGAACTCGGTAGCTTCTTTTTGATACTTGGAGTTCTCGGAAACCGACAGGTACATGGAAGGCTTGAGCCAGCCGCCTGCTTGATCCGCACGAGGCATGGTGACAAGCGCGTAAGCGCCTTTCTTCATGCTGTCCCAGGAACCGTAGTTATTCGAGAAGCTGTAGCGGAACAGGATTTTGCCGGCTACCATCAAGTCCATTTGCGGATCGAACTCTTTATCGGAAGAGTTCACGTCTGCCGGAGGCACTAGACCATCCTTGCGGAGCTTGTCAAAATGGTTCGTCCAGTCAAGGAAGGTGTCGCGGTCGATATTGAAATGACCGTCTTCCGTAATAACCATGCCTTTGCCTTTAGCGTATTGATAAGCCGAGTACATGAAGTAGTTGGCCGCGTAATCTTTCGTGAAATATTGGCCTTTCGGCAATTTGGCTTTGGACGCTTCGGCCAAAGCGAAGAAATCGTCCCATGTCCAGCCGTTGGCAGGATTTTGAATGCCGAGTTTATCCATGGCCGCCTTATCATAAATCATACCGAAAGCAACCGAACCAAGCGGTACCGCGTATTGGGTTGCTTCAAACTGCCCGCCTGCCAGCAGCTTCGGATCGATTTTGGATACGTCCACATCCGTTAATGGAGCCAATTGACTCCGGCTTGCCCAGTCCGGCGCCCAGCCTGGATCAAGCTGAACGATGTCCGGCGCATTTTTAGCCGCGGCTTGCGTGGACAACTTGTCCAGATAACCGTCCATCCCGGAATATTCCGGTTCAAAAGTTACGTTAGGATGATTTTTTGTGTACAAGTCCAGCGCAGCCAGTGTAGCCTCATGACGATCCTGCGACCCCCACCACATAATGCGAAGCTTAACTGGTTCGTTGCTGCCGGTATTTGCCGCCGCGTTTTCGGTTTTTCCGGTGTTGCCGGAGTTTCCGGCCTGAGCATTATCCGCCGAATTTCCTCCCCCGCCGCCGCACGCGGCCAACGAACCTACCAGTGAAGCTGTTACTGCTACCTTTAGTAAACGCTTCCAACCAAACATTGTGTAAACCTCCTTCTGAATCGTAAATATCTGTTTGCATCTCCTATAGTACCGATTCAAAATGAAAGTTTATATAAGAGCGATGCACGATTTATTATAAAAAAACTCGAAAATATGTATCTCCCCCAGCCAACAATCATTATACCTTATCCGCCAAAAAAGAGAACGGCAGTAATGATTACTGCCGTTCCGTAAGGCGCTGCTTGGTAAGCCGGATCATCTCGCGGACCATCGAACCGCCGATAGCGCCGCCGATTTTTCCGGCATCCTCCGATTTCAGCTCCCCGTTGTCTCCGGGTTTCAGCGGAACCCCCAGCGACTTCGCCACCTCGTATTTGACGTCGTCCGGATGCCTCGGATCCACTTTATAACCTTCGTTTTGCATCACCTTCGCTTTGAAGCCGCTCAGATCCGACCCTCCCGGGGAAGCCGAACTCCGCGATCTTTTTCTGGACATGCCGCCCACTCCTTTCATCATGGCCTGTTTCTAAGTTCCCCGAAGAGGAGATATTCCATTCGCATAATGATAGCAGCCGGTTTGTGAGATCATAATAAAACTTTGAGTTTTCTATTATTCGAGCTATTGACATGGAGCAAACTCCAGGTGTTAGGATGCATTTGAAACGAAATTACCCTGAAAATTACGGAGGAGATGAAACATTGAACACAAACCATGATTATCAAATAACACCCCAAAATCCGATCCCTTCGGGCTTCGGCCCGCAAACAACCGCGCAGGAGGCCCTTGGCGGACGCGATCTGAGCGGAAAAACCGCAATCGTGACCGGCGGGTATTCCGGCATCGGCTTGGAGACAACCCGTGTGCTGGCGGAAGCCGGCGCGGCGGTAATCGTACCCGCGCGTACTCCGGAGAAGGCCCGGGCCGCGCTTGCCGGCATCCCGCGGGTCGAACTGGAAGCGCTCGACCTGATCGACCCCGCGTCAATCGATGCCTTTGCACAGCGTTTTTTGGATTCCGGCCGTTCGCTGGACATCCTCGTCAATAATGCCGGCATTATGGCCGCCCCGTTAACGCGGGACGCGCGCGGCTACGAATCCCAATTCGCCACCAACCATCTGGGCCATTTTCAATTGACGGTACGGCTGTGGCCGTCATTAAAACAATCCGGAGACGCCAGAGTCGTTTCTCTCTCCTCCGCCGGAATTCGCTTTGGAGGCGTCGATTTTGACGATCCCAACTTCGAACGCAAGGAATATGACAAGTGGAAGGCTTACGGGCAGGCCAAATCCGCTAACGCGCTGTTTGCGGTCGGCCTCGATAAGCGCGGTTATGCCAGCGGAGTTCGTGCTTTCTCCGTTCATCCGGGGAGAATTCTGACCGATTTGGCCCGTTTTATGTCGGATGACGAGCTGCAGGCCATGGGCGCTTTCGACGAACAGGGGCAACGTATTGCCGCCACTCCCGCCGGATACAAAACCGTAGAGCAAGGAGCGGCGACAAGCGTTTGGTGCGCGGCGAATACCCAGTTATCCGGAAAAGGCGGCGTTTATTGCCAGGATGCGGATATTGCGGAAGCCGAGCCCGCCTTCTCATTGGATGGCGTCGCCCAGGTGCTGACGGGAGTGCTTCCGTGGGCGATCGACCAGGACTTCGCCGAACGCTTATGGCAGCTCAGCGAAGAATTGACCGGCGTGAAATTCATGGAATAAGCAAAAAAAGCGGCGGACTAAGCTTCAGTCTGCCGCTTTTTTTGTTTATCTCCCATTCTAAAAAGCAGCCGCAGCAGCGGCGGGATCAGGAAAAAGATAAAAAAGGTGCGAAACAGCTGGTAACCTGCCACCATAGCCAAATCGGCGTTGATTTCATGCGCGATGATGCCCATTTGGTCCATGCCTCCCGGAGCCAGGCTCAGCAAGGCCGTCGATCGTGAAACCGGCTGGAAGAGAGTCAGCAGCGCGCCTAGGCCAAGCGCACCGATGACGAGCACAACCGCGCTGGCAATCGCGAGCGAAATCGTGCGCCATTTATTCGGCAGGCTTCCCGGTTTGAGAAGCAGCCCCACATAGGAGCCGATCAGGAACTGGGCGGCATTCGTGAACAGGCTCGGCAGCGCCGGGCCATGAAGACCGCAGGCCATCAGAATGGCGGTGCCGATCGCGGGGCCAAGCAAATAAGCGGTCGGAAATTTGATCCGGTTTCCTCCCCAGGCGCAAACGATGGATACGGCCGCGAAAATAAGCAGATTGTGAAAAAGTCCGTCCCATCCGGGAGAGCGGACCGCGGCAAGCGCAGCCGCAGCCGCGTCATGCTGTTGGCCAAGGATCGGGCTAAACACAAGCAGCGGCACGCTGATGATAATGATCATGAGCCGGACAACCTGAATGACCGTGACGACGGTCAGGTTGACCCCTTTCGTTTCTTCCGCCAAGGTCAGCATTTGGGTCAAGCCTCCGGGAATACTCCCCATTAATACGGTCTTATAATTAGTCTTCGACAGCTTGGCTACGGCATACGCAATTCCGGCGCAAAGCAGCATCAGCAGCGTCGTCATCAGCAGCATAAAGGGAAGCTGATGAGACATCGACCGAAGAGCGGTACCCGTCATGGACAGTCCAATCGTATATCCCACAATGATCATCCCGGCATTTCTCGCCTGCGGAGGCCAAGCGTAGCTTTCCTTCCAAATATTAGAGCCGATCAGGTTCGCGATCATAGGGCCAAGCAGCCATGGAATCGGCAAATGCAGCAGTTCGAATACCGCCCCTCCGATCACAGCCGTCACAAAGGTCAAGGCTACCCGGGCTGCGTAGGACCCGCTTTTGTTTCCTTTATTCATACTGCATAACCACAATCCCGTTTATTTCGGCCAGTTTTTCTTTGGTCACATCCAATTCTTTGATGGTCGTGCTCCCCTGATCCGCAGCCGCGAGAAACGTCCCCAGCTTCCCGAACAACGGGCGCGCCAATCCCAGCGCTTTCGTCCGATAATGCATCGGAATCGTAATCGCCGGCTTCAACTGCCGCATGACCCGAGCCGCCCGCTCACCGTCCAGCACGGGAAGGAGTCGGGTGCCGCCAACGGGAACCAGGAGAATATCCACATGTCCGATTTCACGAAGCTGCTCTTCCTTCAGCAAATGCCCCAAATCGCCGCAGTGGCAAACGGTTAACCCGTCAATTTCGAAAACAAATACGATGTTGTCGCCCCTTTTCGCGCCGTTTTGGTTGTCGTGAAAGGTCTTTGCGCCTTTAATGGCAACGCCGTCTTTAAGATACTCCTTTGGCTCGTTCGCGAGCAAATAATTTCCCGTAGCGACCTGAATCTGATTATGATCCTTGTGATCGTGAGTCACCGCTACGATGTCCGCCTCCACGCGGGGCATTCTGTACCCGAGAAAATGATCGTAAGGATCGATCAAAATCGAAACGCCCTCCTGCGAAATCAAATGAAAAGCGGATTGTCCAAACCATTTCAGCTTCATAAGTGAACATCCTTTCTGCAGTTCTATTTTTGTGCAAATTTTTGCACAGTTTAACGTAAAAAAAGCTCATTCCAACAGATCGGCAATCGTATAGCTGTCCAACGTTTTGTCCACTTGTCTATTAATATCCGTCATGATGCCGTCAAACGCCGCAAGCGATTTTTTCCCAAACAGACCGTTCCCGGAATAGTCCAGCAATCGTCCCCACAAAGGTTCTTCCTCAAATACAGACCGGTACACCTCGGACAATCGGATGTCTTCCGGCCGTTTGGCAAGCCGATATCCTCCGGTTCTTCCCTGCTTCGCGTCCACCAGGCCCGCTTCGGAGAGCTGGGACAAAATTTTGCGCAGCGCGGTCGGTTCGCATTGAAGATATTCGGCAATCTCTCCGCTGGAGCATTGCTCCGTGTGTTTTGCGAGTACCAACAAAGCCTGCAGGCCGAATCCAAAACGTTTTACTTGTGCCATAACCGTCCGCGAAAGCGGCCTCCTTTTGGGGGATGTTTTAATGTGCAAATTATAGCACATTTAATGAGTGCGAGCAAATTAAAGTTTACCCCGCATATCGTGATATTAATCATAGTTTGGTATACTGATAGAAAAGATAATTTAAGCCGATAATAATGTTTTATAACACACCATTTTAGAAAAGAAGGCTCTGACATGAATTTGGACAAGTATTCGCCCATGATTAGCAAACCGATTAAGGCTACGCTGAAGCCCGCACAGGAGGTTGGCGTGATTCTCGTATCGGCATTGCTGCTCGCGATCGGACTTAATTTGTTCCTGGTTCCCCACCAGCTATTATCAGGCGGCGTAACCGGCGTAGCATCGATCGTTGGCTATCTGACGGGCTGGAATATTTCCATCTTTTATTTTCTATTGAACGTTCCTCTGATTATTTGGGGCTGGAAAGCCGTAGGAAGACGATACATAATTCTCAGTTGCATTTCCGTTGTCAGCACCACCTGGTTTATGGCTATTATTCCCCCCATTCAGGTTACCAAAGATCCGATTCTGGCCGCCGTATTCGGCGGGATTATCTCCGCGGCGGGAATCGGCTTCTCGCTTCGGGTGGGCGGCTCCACCGGCGGCTTCGACATCCTTGGATCGATCGTCACTCGCCGGCACGACGTGCCGATCGGCAATATATTGTTTGTTTTGAACGGCGTGGTCATCCTCTCGCTCGGCTTTTTCAAAAGCTGGGATCTGGCGCTATACTCTATGCTGTCCACGTTCGTCAAAGGCAAAGTCGTCGATATGATCCATGTCGGTCATATCAAAGTTACCTGCTTCATCATTACGAAGAAAAAAGACCAGATGCTCTGCCAGATGCGCAAGCTTCACCACGGCATTACCTGCCTCCACTCCGAAGGCGGGTACAGCGAAGAAGAGAATTATACGCTGATGACCGTAACCACCCGTTACGAGCTTGCAGCCGTTCGCAAAACCGTCGCCCAGACGGATCCCCACGCCTTTATGAACGTGGTTCAGTCCACAGAAATTCTCGGGCGGTTTGCCAGACCGAAGCAATAAAACCGAGTCGCTGCCCATCAATAAGCCGTCCTCTAATCAGGGATTGCCGTTAGCAAGAAAGCCGATCCCCGGCAACGGGAGATCGGCTTTTTTTGCGTTCCGCCATAAAATAACGGAAAATTATGCGGTTAATTCAGCAGTATGGGCTTGTCCCCATAATTAAACTGAAGTCCACCGTATGAATTGTTGCATAATGTGCAACATTTTGAGTGGGCTGGATGGCTAGTGCAAGTAAATGTTGTAAAAGCTGCAACATTTCCCTGTAAATCGGTTGAGAAATGGGCAAAAGGGCCAAAAATGCTGCATAAAATACAACATTTCGGCTGTTTCACTCGATTCATCCCCCAATTGTTGTATGAAATACAACATTTCCTAGACTGGCCTCCAAACCTGCGACAGCAGAATCTTGTAGGGCGGGACTCCGGAATTAAGGGGCCAAACGGCATTGCAAGGGGCATATAGAATAGATGGATAAATTCGCCACATCAGTAGAAAAACGAAATTCAACTCCAGCGTTCCATCTACTCAGCCACGTGCTGTCTTTTCCGGTTCATGTGCCGCCATTCGGTCCGCTGTCCCGCCAAAACATTTCAAGTTTCTGCCTACGGTTCAACAGTCACGCCAAACTTACTAGTTCCTGCCTACGGTTCCGCTGTCCCCCAAACTTACTAGTCCCTGCTGCTTACGGTTCCGCAGTACCGCCGAGCTTTTCAAGGCCCTTTCTACGAGCCCGCTCCCCGATAACGCTTGACCCCGTAATTCCAGGCCGTGAGGCCGATGGCCAAGAAGATCGCCCCCATAAGCGGAGTCAGCAGAGCCATTGTCTTGAACTCGTCCCTTTGCAAAAACAAGGCCGCCGGGTAAATGCCGACAAACGCAAATGGTACGATCCACGTTAAAAGCACCTGAATCGCGCGGTTATAAATCGTCACCGGGTATCGGCCGTAGCCCTGGATGTTGTACATCAGCGGCAGAATGCCGGTCGGCGCGTCCGAATAAAACGATATCGAGGTCAGCGTCGTGTAAATGCCGGTATAAATCGCAACTGCGCTGATGGTCAGCAGGATCAAAGCGGGGATGGTCCACCATTCCCAGACCAAATCCAGCTGCGAGCCGCTGATCGCCATAATGATTGCCCCGATAAACGAACCGACCAATGACGGCGGATCAACGTTTTCCAGAAAAATTTGAAACAAGTTGTACGCCGGCCGGGTCATGATCCGGTCCATTTCACCCTTGGTGATATACCGTTCGCTAAAACCCCATAAGTTAATGAAACAGCTGAATACGCCAAACGGCACCATAAAAAAACCATAAACAAACACGACTTCGTTTTCGCTCCATCCGCCCAGACTGTCGGTATGCATAAAGATGACGAAGATGAAAATCAGATTCGTCGCCTGAAACAGCAGGTCGGAGATCACCTCCACCCAAAAATCGGCGCGGTAAGTGAGCCGCGTTTTCACGTAATTTTTCAAATATTCGCCGATTAGGCCCAAATAATACACGCCTTCTCAACCTCCCTGTACGAACAGTCTCTGCCGGGACGCCCGGTACAGCCAAATCATCGGCACGAGCAGTATCACGAACCAGACGACTTGAATGCCCAGCACGTTCCAGATGCCTACGCCTTGAATCCGGCCCGTAAACACGGAGCCCGGAAGATACGTAATCGCCTGAAACGGCAGGAAAGTCATGATTCCGGCAAGCCAGGAAGGAAACAAACTGATCGGAATGATCAGGCCGGAGAAAAGATCGACGACGACCCTTTTCATCCGCATGAAGCCTTCGTTGTTTTCCACGAAAAAGGCCATGAGACCGGTAATAATGTTAAGCTGCGAGTTAATCAGAAAGCTGAAGAACAGCATCACGAGAAAACCCGACCATGCCGTCACCGAAGTCGGGAGCTTGACGGGAAACAGCAGCAGCGCGATCGCCATGCCCGGGATCATGAACAGCATGAAGCGGAATAAGCCCTCGCCGAAGCCCTGCATCATTTTGACGAACAAATAATTGTACGGACGGATAAACTGGATGGCAATGCTGCCGTCGCGGATATCCGTGGAGATTTCACGGTCCAAGTTGTTGAAGTAAAACGCCCGGGCCATCCAAGAGACGGCCAGATAAGTCGTCATCTGCGAAGCCGTAAATCCGCCAAGCTCGCCGCTGCCGCCGTAAATCGCCCTCCATGTAAAATAATACACGCCGATATTCAACGTATAGATTAAAATCCCCGAGTAATAGTTCACCCGATACGCAAGCATGGTCAGGAATCGGATGCGAATGAAATCAAGGTAAGCCCCTGCCCTGCTAGACATGGATCACCGCTTCCCCGCTGTCCGCGCCTTCCTCTTCTGCGGCCTTGTTGTCGGCCGAGCCGGACTGGTAGATGCTGCGTACGATTTCGTCCGTGTTCGTCTCGACGATTTTGATATCCGTAATATCCGCTTTTCCCACGACTTGGCTCAATACGTCGGAAACGCCGATTTCCAGCGGAATCCACACCTTGGCGTTGAGGTCGTTCTCCGCCGTCCAGATCACAGGCAGATCGCCCGTCCAGGACTGAAGCAGCGGAAGCTTTGTGGCCGTGCCGAACTGGAACAGCACCTCCCGGCCCGTGCCCCAACGGTTTTTGAGCTCTTCGAGCCCGCCGTCATAGATGATCTGACCGTCATCCAGCATGATCACCCGGGAGCACAACGCTTCGATATCCTGCAAATCATGGGTCGTCAGCAGGATTGTCGTCCCGTACTCGCGGTTCATGTCCTTCAGAAATTCACGGATTTCCGATTTCACCACGATGTCAAGGCCAATCGTCGGTTCGTCGAGGAAAACGATCGAAGGATTATGCAGCAGCGCGGCCACAAGCTCGCAGCGCATCCGCTGTCCCAGACTCAGCTTGCGTACCGGACGGTTAAGCAGGTCCTGCAGCTGCAGCCGCTCCACCAGCTCGTCCAGGCGACGCTTGTAATCCTGCTCCGACACTTTATACACCTTGCGCAGCAGTTGGAACGACTCGATCACGCCGATGTCCCACCACAGCTGGCTGCGCTGACCGAAGACCACGCCGATGTGCTGCACGAATTTCTCGCGCTCGGCATAAGGGACAAAACCGCCGACGGACAAATGCCCCGAGGTCGGAACAAGAATGCCCGTCAGCATTTTGATCGTCGTGGACTTCCCGGCCCCGTTCTCGCCGATATATCCGCAGATTTCCCCCTGCGGAATGCTGAACGAAATATCTTTCACGGCGGCCACTTCATTGTATTCCCGTTTAAACAAATCGAGAAAAGCGCCTTTCAGGCCTTCCCGGTTTTTCTGCACTTTAAACGTTTTGCGCAAATCTCGTACTTCTATGGCTGCCATGTTGTACCTCGCCTTTATAGTTTTTAGTCCGCTAAAAATTATATAGTAACTTCTATAAAAGCACCAGCCCCGAAACTTATAAATTAAAACGGTACCCTACGCCCCAAATGGTCTCGATATATTGAGGCTTCGAGGGATCGCGCTCGATTTTCTCCCTTAATTTGCTGATATAAACGGTAACGGATGCCAAATCCCCCAGCGAATCCATACCCCAAATTTTTTCGTATAAATCTTCCTTCGCGAACACCCGGTTGGGATGCAGCGCCAAAAAAAGCAGCAAATCAAATTCCTTGGAGGTCAGATTCAGCTCCTCCCCGTTTACGCTCACCTTCCGCGACAGCTTGTCGATATGGATGCCGCGGATGCTCAGCTCATCGCGAGGCTGCTGGGTGCGGTGGGTCAGCCGGTCGTAACGGGATAAATGCGCTCTGACCCGCGCCATCAGCTCGCCGAGACTGAACGGCTTGATGATATAATCGTCCGCGCCAAGTCCCAGACCGCGGATTTTATCAATGTCCTCTTTTTTGGCGGAGACCATCAGGATCGGGATATCCTTGACCTCGCGCACCCGCTTGCAGATTTCGAACCCGTCCACCTTCGGCAGCATCAAATCCAAAATGATCAGATCAAAGTCCTCGGAGAGCGCAAGCTGCAGCCCGGCATCGCCGCTGCTTTCGATATCCGCCCCATAACCGCCCGCAACGAGATAATCTCTTTCCACCTCTGCGATCACCGGATCATCCTCGATAATCAAAATGCGTTTCACGCCTCTTCACCACCCTCCGATTGTTTCGGCCTTTGCCATGGAAGGATAAACGAAATGGTCGTTCCTTCCCCGATCGCGCTTTCCGCCTGAGCGGTTCCGCCGTGCTCTTCGACAATATGCTTGACGATGGCAAGACCCAAGCCGCTGCCTCCGGTCAGCGGGTTCCGCGACGGTTCCGCCCGGTAAAACCGTTCAAACACGCGGCTAATCGCCTCCGGGTCGATTCCGGAGCCGTTGTCCTTCACACTGACGCGCACATTCCTGCTGCCCATTTCCAGTTCGATTTGCAATCTTTTCTCCGGTTTATTCATATATTTCAAGCTGTTCTCGGCAATGTTCATCATGACCCGCTTCAGCTTCTCGCGATCCGCCGTAACGTATAACGGCCCCGTCACATCAGTCTCGAATGACATGACAACGCCCTTAAACCGGGGATCCGCCTGCAGCTCCGCTACACAGTCGCGCAAATAGCCGCAAATATCCACTTTTTCAAACTGAAACGGCAGCCGTCTCAAATCCAGCTTGGAGAACAGGAACAACTCCTCGATCATCCGGTCCATATCCGCCGTTTTCTGGTCGATCATGCTGATGTATTTATTCCGCTTCTCCTCCGTATCCGCAATGCCGTCGCGCAGCCCTTCCACGCAAGCCCGAATGCCGGTAATCGGCGTTTTGAGGTCATGGGAAATGTTCGAAATCAATTCCTTGCGATTCTCCTCATATTGAAGCTGCAGTTGAATCGAAGACTTCAGACGTTTTCTCATTTCTTCAAAAGCTTCGCCCACTTTGCCGAATTCGTCCTTGCGCTGCAGGTCCAGCGGATGATTCAGCTCGCCTTCCTTGATTTGTTCGGCCGCATGCTTCAGGGTATAGAGCGGACGAATCATGCTGCGGGAGACGAAAAACGTCAGCAGCCCGTTGGTCAAGCCCACGGCGAGCAGGACCGACAAGAACAAAAGCGGGATAAACTGAATCATTTTATTGAAAATCGGATCCATATCATACAGGAAGAATAATGATCCTTGACTTTGATCGGGAAAAGAAAAGTCGAACCGCTCCGCGTTATAGCGGCCCTTATCGCCGCCACCGCTATGAACTACGATTTTGTGATCCGTCTCTTTTTCGACCTGCTTCAGCTTTTCTTCAAGACCTTCGCGGCTCACTACGGAAGAGGCGTAAACGACCCGGCCGTCTTTGACCAGCATCATGCCGGACTCATGCTCACCGAGGTCGCGATCGGTTTGCGCGAGAAAATCATTGTCACTCAGAAGCTGCGGAGCGCGTTCAGCAACGAATTTGACCCCGTTGATGATGTGCTCCCGTTGATCGATCGATTCCCAGAACGCGGAAATCCGCATGCCATGAATCCGGCGCCCTTCCTGTCCCTCGGCCGGCGTTCCGCCGAAAAACAGGTGCGTCAAAATAATGCCGATCACGCACAGCAAGACGAGCGGCACGAGCACCATGGCAATATAAGAAACGATCAGCCTCATTCGAATCGACATAATCTCACGTACTCCTTCCCGTTTGTAAAGACCGTTAGAACGATTTCCGCTCGAAACTGGCCAGGCTGCCTACATATGCCATCATACTATAAGCAAGCAGAATGACAAACGTCTGAAACAGTTTCCCCGCCGATGCTCCGCCACCCGCCCATAGCGTATGCCAATCGGTATAGGAAAACACGGACCAGATAGCAAACGGAGGATAAACGAACGGTACCAGCTTGCAAATCACGTAAACCAAAACGATGCACCCCAGCGCGATAATACTGCCCGAAAAATACTGCGTTATCCATACGGCGACCAGCGCAATCGCCAGCATTGGGACAAAGGCGGCTGCGTAAACGGCCGTATTTTCTCCCCATTCGCGGAGCGGATCGGCGCTGTACAGAAACATGCCGCAAATGCCCGAGATCAGCCAAGCCGTCGCAAGCAAAACGGCGAGCGCCGTGGCGAGCGCCAATACTTTAGAGGCGAAAACTTTGGAACGCGTAATCGGGCGGACCAAAACCAGCTTCAAGGTACGGGCCGAGGCTTCCCCTGTAAAAAGATCCACTGCGGTAATAAACATAAATAGCGGCAGCAGAATTGCGGTAAAAGCGCTGAGGGACAGCATCGAAACCTGATTCCCGACACTCGTGGTCAGTCCGATGGACGCATTCAGGAACCGCAGCATCAAAGCAATGATGACGGGAACGAGTGCGGTCAGCAGCCAAAAAGCTTTCGTCCGTTTGCGGACCCAGAGCTTCTCCAATTCGTTACGCCAGTTCGCGAGCAAACTGTTCATGGGAGCCGTCCCCTTTCTTTTGGTGAATTTGGGCCAGATAAAAATTCTCCAGACTGATCCCGGACGACACCATTTCTTTCTTCTCCCCGTAGCATACGAGCTCGCCTTGACGGATGATGCCGACCCGGGTCACGATCGATTCCAGATGGCTCAGCATATGGCTGGAAACCAGAAAAGCGATGTTCTGCTCACGCGCGAGCCGCTGCATTGTCTCGCGGATTTCGACCATCCCTTCGATATCGAGTCCATTGGTCGGTTCATCAAGCAGAATCAGCTTGGGATCTGGAAGCAGCGCGGCGGCGAGCGCCAACCTTTGCTTCATGCCAAGCGAGAAGTTTTTGGCGCGTTCCTTTTTATACGGCAATAAACCGACCTGATCCAGCACCTGGTCAATCCTTGTCTTCGGCAGGTCCGGATAAAAGCGAGCCACCTGGCGCAAATTTTCCCGGGCCGTCATGTAATCGTACGCATCGGCCGCTTCGATTACGCAGCCGACGCGTCTCATCGCGAGCTCGAACTGGTTCTCGGTGCTGAAGCCGAACATCCTCACCGCTCCCTGATCCGGGCGGATAAGACCGGTGATCGTTTTGAGCAGCGTCGTTTTGCCGGCTCCGTTTTGGCCGAACAAGCCTACGATGTCTCCGGCGTTCGCCGAAAAGCTGATTCCGCGAATACCGCGGCCGTTCCGAAAAAGCTTGGTGATGTCTTGGACCTCCAATACGGGTTCCATGGTCTTGTCTTCATCTCCTTTTTAGGAAGTCAGACCGGGCAGGGATGCCCGGCCTGTTTGACTTACCGATTAATGATGCCAAGCCGGTGCGTGAGCGTCCCGCTCGATAGTTTCAACTTTTTTGCCGGTCAAATCTACGGTATCCGGCGTAGTTTGATTATAGCCCGACAACTGCAGATCGCCGGAAATGACGATCTCATGGCTTTGGCCGGTTTCATCGGTTCCCTTAATCGTTACTTTCCCGGTTTGATGCTCGATGTAACGGTCGGCGTTGATGTCGGCAGCCACCGAAATGTCGGTTACAGCTACGTTATCGGTCAGCTTCGGCAGTGCAATGTCAAACGGATGCGGATTTCCCGTCAAACCTTCATGTCCGCTCCATTTATCCTGATCGGCCATGTGGGAAGCCGCGATGGAACCCACGGCCTGCACGATGGCGGGAATTTGGCTCCCGGTCAAGTGCAGCGACGCGCGTTCCCCGCCCGAAGGCAAATCTTCTACGGTCGCCAGCTCTTTCAAATTGCCGAGCAGCGCTTCGAAAATCTGCTTCACTTGCTTAATCTCGTTAGGATCGGGAGTGCCTTGATGGAACTGTTCTTCGCCCAACTCAAGCACCTTGTACGCCTCGGAGGCATCTTCGGAGAAAATCATTTTGTCCCCTTGCTTGAACACCTGAACAGCATGCTGTTCGGTACCTCCGGCAAGCGCTACCTGTGCGCTCATGGCATCCTTGTCCCGGTTCATTTTCGAGCTGAGATCGGCGCTTAGAATCACTTTCCCGTTGTCCGTGACGACAATCTTGCCCGTGTCCGCCAGGCTGGATACCGTCGACGTTTTTTGCAGTGCGTCCGCATAAGTATCGTAAGCCGACGTCCCCGCCATGGCGGACAATCCGCTGGCCAGCAGCATGGCGGCGCCAATGCCGAATACCGTTCCCAGCTTTAACCACTTCTTGTTCATCTTTTTCTTCCCTTCTTTTTAGATTTTTGCCCTATTCTTAAGAACGGGCATGCCGAAAGCCAGTATAGCGAGCTTTCTATATTCAAGCTTAACCGCTGCGTCTAAAAACCTTCTAAACGAAATCTAAAAAAAGTATAAAAATAAAAAAACTTAGCTTAAGAATCCATTCAAAATGGTTCTTACAACTAAGTTTTTTGGGCCACAGCCGAGCACAGCGTTGGCCTTATAAAATGACCTTCCGATTTCTCACTTCCGCCAAAACGTTGAACAATTCGCTTTATCCGCAATATTAAACTCGATTATTGTCTCAAGTAATGAATAATCAACCGGGCTGTCCCAACGGATACGCAGGAGCTGCTGGGTGTGATCATAGCCGGACTGTACAATTTCATTGGAAAAACGATGGATTACCGTTTTTTCGGGGGCGACCGCCAAATGGTGCTTGGCTGAGCTAAAGCCGATAATAAATGTGCCGTGATCGGTAAACATAGGCTGGTTCCACGCGATTTTAGGGGTTAGATGCGGAAATTTTTCCATGACCCAAACAAAAATCTCCTCCATTCGGGTCCGCTGCTGCGGGTTATCGATTTGCGCCAAATATTCCGCAAAAACGTCCATGTCATCCCTCCAATAATAAAATGATGTTGCGTTGGAGAGCTCCACAAGCCTCCTACTTATATTTCCCCCGGAAGTTTGACATTGGGATCGTAATCGGCCACTACGAGCACGTCCATGTGCCGGGCAAGCCGGAGAATTTTTTTAGCCACCGATCCTCGGCACAATTTCTCCCAGTAGCTTCGCTCGGATTGTCCGATAATCATCTGGGTTCCTTTAAATTTATTAGCTTGATCGACCAGAAGATCGGCGATCTCGTTATAGCGCCCCGTTCGCTGAACCTCAAACTTTCCGCCAAGCCGTACCGTCAGCGTCTCCAGCTGTTTGAGCCGCGGCTGCAAAGCTTCCGGGATCGCGGAGCCCGCATGGACATAGCTCACGACCCATTTCGCTTTGAGGCGGAAGGCGATACGAAAACCTCTGCGGATAAGCCGTTCGGCATTGGGACTGAGCGAAACTCCGACGAAAATAAGCTCCTCCCGCCGCCATGGTCCTCGAAGCGATTCGCGGCGGTCCCACGCTTCCAGCCGATCGTCGACGTCATCGGCGATTTCCCGCAAGGCAAGCTCGCGAAGCGCGATCAGATTGCCCATTTTGAAAAAATGGTTCAGTGCCTGATCTACTTTATTGGATGCGTATATTTTACCCTCCCGCATCCGCTGCTGCAACGATTTGGGCGCTACGTCGATCAGCTGCACTTCGTCCGCGAGGCGCATCACCCGGTCGGGAACCGTCTCCCGCACACGGATGCCCGTGATTTGCTCGACGGAGTCGTTCAAGCTTTCCAGATGCTGCACGTTCATCGTAGATATGACGGAGATTCCGGCGTCCAGAATCTTCAGCACATCTTCATACCTCTTGGTATTTTCACTCCCGGGTATATTCGTATGGGCCAGCTCATCCACCAGCACAAGTTCCGGGTTGCGCCGTAAAATCGCATCGACGTCCATTTCTTCGAGCTCCGTATTTTGATAACGGATTTTACGGCGGGGGATGGTTTCGAGCGAACACACCTGAGCGAGCGTTTCTTTTCGGCCATGCGTTTCCAGAAGGCCGATCACAACGTCGACACCGCTTTTGAGCAGGTCGTTGCCTTCGCGCAGCATCGTATACGTCTTGCCCACGCCCGGAGCGGCGCCGATATAAACCTTCAGCTTGCCGCGTTTGATTCGGGCCACTTCCTTTTTCATCTCCAAAGCGCTAAGCCGATGATAAGGGTCGTTTTCTTCTTCATCCTGCCTGCGCGTCGGCAGAATCCGTTCTCCCTCCTGCTCCGCACGGTCGGCGACAAGCAGCAAATCGATATTTTTCATTTTTTTGAGCAGCACACCCAAGACAGAACCCTTCCACAATTCCTGCCATAGACTTTGGCGAGAATGTCCCATTACGATCCGGGTGACATTGTGTTTGGTCGCGTAATGGACAAGCTGATACGGAAGCGCTCTGCGGGAGTGAAGCGGCAGCTCCACGAAGGTTCCCCCGACCTTTTCGACAAGCTTAACGATAGAACGCTTGAAAGCGGCGGCTTCCTTGGACAACGGTCGGTGTTCGCTCACAAAGGAAGCAACCATAAGGTCGCCGCCAAGCCGTTTGGCTACCTGTTGTCCGCGGCGAACATAAATCGAGCCGTTCCAATGGTACTGGACCGTCACCAGAATACGTTCCCCGGCCCCGGACGGACCGAAAAGCCCCTGTTCTTCACGGTGTTTTTCCAGCGATTCATTCACGCCTTCGGCAACCAGGCGGAGGGCCAACTCTCGCAGCTTGCCCAGATTCCCGCGCTTGAACATCTCCTGATTGGAGCTGTGCAGCCGCCCTTTGGACAAACGCTCGAGCAGAGTCTCCGGCGTCACGTCGATCAGCCGCACTTCGTCGGCCAGCTCCAGCGTATTCGCCGGAATCGCTTCGCTTACCTTGATCCCGGTTAGCTCCTGAGCAAGCTCGTTCACGCCCTCAAGCTCATAGACATTCACCGTGGTAATCACGCTTATGCCATGCCCGAGCAAAAAATGAATGTCCTCCAGACGCGTCGGGAATTTCGCCCCCTCGCGGTTTCGGTGAGCCAGCCCGTCAACCAGCACCACTTCCGGATTGCGGCTAACCAGAGCCTCCAGGTTCAAGTCTTTTTTCTCCATGCCGTCCTTGAACCAGTGGATGCTCGGGATCCGCTCCAGATTGCCGATCTGCTCGACCGTCTCCGGACGCTGCATCGTCGAAACGGCGCAGATGACGACATCGATTCCTTCTTCCTTGAGCGACTGCCCTTCCATCAGCATGTGATAGGTTTTTCCGGAGCCGCTGAACGCGCCGATGTAAATTTTGAGTCTGCCGCGATGGAGCTTATATATGGAAGCTAAAATTTCCTCCGGGGTTTTGCGCTTAAAGTTCTCCACGAGAACCATCCTCCCAATCAAGCATAAACGGATAAAAACAGAACTTCCCCGCTCTACTATTATAGAGCAGGGAGTCTATCAATGCTTATTTACCGGCTAGCTTTTGCAGATCGATATTCAGCTTCAGCACGTTGACAGTTGGTTCGCCAAGGAAGCCAATTTCTCGTCCTTTCGTATGATCCTCGACCAGCGTTTCCAATTGATCCGCCGGAATCCCCGTTACACCGCTGATGCGCGGAATTTGCGCTTTGGCTGCGTCCGGGCTGATATCGGGATCAAGGCCTGAGCCCGAGTTGGTGATCAAATCGATCGGCAACGTGCTGACCGGAACGTCTGGGTTATTTTTCTTCCACTCGTTAATTGATTGTTGAACCCGGGCCAGCATATCCGGGTTGGATGGAGCATAGTTCGGAGTCCCTGACGCTTCCGCTTTATACTCAATGCTGGATACCCGTCCCTGGAACCAGCCCGGATCGGTAAAGTTCTGTCCGATGAGTTCCGAGCCGATGATTTCATGGTTCTCATTATAAATGAGGCTGCCGTTTGCTTGCTTTGGCATCACGACCTGAGCGATTCCGGTCACCGCCAAATTGTAAACGAGCCCGCATAGCAACATAAAAACTAGACTTATTCGAATGCTAGAAGTCAGAATCCGCATTCCCTTCATTCCTTTCCGCTTCGGTTTACACCCACAGGTGAACGATCAAGTCGATAATCTTAATTCCTATAAACGGGACGATAACCCCGCCCAAACCATAAACCAGCAAATTTTGTCTAAGCAGCTGGGACGAACTGACCGGCTTGTAAGCAATCCCTTTCATTGCAAGCGGAATCAGCAGCGGAATGATAATCGCATTGAAAATAAGCGCCGACAAAATCGCGGACATCGGCGAGCCCAGCTTCATGATGTTGATGACATCCATCTGCGGGATGGCGATCATAAACATCGCGGGAATAATCGCGAAATATTTGGCCACATCGTTTGCGATACTGAAAGTAGTCAGCGCCCCGCGAGTCATCAGCAGTTGCTTGCCGATCGCTACCACTTCGATGATTTTGGAAGGATCGGAATCCAGGTCAACCATATTGGCCGCTTCCTTGGCCGCTACCGTACCGCTGTTCATGGCGATCCCTACATCGGCCTGGGCCAAAGCCGGCGCATCGTTCGTTCCGTCCCCGGTCATGGCGACCAGCTTGCCTTCGGCCTGTTCCTTTTTGATGACGGCGATTTTATCCTCCGGCTTGCTTTCGGCGATAAAATCGTCAACCCCCGCTTCGCGGGCAATCGTTGCGGCGGTCAAAGGGTTATCCCCGGTACACATGATCGTTTTGATCCCCATCCGCCGCATTTGATCGAAGCGCTCGCGCATCCCCGGCTTTACCGTATCTTTTAAATAAATGATTCCGTAAATGCGGTTATCCACGGCAATTGCCAGCGGCGTTCCCCCCGCCGAAGCAACCCGGTCGCTGTTCGCGTCGAGGTCAGACGGGATGCTTCCGCCCTGCGCGGTTACCCATTTTTTGATGGCGTCAACCGCTCCTTTGCGGACTTTGCGTCCGTCCTGCAGATCGATGCCGCTCATGCGCGTTTCCGCTTTAAATTCCACAAACTCCCCGTTCTCACCCACTGCGGGGTTATAGCTATAGTTTTCCTTTTTCATAAGCTCCAGGACGGATCGGCCTTCCGGCGTCTCATCTTTAAGCGAACTGATGGCCGCCCACTCGGCGGCGTCATTTACGCTCTCTCCGCCGACGGGAAGAAATTCGCTGGCCATCCGGTTTCCGTACGTGATCGTCCCCGTTTTATCCAAAATAATCGTATTGATATCCCCGGCCGCTTCGACCGCTTTACCCGACATCGCCAGCACGTTGAACTGTGTAACCCGATCCATCCCGGCGATGCCGATCGCCGAGAGCAAGCCGCCGATCGTCGTCGGAATCAGGCAGACCAGCAGAGCAACAAGCATCGGGACTTCGATATTGACATTCAGAAAATTCCCGAAAAACGGCAGCGTCACGACGACCACGAGAAAGATGAGCGTTAAACTGATCAGCACGGTGCTCAGGGCGATTTCGTTAGGTGTTTTTTGCCGTTTTGCGCCTTCGACGAGCGAGATCATCCGGTCAAGAAACGATTCGCCGGGATCGGTCGAAATCCGAACCTTGATTTGGTCGCTGATGACCCGCGTGCCGCCCGTAACCGAACTGAAGTCGCCGCCCGCTTCCTTGATGACCGGAGCGGATTCCCCGGTAATCGCCGATTCGTCGACAGAGGCGAGGCCCTCAATCACCTCGCCGTCGCCGGGGATAAACTCGCCCTGCGCCACCACGACGATATCTCCTTTGCGCAGCTCGGTGGAAGGAATTTTTTTAATGACGGTACCGCTGATTTTGTTGGCCGTAATTTCTTTTTTCGTCTTTTTCAGGGAATCGGCCTGCGCTTTGCCGCGTCCCTCAGCCAATGCTTCGGCAAAGTTTGCAAACAGCACTGTGATCAGCAGGATTAGCGAAACCGTAAGGTTAAACCAGGCCGGAATATCTCCGCCGAAAGTGCCGGGCGCAAAAGCCAAAATCAAGGTGATGACAAAACCGACCTCCACGACGAACATGATCGGGTTGCGAATCATGACCCTAGGATCCAGCTTCAGAAAAGATTCTTTGATCGCGTTTTGTATAATTTCTCCGCTGATTGCGGATTTTTTTTGACTCATGGCAAAGATCCTCCAATCTCCTTTTCAAGCTTAAGGCAGCAGTGTCAACTGTTCGGCTATCGGTCCAAGCACGAGCCCAGGGAAGAACGTGAGCGCTCCTACAAGAACGACGGCCCCGATAAATACTGCCCCAAATAACCCCGTGTCCGTACGGAACGTTCCCGAAGATTCCGGGACTTTCTTCTTGGCCAATAACGATCCGGCTACCGCCAGCAGTGTGACGACAGAGAAGAAACGGCCCAGGAACATCACGATGCCGGTGGAAATATTCCAAAATGGAGTATTGTCGCCGAGTCCCTCAAAACCGGAACCGTTGTTCGAAGCGGACGAAGTAAATTCATACAACGCCTGTGTCAGACCGTGAAAGCCAGGATTTGAAATCGTGTCCGGAAATAACCACAGAGCTAATGCCGTCGGCACCAGAATAATGAAAGGAGGAATCAGCATCGTGAGCGCAACCAGCTTCATTTCCTTGCCTTCGATTTTTTTGCCTAAAAATTCCGGCGTGTGGCCGACCATCAGACCGGCCAGGAATACGCCGATAATCGCGTACATCAGCACGTTCATGAACCCTGCCCCCGCGCCGCCAAAAACGGTGTTGAGCATCATATTGGATATCGCCACAAACCCGCCGAGCGGAGTTAACGTGTCATGCATCGTGTTCACGGCCCCGGTTTCGGCAGCGGTTGTCACGACTGAATAAAGAGACGATTGCGCAACGCCAAAGCGGACCTCCTTGCCCTCCATGCTGCCCTGATCATGCTGGATGCCATAGCTGTTCAGCACCGGATTCCCATGGTATTCGGCTGTTAACGAGATCACCAGCATGATGATGAACATCAGCGACATGGAAAGGAACAGCACGCGTCCCTGCTTGGCGTTTCCGACGATCTTCCCGTACGTAAACGGAATCGCTGTACCGAATACCATCATGAGCAAAATTTGCAGCAAATTGCTGATCGCGTCCGGATTTTCGAACGGATGTGCCGAGTTGACCCCCAGAAACCCGCCGCCGTTCGTGCCGAACATTTTAATCGACAGCAATGAAGCGACCGGACCTCTGGCAATCAGTTGATCGCCGCCTTGAAGCGTATGGGCAAGTGCCGTAGGCTCCAGCGTTTGCGGAACGCCAAGGGCGACAAAAACAAGCGCCATCACGAACGCAACCGGCAGCAGAATGCGAGTAAGCGCACGAACCAAATCGACAAAGAAATTACCAAGCTGCTTGCCGGCGAGTCCGCGGATAAAAGCGATTGCCGCAGCCAGCAAAGTGGCTGGAGACACAAACATCATGAACACAATCCCGATCATTTGCGACAAATACGATAATCCGCTTTCGCCGCTGTAATGCTGCAGGTTCGTATTGGTCATGAAGCTGATCGCCGTATTAAAGGCGAGCGTCGGTTCTATGTTCGGAACTCCGCTTGGATTAAGCGGCAGATAGGACTGCGTCCGAAATACAAGGTAAACCAGCAAGATCATAACCCCGTTGCTGACCAGGACCGACGCGGCATATTTTTTCCAGGACTGATTTTCCCGTCGGATCCCGCCTATCGCGTATATTAATTTTTCGATGGGGCCAAAAAACTTATCCAGCCCCGTCTTCTCATAATCGAAAACTTTGGCCATATACAATCCGGCCGGACGAGCCAGAAGCAATGCGAGTAGCAGCGTGACTCCAATGGAAAGAATGGCAACCATTTCCTTCATACCCTCCTAAGACAACTGAGTTAAAACTTCTCCGGATTCAATAAAACATACAGCAGATACACAAACATCAAAAAAACGATAACCCCCAAAGCCCAAATCATTGTTCCGCACTTCCTTTATCAATCACTCTGCTCGCCCAGGACGCAATTCCGAGGCAAAATACCGTTAAAATCACAAACGAACCGATCATAATCACATCAAGCATTCCAGTAGTACCTCCCCTTCTTGCGTGTTCAAGGTATTAAAAAGGAAACATTGTCGCCTTTTGAATAAATAACATAATCTGCTCCAAGCGCTTTGTAGACGAGTCTGGAATTTGTTCCGTGGACGATGACATAGATCGGCTTTCTCGTCCAGGACTGGCAGATCTGAATATACAAACAGCACAGCGGCAAACTGTTTTCAAATAGATACACAGGGCCAATTGGCAAATCGGGAATCAACCACGAATCATGTTTTTTAGTATCCACTTTAATAATGTGCTTTATGCCTAATTTATCCATCCGCCGCTTCTCTTTTTCATTGTTGGTCAATACGGCAAACGGCAGATTCTTGATTTGCAATGTCCGAATAAATTCCAATCCCGCTTTCGTAGGCGCAGAAACCAGAATATATTCTTCCTCATGATTCATGATTATTCTCCTCCAATTTAGTAGCCGAAGGCGCAAAAAAAGAAGCCCTGCGAAAAGAGAGAACTAAGTCGCCAGCTTCTTCAGGCACGTTTAATGAAACGCGTCTATAGTCGACAGATGTTTGGACTCTCTTTGGACGCTTGCGAAGTTAGCTGCCGGATTCGGACGCAAGAGTCGCCCTACCCCGGACAAAGGCTGCTCGAACCATGCCCGGCGATTCACCCCATGGAAGCCGCCTGGCGGCTTTCGATTGGTTCCCCCGCTCTTTCTCGTTTTCAGAAAGATTCAGCGATTTTTTTCATTATGACTATAATTTTTCAAATTTAAACGCAAAAAACCACAGAGGCTTAGGAGCCCTGTGGTCTTGTTCCGATCACAAGCTTCATCATCCTCTCTCCGGAGCGGTATAAACCGTTCCTCGCTTTCGAGGTTAGCTGCCGGATTCGGACGGTGAGAGTCGCCCTACCTCAAAGAAGGGTCCATGGCCGTTCTTCTTTAAGGATTCACCCCGGATGCGCATTCGTCCGGCTCCCACACCAGACTTACGCTCATCATTTGGTTCCCCCGATTTCCTATTCGGAAATTCAGCGATTGAATTTAAATAGTAATCATTGTTATTTCATGAACGTATCTTACTCTCGGCATGCTATCCTGTAAAGAATATGCGAAAAGCATGACTACTCCAATCCGGCGTTTTTCTGTGGGGAACCACACTAAAACTCTCGAATACTCTTCCGAATTCGGTATTTCTTCACTTTTCTCAAAATCCATCCGATCCCCGGGCTGGGTTTCGGCAAATTCGAAGTCGAAAATGCCGGAAGCTTCGGCTTCCCTTGATGCATAGCACGCTGGTCCGCGTTGGGCCAGCTTTGCCGGCGTTCCGGTCAGCCGGAGTGAGCCCGGCATCGAGGATGAGCTGCTCGTGCGCAGTTGAGTCGGTCCCGGCAAACTTTCCTTTTGCTGAACAGGTCCTTCCTGGCCTGGAATCAACAATAAACGGCAAACGGCGATTTCTCGAATAGCGGTACAAAATGGCCTTGTTTCACTCCGAGACCGCATTTTCCTGAAAATAGCGGTGCAAAAGGGCCCTATTTTCGGCAAACCGGCCAAAACCAAGTGAAAAGGAGCTCTTCTGAATAAATAAGGCCATAAAATGGCGCTATTCATCCAGAATGAGGCCTCTTCAGTGGAATAAGGCTATAACAGGCCGCTATTTCAAGAAGTGACGGACGGGTGAGGTGTTTGGGTTGGTGTTTGGGTTGGTGTTTGGGTTGGTGTTTGGGTTGGTGTTTGGGTTGGTGTTTGGGTTGGTGTTTGGGTTGGTGTTTGGGTTGGTGTTTGGGTTGGTGTTTGGGTTGGTGTTTGGGTTGGTGTTTGGGTTGGTGTTTGGGTTGGTGTTTGGGTTGGTGTTTGGGTTGGTGTTTGGGTTGGTGTTTGGGTTGGTGTTTGGGTTGGTGTTTGGGTTGGTGTTTGGGTTGGTGTTTGGGTTGGTGTTTGGGTTGGTGTTTGGGTTGGTGTTTGGGTTGGTGTTTGGGTTGGTGTTTGGGTTGGTGTTTGGGTTGGTGTTTGGGTTGGTGTTTGGGTTGGTGTTTGGGTTGGTGTTTGGGTTGGTGTTTGGGTTGGTGTTTGGGTTGGTGTTTGGGTTGGTGTTTGGGTTGGTGTTTGGGTTGGTGTTTGGGTTGGTGTTTGGGTTGGTGTTTGGGTTGGTGTTTGGGTTGGTGTTTGGGTTGGTGTTTGGGTTGGTGTTTGGGTTGGTGTTTGGGTTGGTGTTTGGGTTGGTGTTTGGGTTGGTGTTTGGGTTGGTGTTTGGGTTGGTGTTTGGGTTGGTGTTTGGGTTGGTGTTTGGGTTGGTGTTTGGGTTGGTGTTTGGGTTGGTGTTTGGGTTGGTGTTTGGGTTGGTGTTTGGGTTGGTGTTTGGGTTGGTGTTTGGGTTGGTGTTTGGGTTGGTGTTTGGGTTGGTGTTTGGGTTGGTGTTTGGGTTGGTGTTTGGGTTGGTGTTTGGGTTGGTGTTTGGGTTGGTGTTTGGGTTGGTGTTTGACCTGTTCTAACGCAAATCCTCAAAGTCGACCAGGTATCTGGCAGGATTTTTCTGCTCTGCTGTTATGATAAGTATTAGAGGGTGTACCAAAAGCCGTCATAGATGACTTCTGGGACACCCTCCTGTATCGCTCAATCCCCGGTCTGCACTTTGGCCTGCGCTTTCCCGATCCGGTCGATCCGGTTGGTCCATATCCAGCCGGAATAATCCTTCGGCAGGCGCCGAAGATCCGCGACAGTATCGAATCCACTTGAAAACTCGCTGCCATCGCCTCCCACCACGATCACCCGGGTATTTACCCGGTCCATCCGGTTCAGGAACTTATCGGGCCAGCCCCAAATCCAGGGCGCGATTTTTTCCGGGATGTGCAGTTCTGTGTTCCGGCAGGCATTCGGAACATAACCCGTCCAGCCGGAAGCCTCGTAAGACAGCAAGCATTGCTTTAACGTGGCTTTGGACATCACCCGCATGTCCGGAAGCTGCTCTTTCACAGCGGCTACCGGCTGATCCCCGCCATAAACGGCCAGTTGTTTCCGGCCTTCCTCCGGCACCTCGGCGAGATAGCCGGCCAGTTGCCTGCCTTCATCGGGATTATCGCTCTTGATATGAATTAGGAACGATTTGTCCGGAAAGCGCGTCAATACATCCGTCAGCGAAGGCATCAACCCCACGCCTTTGCCGCGAAACGGATAAGATTTGCCTTGATCGGCCGTGTACCCGTAACCGATATCAAGCGCCTTCAACTCATCCATCGTATAATCCAGTGTCGTCCCCTGCGCATTCGTGCGGCAATCCAGCGTCGCATCGTGAAAGACGGCAAACTGGCTGTCTTTGGTCAGCTTTACGTCGAACTCCACCATATCCGCTCCATCCGCAAAAGCCGCTTCCATAGAAGGCAGCGTGTTTTCCAAATAGGAATGCTCCGGCTCGTAAATCCGCTGGGCAGTACAGGTATCGTTCTGAACGCCTTCCATCGGAAACGTCTGCGCCAGTCCGCGATGCGCCAGCAGCTTGGGCTCTCCGCCGCGTTCCGCGGCCAATAAAGAAGTATTATTCAAATATACGAAAACAATCAGTCCGAGCACGAGCCAAAACCGCTTCCGTTTCATCCATCCCTTTATCCGTCTCACAACCGTTCCCCCCGTACCATAACCACCCTCAGGTTTCCAAAATATATCCGCTTCCCCGGATCGCATTGATCTGGAAGGTATCTCTCCCGTATTTTTTCCGGATACGGTAAATCAGCGCGCTGAGCTCGTCGATCGTTACGTCCGGCGCGCCGTCTTCCCCAAGGTTCCGGTCCCGCCAAACCGTCTGTTTGATTTCCCGGATCGTCACTAGGCGGTTGGCATGATCGTGCAGCAGCTTCAGCAGCAAAAATTCTTTTTCCGACATCGATATTTTGATGTCGTCCACAAAACATTCCCGTTTCTCCCAATTCATCGCTACCCGCTCCGATATCGATTCTTCCGCCAGCGAAGCGAAGGCGAACGGCTCAAATTCCAGCGTTTGCTCGCCCAGAGTATATGAAAAATGAAGCACACTTGTCCCCCTGGCCAGCTTGAGGATATCATCGGTTTCCAGCACATAAGGAGCGTGCGGAATCATTTTGACTCCGTTAAGCTCGGTTCCGTGCCGGCTCCCCAAGTCGTAAGCAACGGCGTGCTCCTCTTCTTTGCGAATCGCCAGATGCTTGCGGGAGATAAAAATATTGGTAAATGCCACATCCGGGGCATTGTCCGTAGAGGTTCGGCCGACCTCCGTCAAATCGGCGCATAAATCGACGCAAGTTCCGGGCCGGAACGGATCCCCCCGCAAAATATAAAGGCAAGCGTAGGTTTCCAGTAGAGCTCCCTCCCTTTTTGGGTCTTCATCATCTTATCTTAATTGTCCGGGGAGTTAAATGCCAACAAGACTGATAATAGACTCATAATTGACTGATATGTTCACGACCAAAATCATCCATATTCCCCATAACCTGAATCCGATTCTACAAATCTCACCGCTTTCTGTTATCATTGGTATAGAATAAATATCGGATGAAACCATCGTTTTTGTCAGGAAGGAACCCTACAATGAGCTTTCAATTAACCCAGCGGGTCATAAAATTGCTATGCGGACAAATCTCTTATGAGCGGGGAGAAGCTTACTATAAAACCGGAAAAGTCGAATATCTGCGGATCGATCATGCCTCGGGAGAGTATGAAGCAACTGTTCGTGGAACCGGCAGCTATCAGGTTCAGGTGCATATCGACCGGAACGGGGACGTTCATGCGGAATGCAACTGCCCGGCCTTTTACTCATTCAATAATTACTGCAAGCATATTGCCGCGGTTTTGCTTGGCGTTCACGATATGCTCCAAGGAGGCAAAGATCCGGTTCGCTCCCACTCTTCCTTGCTGCAGCCCGATAGCGGAGGCAAAGCGGATTACGAGCAGCTTGTCCCCCGGTCGATCCTTTCCAAACCCCGTTCGGCCGGCATTTCTTCGCGGGATATTTGGCTGACCCGGGACGTGATCGGCTTGTTCGACGAACGTTCCCTTCGTTCCACTCGCGGCGGCAGCCGGTTCGATCTGAGAACGCCGCTGGAGATTGAGTTTACGTTGAAGCCGCATCTTTTGGGATACCGGAAAACCGTGTTTGGGCTGGAAATGAAAGTGGGAGCCAAACGTCTTTACGTCGTTAAAAATGCGGGCGAGTTTCTCGAACGAGTGGAACGCCGCGAACCTTGCCTCTTCTCCAAGAATTTCAACTATGACCCGGAACAGCATAATTTCCTTCCTGCCGATGACGCGATTATTCAAATGCTCATCGAAATCAACCGCAACGAGCGGTTGTACCAGGAATCGGGCCATTTTCCCCATGCGTCGCATAAACAGCGGGGCGGCGGCGAACGAATGCTGCTGATCCCCCCGTTTTTCTGGGATAAGCTGCTCCCTCTGCTGCTTGCGGCGCCGTCCGTGCATTTGGAGCAGGACGGTTATGCGACTTCCGGGATCACGGTGTCCGAAGAGCCGATTCCGCTCCGTTTTGAGCTTGAGGAGGCGGAAGCCGACGGATTCCGGTTTGTGGTTCACGGACTTGAGCGGATGACGATCATGGAGCCGTATGGAGTGATCCTCTCGGGCGGCAAGATGTTAAAGCTGCCTTACGAGCAGGTCAAGCGTTTGGGCGAGCTGAAAAATATGCTGGAGGCTTCCCGAAAACGCCATATTCAGGTGCCGCCGGAGCAAATTGAACCCTTTGTGGAAAAAGTGGTTCCCGGATTAATGAAGCTGGGCGATGTGCAGATTGCCGAAGCGGTTTCGGAGCGTATGCTTCATACTCCTCTCAAGGCCAGGCTGTATTTGGACCGGGTGCGGGACAAGCTGCTCGCCGGACTGGAATTTCAATACGGTGACATTGTTTTCAATCCGTTGGAAGGAAGCCATGCCGCAAGGGGCACTGACCGGATTATTATGAGGGACGGCGATCGTGAGCGGCAAATTTTAGACCTGATGGATCAAGGCGTTTTCGCCAAAACCGAGAGCGGTTATTTTCTCGACGACGAAGAGACGGAATACGAGTTCCTTTACCATGTCATCCCTCAGCTAGAGCCATTATTGGAGGTCTATGCGACTTCGGCGGTCAAGGCAAGAATTATCCCCGTAAGCGCTCCGCCGAAAATTTCGGTTACCTTGAACGAGCGGACCAACTGGCTGGACTTCCGTTTCGATATCAATGGAATTCCGGAATCGGAAATTCGCGGACTGCTGCGGTCATTGGAAGAAAAGCGCAGATATCACAAGCTGCCAAACGGCGCATTAATGCCGCTCGAAAGCAGCGAATTTCAGGAAATGATCGCGCTCATGAACGAACTCGGAATTCATAAGGCCGATCTAATAGGACCTGAGCTTAAACTGCCGCTGATCCGAGGCGTTCATCTCAAGGAAACTTATGATCCGGGAAGCGCCGTCAAGTTGGGGAAATCTTACCGCCAGCTGCTTCACAACCTGCAAAATCCGGATAATCTCGAATTTCCGGTTCCCGAAAGGATCGCTTCGATCTTACGGGATTATCAAACCTATGGCTTTCAGTGGTTCAAGACGCTGGCAAGTTACGGCTTCGGCGGAATATTGGCCGATGACATGGGGCTGGGAAAATCGCTGCAAAGCATTGCGTTCTTGGTCTCCGTACTGCCGGAGATCCGGAATTCCCAGTTGCCGGCACTGATCGTGTCACCGGCCTCGCTGGTCTATAACTGGCGGAACGAGCTCAAGAAATTCGCTCCCGAGATCCGGGCGGTTATTGCCGATGGTACCAAAGCCGAACGGGTACGCGCGCTCAAAGAGGCTTCTTCGGCGGACGTGGTAATTACCTCCTATCCACTGCTGCGCCGGGATGTCGATCAGTTCGCCGAACTGTCTTTCCATACGCTGATTCTGGACGAAGCGCAAAGCTTCAAAAATTATGCCACGCAAACGGCCCAAGCCGTAAAAAGCATTCAGGCGCGGCACCGCTTTGCGCTCACCGGAACACCGATCGAAAATTCGCTGGAGGAGCTCTGGTCGATTTTTGACGCGGTTTTCCCGGAATTGTTTACGGACCGCAGAGCGTTTAACGAATTGTCCACGGAGACGATTGCCAAGCGGATTCGGCCGTTCCTGCTGCGCCGTCTGAAGTCTGATGTGCTTAAAGAGCTGCCGGAAAAAATCGAATCGCTGCAAGCAACCGAGCTGCTGCCGGAACAAAAAAAGCTGTACGTCGCCTATCTGGCCAAGCTGCGGCAGGAAACGCTAAAGCATCTGAACGAAGACGGCTTCCAAAAAAACCGGATTCGCATTTTGGCCGGGCTGACCCGGCTCCGTCAGCTGTGCTGCCACCCTGCGCTGTTTGTTGAAGACTATGCCGGAAGCTCCGCCAAATTCGAACAGCTGATGGAAATGCTCGAAGAATGCCGGAGCGCGGGAAAACGTGTGCTCGTATTTTCGCAGTTTACGGAAATGCTGGGCCTGATCGGTCGGGAGCTTGGTTATCAAGGAGCCTCCTTCTTTTATCTCGACGGGAAAACGCCCGCCTCCGAAAGAGTCGAGCTATGCAGCCGTTTTAATGAAGGAGAACGCGATCTGTTCCTTATTTCGCTGAAAGCCGGAGGCACCGGGCTCAATTTGACCGGCGCGGACACCGTCATTCTGTATGACCTGTGGTGGAATCCCGCCGTCGAGCAGCAGGCTGCGGACCGGGCGCACCGTATCGGACAGAAAAATATCGTTCAGGTCATCCGCCTGGTGGCTGAGGGAACCGTGGAGGACAAAATGTACGAGCTCCAGCAGAAGAAGAAAAACCTGATCGAGGAAATCCTCCAGCCGGGGCAGGAATCGCTTTCGGCCATCACGGAAGAAGAAATTCGGGAAATTTTGATGATTTGACGAAAAAACCACCATCGTTCAAAAAAAAAGATCGAGGCCTTTGGCTCTCGATCTTTTTTCAAGCAAGCCGAACTTAATGTGCGGCGGTCTGACCCGTGACTTCAAATTCATATAGCGAATAGCCGTACTGCGTTCCCCTTTGTATTCCGTACATTCTTACATATCTGGCGGGTTGGCCCGATAACGGAACCTCGTCAATGCCCCCGTCGCCGCTCGTAGTTGCGAATACGTCCGTCCAATGCTCCGGAGTCCCCGTATCCGTGGAAATCTGGATTTTATATTGCGAGGCGTAAGCATCTTCCCATTTCAGCTTGACTCCCGTGACCGGCACGACAGAGCCAAGATCGACATAAATCCATTCCGGGTCGCTGCCTCCATGACTCGCCCATCTCGACACTTGGTTCCCGTCAAATGCTTTGGCGGGTTCAAACCCGACTCCCTCCACCGAGCTTGCCGTCGCCGTCTTGTTCAAAGCGAGGTTCGCGGCCGGCGGAACCGGATCACCTTCGGGCTTCCACCAATTGCCGGAAAGGAACAGCATGTTCAGCAGATTATAAGAGTCGCTGAAATAATCTTCCTTCTGATTCTTCATCCAATCCCAGCCGGCGTTGACCCAGGCTTGATTGCCGCCATTCGCGGCCCCAGCCGAAATCAAGGGCGAAACGAATACCGCCGTCGCATAGTCTCCGAAAGGAGTTCCATCCAGCTTGTAACCATTTTTAATTTTGGACGGAATGCCCCCGGTACCTCCTTTAATCCATGACGCCAGCTTATCGGCGATAACCTTTCCCCGCGGATCTCCATAAAAAGCATAATCCATAACGATGCGAAACGGAACGCGGCCGGCGTTATAGGAATACAGATTGGTCTCTTTGAATTCGTCCAGATACCATTCGGGCGCCGGCTTAGGCGGATCGCCCACCACGAAATCCGAAATTAGCCCGGTGTTTGGAGAATAAGCGCCGCTAAACTGGCTGTAAACGGAATATAAATTATCGATGACACGAATCCAAGTCTCATCTCCGGTCACGTCGTAAAACGCCCGGAGTTCGGCGAGCATCCAATCCGACGGGCGGGTGTTCAGCGCGTCTTTGGCATCCCAATCGCCGAGATTCAGGCGGTAGCCGGTTGTCACGTTGCTCGCCTTGATGCCGTCCGTAATCATTTTTTTCGCTTCCGCCAAATAATTGACGGCTCCCCCCGATCCCCACTGATTATGCGCCAATATCAGCGAGTACGCGATGTCGATATCGCCGTCGGTGGCCGAATCGAAATGTCCTTGGGCCTTGCTGCTGTCCGCCACGACCCAACCCATCAAATTGGAATTGATCGAGCTTTTATAGGCTCGCGCCGTTTTGAACAGTCCGTCGTAAATCGTCCGGGCATTGGGATCGTAACCGGCCATCAGGGCAGTGATAATCATGCCGTAGCCTTGTCCCTCGGAAGACCCTAATGCGGTGAATCCGTCCGGATCGCCCGTAATATCGCCTTTGACGTAATAACCCCCGGGCAGCGAAGTCAAATTTTGCTTCAGATAAGCGGCTTTCCAGTAATCATAATAGCTTGCGACCGATTGATTGAGGGCATCCTGAGCAGCGTTGCTGGGCTTGATGACGCCCGGATAACTCACTTGCTGCGGAAAAGGTTTCAATTCTCCGGCCGCGGAAACCTTGTGCCCCAGAACGGTGAAACCCATGGCCGTTATTGTGATCAGGCAGAGTGCGATCAAGCTGTATCTTTGAACCCTTTTCATAATCATTCCTCCTCGTATAGAAGTACAAATCGACTAACGGTGCAGGAATATGAAATAGCAAGGATGTCCTTCAATTGTATTTTATTACAGTCATGCTCAAAGATAAACCGGGGGTTTATCAGAAGCCTTAAGGATTTATGTAAAACAGAAAAACAGCCGTTAACCATGAAAGCTAACGGCTGTTTTTGGCTTTTGCCGGATTAAAGCAAACGATCGAATAAATCGGACCGGTTTATTTTTTTACCAACTCAAAATTATCGAATGCCGCCCAGTTGTTGGCGTTGGCATCGGTCCAAATGCCAATCTCCACTTGGCCGTTGGTTACCTGGATATTATCGACCGTATATTTCGTGTACTCCGTTATCGGGCCGCTTCCCATATCCACGGCTATTTCCGCAGCGCCGAAGTTTCTGGCAAACAACCGCAAAACATTCTGTCCCCCGCCGGAACGCACCCACACACTGGCAGAATAGGTGCCGTTCGGCACCGCCTTCGCTTGATACGTCAATTGCTGGTAATTGGTGGAGGCCCAGAAAGTTAGTTTATAGCTCCCTTCTTTCGGATAATCCGTATCCGCTTTTTGCGCAAGCACTCCGTTATGCCATTCCGTCCAGCCTGTCAAGTCTCCCGTTTCAAAGCCGGGATTCGTCAGGAGATTCGTGGGAACCGGATCAGGATCCGTCGGAGGGGTAACGACGCTGCTTCCCGGCTTCCACCAGTTGCCCGAAATGAACAGCATGGTCATTAAATTATAAGAATCGCTGAAATAATCCTCTTTTTTGTTTTTCATCCAATCCCACCCGGCGTTAACCCAGGCTTGATTGCTGCTGCTGGCCACGCCGGCCGAAACTAAAGGAGATACAAAAACTGCGGTGGCATAGTCCCCCACAGCGGTGCCGTCTAACTTATACCCGTTTTTGATTTGCGCGGGCTGTCCGCCGGTCTTGCCTTTAATCCAGGAAGCAAGCTTGTCCGAAATGGTTTTGCCGCGAGCATCCCCGTAAAGAGCGTAGTCCATGATAATACGCAGCGGAACGCGGCACGCATTGTAGTTGTATTGGTTGGTCTCTTTGGCCTCGTCCAAATACCATTCCGGCGCCGGCGCCGGAGGATTGCCTACGACAAAGTCGGAGATAAGCCCGGTATTCGAGGAATAGGAGCCGATAAATTGATTATAGACGGAATAAAGGTTATCGATGACGCGGTTCCAGGTGTCGTCGCCCGTTACTTCATAAAAAGCGCGCAGTTCGCTGAGCATCCAATCGGACGGACGGGTATTGAGCGCGCTTTTGGAGTCCCAGTCTCCCAAATTCAAACGATAGCCGCTTGTTACGTTACTCGTTTTGATTCCGCTCGTGATCATCTTTTTGGCTTCTTCCAAATAGTTGATCGCACCGTTCGATCCCCATTGATTATGGGCAAGAATAAGGGAATAAGCGATATCGATATCCCCGTCGGTCGCGGAGTCAAAATGACCTTGGGCATTCCGGCTATCCGCAACAACCCAGCCCATCAGATTGGAATTAATCGAACTCTTATAAGTGCGCGCAGTTTTGAACAATCCGTCATAAATGGTTTTGGCATTCGGGTCGTATCCAGCCATCAAAGCCGTGATGATCATGCCGTAACCTTGCCCTTCGGAGGAACCCAATGGGGTGAACCCCTCAGCATCTCCCGAAATGCCGCCTTTGATATAATATCCGCCCGGTAAAGAAGACAAATTATTTCTAAGGTAGGAAGCCTTCCAAGAATCATAATAAGAAGCTACCGATTGATTCATGGCAGCCTGGGTCACATGGTTCGGTTTGATTACGCCAGGATAGCTCACTTGCTGCGGGAACGGTTTCAATTCACCCGCTGCGGATGCCCTTTTGCCGGATCCGGCCAAACCCATTCCCGCAAAGATAAAGACGCAAAGCGCAATAAGCCATAACTTTTGAAGTTTTTTTGCCGATGACGCGGTTATTCCCCTTACTTGATACATGAACTTTCCCTCCTCTTGATCATCCGTTAATTTTGCCAGAAACTGCTTGCCGCGCCCCTCCCTCCTGTTTGCTGGTTTAGTTTAATTTTCTTAAAATAACATAAAAGTCCTGCAAATGTATTTTATTACAAAATTCAACAAAGATAAATCGCTGTTTTTGACAAATAGATTAACGTTTGCAATAGTCCGGATCTGGCAACCCTAAATAAAGTGCACCACCAATTGCCAAGTAAGAATAGGAGGATGAACATGGATCAACGGAACGGACAGCAGCCTCAAGACGAAGCAAAACTCCGCAATAAGGTGGATGAAGCCGGAGACTCCCTGGCGGAGAAAAAAAAGATGGAGAACGGCGTCGACATCGAACCCGAAGCCGACGAATGGGTCGCCAAGCCGGTTGCTGACACGGAAACCGACTGAACTCGAAACGCTAATAACCTGTAAAATCCGCATGGATTCTCGTCCATGCGGATTTTTTGCGCTTCCTGATCCGTATCTCGATCCTGATCTGCCACGCCGGAAGAATTATCCGAACTCACGCGGCGGGGGAAGTAAAATAGGGGAAGGCCGCTACAATTTTGTCATGACATATAGATAAGTACCCTTTCATTTGGCGCATGCCGGAATACACTAATCCCAAAATGCTTAAAGGGGACTTGCGCATATGAAACCAGCTCGGCATCCGCGCCATGTGGGCAGTAAGTGGAAAAAAACCAAAGCCTTATTGCAAAACAAGGATCTGCGCGAATACATCCCGGATACCCGCCAGTTTAGCCGGGACAATTTTTATCAGATGCTGATGAAATACAAAATGATTTACGTAAAACCGGTCAATGGCACCTTCGGAAACGGCGTCATGCGAGTCGAGATTATTGCTTCGGGACGGCAGCCTTCCTACCAATACCGGTTGGAGAAAAAAACGAGCTCCTTCCCAACGTTCGACGAGCTGTATAAATCCATACAAAAATGCAAGCTGAAGCGTCCTTACCTCGTGCAGCAGGGAATTCACTTGCTTACCTTTAAAGACAGGGCTTTTGATTTACGGGTGATGGTACAGCGTTCGCCGCAAAAAATCTGGAAAACAACCGGTTACATCGGCAGACTGGCTCATCCAAAAAAAATCGTCACCAACTATCACAGCGAAGGACAACCGATGGCGGCGGAAAAGCTGTTAGCTCCGCATTTAAAAGAGGCGCAGATGAAGCCGTTTATTGCTAAACTGCAAAAATTAGGCGAGGACATTGCGGTTCATCTCCAGAAGACGTTCCCGGGTTTTCGGGAAATCGGCGTGGATGTCGGGGTGGATTCTCGCCTGCGCCCCTGGGTCATTGAGGTAAACAGCATGCCTGACCCGTTTGTTTTCAAACTGTTGAAAGACAAAAGCATGTACCGTACCGTGCTGAAATACTCCCGCTTGAGCGGCCGCTTCGACAAAAAATAAAAGCAGCCCCCTTTCAATCATGCGTAAGGCATGTGCCCGAAAGGGGGCTGCTGTTTTATAAAATAAATTTCTTGTAAAGATCGAGCAGCTTTGAGGCCGTTTGCTTCCACCCGAACCGGTCGACCGCGTCCCTTCTCGCCTGGTTAGCCATCCGGGATGCCGCATCCGGATTTTCCGCAAGCTTTAAAATCCATTCGGCGTGTGCGCTGGGTTTTTTATATGCGTTTACCAGATAGCCATTCGAGCTGTGCTTAACAATTTCTTTAATCCCGCCGATATCGGAGGCGACAACCGGAAGGCCGGACGCCATAGCCTCAATATTGACAAGTCCGAAGGCTTCATGTTTCTGGGAGGGACAAACAAAGCAGTCGGCATGGCGGTATAACCGATGGATGGAACGATGGGGCACTTTGCCGGCAAAACGAACCGGCACCTTGTGCAGATTAGCGAGACGCTTCAGTGTCTTCATGTAGCCGGGCTTCCCCCCGCCAACGACGGTAAGCTTCGCCCCGCCGTATTGCTTGCGGACCTGGGCCATGGTCCTTATGAGAACCGGCACTCCTTTACGCGGAATCACCCGTCCGACAAAAAGCACGCGAAACTCTCCCGTGCTCCTACGTCCGGTTCCGGGCTTGAAGCGGTCCGTATCGACGCCAAGATGCACTTTGTGAATTTTTCCGGCCCGTTTCGGAAAACGCTTTGACAAGCTTTTTTTCAAAGAATCGCTGTTGGCAACAATCAGATCGGCTCGAGATAAGCTTGCGTCGACTTTCGATCCTGCCGGTACGAAGGTCAGTGAATGAAGGAATAAAGATACCGGCGTGTGCGGAAACATCGCTTTGATATTCGCCATATAATGGGGGCGATTATCCACCTGGATCAAATCATAGCTTTTTCCACTCACATACCGAAGTACCGCAGAGATATAGGATTTTTTCCCGCCATCTCCCACCCGCACGATCGTTAAGCTTCCCATTCGGCTGATCGGCGGCAAGCTTTTGCTCCGCCGGCTGACCAGAACCACGCTGTGACGAACCGCAAGCTGTTTGGCAATGGCCAGCATACAGATTTCCACCGAACCGTTTCCTGGAACGGGAATCTGCTCCGGCGCTACCAATAGTATTTTCATATCTGCTTCCCCTCTCGTATGTCCAAACATCTCTTTAGCATATGCGAGAGGAAAAAGCATCTCTATAGGTTAATGCCAAGCTAATGCCGGAATAAGCTCAAAGCACCCGGAAGCGCCGATTTTCAAAGCTGCCGATTACGGCATTGTCGGGAGATTTATTCGAGGTAGTGCACCTTTAACGGAGCAGCTTAGAAAGGTTCCTGTAAAGGGCAATCATTAGGATTTTACCGTCTGTCTTTTACTTTTGAATTGCTTTTGAATTGCTTTTGAACTGCTTCTAAACTACTTTTCCAACTCATCCATAAATTCCTGCAATATTACAGGTTTTTGGGTATGCGGCGGCGATGTGCACGTTAAAACCTGCGATTATGCAGGAATTTTCGGTTGTTCGAGTGACATATTAGGGAAATGGCAGATAAAACCTGCACTTTTGCAGGAATGTTACCTCAAAGAGGGATAATGACTAAAAAAAGATGCACTTTTGCAGTTTTGAGCTTCGCTGGATTTGCTGGATTTGTTGGATTTGTTGGGTTTGCTGGATTTGCTGGGTTTGCTGGGTTTGCTGGGTTTGCTTGGTTTGCTTGGTTTGCTTGGTTATCCTGTACTTTGGGGTTTCCGCATCTGTCCTGCAGCTTCGTTACGACTCATTGCTCTCCGGTTCCGGCGTTTCCGATTGCATCGCTTTCATAAGGCTTCGCTTGATCCGTTTGCTTCTGCGGATACTCGGCGCAGCGCTTACGATATCACTAAACTCCGCTTGACGGCCCTGGACTTGTGCTTGATGAAATCTGATTACTTCCTGTTCCATGCGATAAAACTCGTCGTATATCATGTGATGTGGCCTCCCTATCGGCTTGAGCGTTTTCCTCCAACCGGCTTCGGTACCATTATCTGCTTTAAAAGCAGGAAGAAAAAGTGTACACTATCTCCAAAGCACTTCCCCTTTTAACCTGCCGCTCAGCCAAATATTGAATTTAGGGGTAAGTGAGAACTTATGCGGGCTTGGGGAATGGCAGGCTTGTACGGATTGCAGGCTCCCCAAAAACGCAAACCGCTTTGGAGGTGAGGTCACTTGCTGACCGCGGAACGTTATGTCCTATTGCTCAATCATTATTCCGGCCCCGATCAAACGGAGTCTAAAGAAGCCGAAGTGGCCCTTGACGAGTTGGCGGCGCTGTTTCACTGCTCGGAGCGGAACGTCAAATTGATTATACGCAAGCTGCAAGAAGAGAATTTGATCCGCTGGCTTCCCGGCCGCGGGCGCGGGAATCGTTCGCGACTGGAGTTCAGGATGGGCCGGGAGGCTTTTCTCCTCGCCTTTGCGCAGCAGTTGGCCTATAAAGGGGAATATAAAACGGCCTTTGAATTCCTCCATCAAAATGAAGCGGACAAAGCCGTCCTGGAAAGATTTATCCATTGGCTAAATGAGCGGTTCGGAGCGGAACGATTAGCTGTGGGAGCGAATCAGAAGGATGTATTTAGTCTTCCGGTGTATAAGCCGCCGGTTACGCTGGATCCGGCGGAGCTGATCTACGGATTTGACGCGCATCTGGTCCGGCAGATCTTCGACAGACTCGTTCAATACGACTCGAAGCCGGGTCAAGTGAAGCCTATGCTTGCCCACTATTGGGAGCATAACGACAGCGCCACGATATGGACGTTTCATCTCCGGAAAGGCGTTTACTTTCATCACGGCAAGGAGCTGACCGCAGACGACGTTGTCTTTACTCTAAACCGTATCCGCGATGAGTCCATCAATCGCTGGCTGCTGAATACAATGGACAGCGCTGAGGCGCTCGACGCCAGAACGGTACGAATCTCGCTGATTCAGCCGAACTGGCTTCTTCCCCGTTTGCTGTGCTCTTCCTCCGCTTCAATTCTTCCCGAGGATTTTGGGGGCCGCGAGGAACAGCAGTATTGGGAGAAGCCAAGCGGGACAGGTCCTTTCCGGATTGCGCACCGGAACGACAATCGTTTGGAACTCGACGCGAATGAGCGTTATTTTCTTGGAAGAGCCTACTTGGATGTCGTGAAGCTGGTCTTCTTGCCGGAAAACATTCCGAACGCTTCCAAAATCAAATGGGAAAAGCTGATCAGCAACGACTCCCGCTTGCCAAGCCATGCCGGAAGCGATTGGACGCGGATCGAGACCCTTTGCAAGGGATGCACCCTGATTTCCTGGAATCGCAATAAGGCGGGGCCGCAGCAATCCTTGTCTTTCCGCCAGGCCGTCAATCTGATCCTTGATCGCCCGGGTCTGATTGAGGCTACCGGAAAACCGGGGTATCCGGCCAGCAGCTTTTTGCCGACGGAAGAGACCGAACTCGGGATTCACATGCATGACCCGGAAGCGGCGAAGCTGCTGTTGAAGGAATCCGGTTATAGCGGTGCTCCGATACACCTGACCGCCAAACTCCAGGATCGGGCGGATGCGGAAGGTTTCCGGGATCAATGCGGGAAATTCGGCATTCCCGTGGAAATCCGTTATGAAGAAATAGCCGATATGGGGAAAAGATCGGAGATCACCCAAGAAGCGGATGCCTATCTCATGACGCTGGTGTTTGTCGAAGACGAAATTTGCGAGCTTGAAGCTTTTCTTCGGGAAGACGGCTACGTTCACAGCCAAATGCCGCCGAGTTTTACCGGATGGGTGTCGGAGATCGCACGCGAAATCTGGGCTTCCGAATCGGCGGAGAAGCGCCGGGTTCTGCTGCAGCAGATCGAACTTCGGATTAAGGAAGAAGCTCAGGTGCTTTTTCTAGTTCACCGCAAGATGAACACCTATGTCCATCCTTCCGTTCGCGGCCTGACAGTCAACGATTACGGCTGGATGGACTTTAAGGACATTTGGCTGACTTCTCCCTCAACAGTCATTTAACATCAAAAAAGCGTCCGGCATAGAGATGCCGAACGCTTTTTGGGCAATAACTGTTTATTTGAACACTTTAAGCCGGTCATCGACTGGGGCAAACTGTTTTTCGCCCGCTCCTGCGGTGATATTGCCAAACGGCAATTGGGCGACCAATTTCCAGCTCGACGGAATATTCCATTCCGCGCCGACTTGTTCGTCAATCAGCGGGTTATAGTGCTGAAGCGACGCGCCGAGGCCCTCGCCTTCCAAAGCCGTCCAAACCACGAGCTGCAGCATCCCGGAGGATTGGTTCGACCAAATCGGAAAATTGTCGGCATAAGCCGCAAATTGCTCTTGAAGCCCTTGAATTACCGATTGATCCTCGAAGAACAAAACGGTGCCATGGCCGGCTTTAAATGAGTTGATTCTTTCATCGGTGGAGGCAAAGCTGTCGGCGGGAACGATTTTTCTAAGCGTCTCTTTTGTCAGGTTCCACAACTTATCATGCTGTTCGTTAAACAGCACAACCACACGCGCGCTTTGGGAATTGAATGCGGAAGGCGTATGTAGCACGGATTCCTTTACGATCTCTTCGATCCGTTCGTCCGAAATGGCGGATTCTTTGCCGATTCCGTAAATGGTGCGTCTTTTTTTAATCGCGTTCAAAAATTCACTCATGGTGATCTCTCCTTTTTCTCATTACGTGATTAGTCGCTGTTTAATGTAACCAGTATTGGAATAATTAAATCCAACAATTCATCATTAACTTACATTATCTCAGCAGATTTATTTTATATATTACATGAACTTTAAAAGGAGTGCAAGATAAAAATTAAACTAAAGTAAATGTATCGGTATAAAAATGTATACTATACTACAGAATTGTGCGTACTTGCATCTTTATATCCATTGAACTACCATTAGTTTCGGAGCATTACGTGACAGAAAAAAACGAAGGAGTGAGCACATGGAAACCAGACTGTTTTCCCCGTATACCATTAAAGACGTTACCTTAAAAAACCGGATCGTCATGTCGCCGATGTGCATGTATTCCGCCAACAACGACGGAAAAGTCAACGATTGGCATCTGCTTCATTATCCGACGCGAGCCGTCGGAGGCGCAGGGCTTATTGTCCTTGAGGCCACGGCCGTAGTTCCGGAAGGGCGGATTACTTATAAAGATCTGGGCATTTGGAGCGACGAATTTATTCCCGGCTTAAAAGAGCTGGTTCGCCTCATTCACCAAAACGGCGCAAAAGCCGCCATCCAGTTGGGCCATGCCGGTCGGAAAGCCGACCTGGAGGAAACGACCATTGCCCCTTCGGCGATTCCGTTCCCGGGGATGAAAACACCCAAAGCTGCCGATGCCGAAGATATTCGGCGTATCGTTGAGGCGTTTGGACAAGCGGCCCGCCGCGCCAAGGAAGCGGGATTCGACATCATCGAAATCCATGGCGCTCACGGCTACCTGCTCAATGAATTCCTTTCTCCGATCAGCAATCACCGGACGGATGAATATGGCGGAAGCGCGGATAACCGATTCCGCTTGCTGAGCGAAGTGGTCGACGCCGCAAAAAAAGAATGGGACGGTCCCGTTTTTGTCCGGTTGTCGGCCAATGAATACGATCCGGAAGGCAATACGCTGGAACAATACATCGAATACGCGCGGAAGCTGAAAGCCCAAGGGGTCGATTTGATCGACTGCAGCTCGGGCGGACTGGTGCCTGCTTCCATTCCGCTTTTCCCCGGCTACCAAGTGAATCTGTCCGACCAAATCAAACATCAGGCGGACATCCCTACAGGTGCCGTTGGTCTTATCAGCGGAGGCGTGCAAGCGGAAGAAATTCTCGGCAACGACCGCGCCGATCTTATTTTTCTTGCCCGTGCCCTGCTCCGCAGTCCCTACTGGCCGCATGAAGCCGCCAAGGAGCTCGGAACCGAGTTGGAGCGTCCTACGCAGTATAAACGTGCTTAACTCCCGAGCGGTCATTTTAATGCATTGAATAAGGCCGGACCCGGCCGCTTGCAGCGAGCGGGTCTGGCCTTTCCGTTTGGAGAGCTATATAATTTGGAGTGGAATTCGCTAAGGAGTTGGCCTTTTATGATAAATCAAGATCAAACAGTTTCCTCTCCCGCCAAAGTGAATGGCGGCTCTCCCCGGTTGAAGCGCGTACTGATCATGACAGCCGTCGCCGCGGAGCGGGATGCCGTATTGCGAGGGTTAAGCGGCCATGACGCCTTTGAGGTTCATTTGGCCGGCGTCGGTCCGGCTGCTGCAGCGGCTTCTACGGCGTCGCATTTGGCCGGCGGTAACTACGATCTCGTCATCAGCGCCGGAATCGGCGGGGGCTTCCGTGAAGCCGCGGGCTTATGCTCGCTCGTCCTGGCCAGCGAAATCATCGCGGCCGATTTGGGCGTGGAAACGCCCGAAGGATTTTTGCCGGTGGACGAGCTTGGGTTCGGAAAATCCCGTATTTCTGCGGACGCGGAAGTCTCTTCCCGCTGGAAGGACCGGATTGCCGCCGCGGGAATCCCGGCACAATCCGGTCCGGTCCTCACCCTGTCCACCGTAACCGGAACGGCCGCTACGGCAGAAAAGCTGGGACAGCAGGTACCCGGCGCTGCGGCCGAAGCTATGGAAGGGTACGGCGTCGCCGCGGCCGCGGAGCAATTTGGCGTTTCCGTTGTGGAAATCCGGGCTGTCTCGAACCTGGTCGGTCCCCGTCAACGGGAGCTTTGGAAAATCGAAGAGGCTTTGCAGGCCTTGGAACGCGGCTGTTCATTATTACCGGAGGTGCTTAAGATATGAAAATCGCTTTTTCTCCATGCCCCAACGACACTTTCGTATTTCATGCCTGGGTGCACGGGCTTATTCCCGGAGCGCCGGAACTTGACGTCACTTATGCGGACATCGATATTACGAACGGCCTGGCCGCTTCCGGAAACGGCCCCGATGTCCTGAAAATTTCTTATGCCGCTTTGCCCTGGGTGCTGGACGAGTATGCCCTTCTGCCCTGCGGCGGCGCGCTGGGACGCGGCTGTGGCCCGCTCGTTTTGACCCGCGGCGGAAAGAACGCCGCGGATGGAGCGGCCTCCCTATCGGGACGCCGGGTTGCGGTTCCGAGCGAACGCTCGACCGCATACCTGCTGTTCCGTCTGTGGGCGGCTCAAAACGTTCCCGGCGGCGTCGGTGAGATTATCGTCATGCCGTTTGACCAAATCATGCCGGCGCTGCAGCACGGAGACATCGATGCGGGCCTGGTCATTCACGAAGCGCGGTTCACCTATCGCAATTACGGCCTTGATATGCTGCAAGATCTTGGAAGCTGGTGGGAAGCCGACACCGGACTGCCGATTCCGCTTGGCGCGATTATCGCCCGCCGTTCTCTGGATTTGCAGTCGCTGGCTCGCTGGACGCGGGAATCGGTCGAATATGCCTGGGCCCATCCGCAGGCTTCCGCCGAATATGTCATGAACCATGCGCAGGAAATGTCACCCGAGGTGACCGAGGCCCACATCGATTTGTACGTTAACCCATACACCGCCGACCTTGGCGAAGACGGATACGCGGCCGTAACCGCGCTGCTAGACCGCGCGGCCGCGGAAGGGCTTGTTCCAAAAATTGACCCGGCCAAATTGAGATAATTCAATTCAAACATTCATAAAAATCGATTTTTTGGGGCTCTTTTGCGAAAGGGCCCCCTGTCATTTGGCTCAACTTGCCCGAAAAGCAAAAAAAGCCGAACTCGGCTCTTTTTAGCAGCTGCATATTTTTCCTCTACCGGATATCCCAACCGATCTATGTCCACAAATCAGGCTCCGCCGCCAAATCGCTGGCGGTAACCGCACTTGCGGCAGAGCTCTTCTACGGCCTCCCTGCGCGAGAACCCCTCGTACAGCCGGTTAGCTCGTTCTCCCTGAATGATTTCCGAAAAAGGCGTCTGATGCACGTTGCCCAAATTGATGATTCCCTCCCCATCCAAACAGCACGGAATAACCGTCCCGTCCACGAGGACGCCCGCCTGGTTGCGCAAGGCATGGCAGAAGCCTTTGCCGTCATCCTCCTTCGCCTGTAAATCAGGCCAATCGAACTCGTGGTCCTGATTCAAATAAACGCGTTCCGCAAGCCTGATTCCGCTGCCGGGAGCCACTTTCTCCTCTATACGATAATCCAGTCCAAATTCCTGTTCAATCATGGCAAGTGTGTTCCGGTTGCGGCTTCGCTGCAGGTTCGTCTCATTATCTTTGGTCAAATTCCAGAGACGGAAAGAAACGAGCAGTTGCGAAACCGAGACAGCCTCGCGGACAAACGACAGAATGTTCGATACGTACCCTTCACGGTCCGTCGAGCCTTCATGACCGTCAAAGCTGTGCAGCGAAAAGTTCATCTGCCGCAGCGCCGGCTTGCCGAGCAGCTTGGAGGCCGCTTTTTGAATTAGGGTGCCGTTGGTCGTAATATTAACCTGAAATCCCTTCTCGTAGCTGATATCAAGCAGTTGATCGATTTTGGGATGCAGCAGCGGCTCCCCTTTAACGTGAAAATAAATATAATCCGTATGCGGTTTGATCTCATCGAGTATCTTACCGAACTCCGCGATTTGGATAAATCTTGCCTGGCGCTGCGTCGGGGGACAAAAGCTGCAGGCCAGATTGCAAATGCTCGTCGTTTCGATATAAAACTTTTTGAATTTTTTCATAAGTACCTACTTTGCCTGATGTAATAGCGAATGGATCCACGTAACTGTGACATCCGTCATAACCTTCTCTTTTTATCTTATCGCAAAATCAGGCAAAGTCCCAACTGAATTTTTTGAGCTGCCGAAAATGCAACGACTATTGGAGGGCTATACGACCTGCGCCGTAATTTCAACAATTTCGATAACGATAGGCACCCCGGCAAATACCATATCCTGGCCAAGATTAATGGTTAAGTTCTGAGTATCCAACGCGTAAAGGCTTCCTTCCTGCATAAGTCCGTTAATGTAAAGATTCGTATAGGAGCTGGTTCCCAATCCGTCAAAGCCGGTCACCGTTCCCCCGGCGTCATTCGTAAAATCAGCGGCAGGGACCGAAACTACTCCTTGGATATCCGTAGGCGGAAAATAAAAGTATCTGAAAACCGCGGGAGTCACGAGAACCGTTCCGCCGGGCGGTCCCGGTGGGCCGGGTGGACCTTCGGGACCCGGTGGGCCTTGCTCTCCCGGCAGTCCATCCGGTCCGGCCACCCCAGGTGGGCCCTGCTCTCCCGGCAGTCCATCCGGTCCGGCCACCCCAGGTAAACCCTGCTCTCCCGGCAATCCATCCGGTCCGGCCACCCCAGGTGGGCCCTGCTCTCCCGGCAGTCCATCTGGTCCGGCCACCCCAGCTGGACCCTGCTCTCCCGGCAATCCATCCGGTCCGGCCACCCCAGGTGGGCCTTGCTCTCCCGGCAGTCCATCCGGGCCGGCCACACCAGGTAAGCCCTGCTCTCCCGGCAGTCCATCCGGGCCGGCCACACCAGGTAAGCCCTGCTCTCCCGGCAGTCCATCCGGGCCGGCCACACCAGGTAAGCCCTGCTCTCCCGGCAGTCCATCTGGGCCGGCCACCCCAGTTGGACCCTGCTCTCCCGGCACTCCATCCGGTCCGGCCACCCCAGGTGGGCCTTGCTCTCCCGGCAGTCCATCCGGTCCGGCCACCCCAGCTGGACCCTGCTCTCCCGGCGCGCCTCTTGGTCCCACCGGCCCCAAAGGACCCTGCACACCCGGTAATCCTTGCATCCCTGCCGGGCCGTAAGGACCAAGCGCTCCCGCAGGACCTCTTGGTCCGGCAGGGCCGGAATCTCCCCGCTGTCCCGGCAGCCCCTGCTCTCCCCGCTCGCCGGTCGGCCCTTGTGCACCCCGCCGGCCCTCGGGGCCTTGAACTCCATGACGACGCCTTTTTTTCAAGAGGATCTGCTCATCTCGCCTGATGCGATTTTGCCGCTTCGGACACTCTTTCTGTCGACCGTCTCTCCGTCGCGGTAATTCAAACCGGTCTTGTTTCTTTTGTTCCCAGCCGCTATACCAATATGAATCGCACAAGTCCGGCAGCTTACGCCGGCCAACCGGGAGAGAGGACGGCTCGGAATGCTTTTTTTCTCCCTTTCGGCTTGCATTTTTCATGAGTATCTTTTTGCCGTGGCTTTTCCTGATGCTTATGAACCGCGGTTTTTTACTGATCTTCATTCATAATCACACCTCGCCCTTCGACTCCTGCTTGAAACTCGCTTCGATATCATATGTGCCATCGTCTACCGTTGAATAGACATCTATCCTGAAGGGGTGGGCAGGAGGTCCAATAAATATATGCCTTGGAAGAATCGCCGTTTCCATTTCAGAGATTTATCATTATATGTTGTATATCGAGTCTCTCGATAAATTTAAAAAAAGGAGGTGACTTCGCATGCCAGTCGTTAAACCCGTATACACGGCTACGTCCACGGCACCGGTCGCTTCCGGCGGCGTTGTAACCACCACGATCACGCCTACCGTTACCCGTTATTTCGCCACCATTGACGCCGGTATGATCGGCGCCACCGACATTACGATTCCGGCAGCGAGTTTCGTAGATGACTCGGACACCGCAATCGTCGCTATCCCTGCGCTCACGGGCAGCGATTATTTTAACGTTTATATCAACGGCGTCATCCAGCAGGAATCTCTCTCCACCGTGACCACAGCCAGTTTGGTGCTGGATACTATCGATGTATCGGTTGGCGTTCCCGTCCAATTGGAAATCGGCAGCTTCGGGGACGTTACATCCGATATCACAACACCCCAAACCATTTCGGCACCGACCATTACGATTATCACCTAATTTCTCGGAGCCTCGTCAAGAGCTGCGGAATGTGTCCGCGGCTCTTGGTACATAATGATTTTATTGACTGAAATCACTGAATCTACTAAAATGTATCCATGTGCATAAGGCGATGGAGTTCGCCATAACCGCTCTTAAGCTAATGACTCCTACCAGCAACCACTGGTAGGAGTCTGTTTATTTTTCGGAGGAGGATGCAGCATGAATGTTATTGCTCTTATCATCGGCGGGTTTTTCGGTGCTGTCGTTCGTTATCAAGTGGGCGAATGGATCCCGGCAGCAGGGCATTTTCAATGGGCTACGGTACTGATCAATTTGTCCGGCTCCTTGTTCCTGGGATGGTTTTTTACCGTTGCGGGCCCTGGGAAAATGCGCCCCGAGGTTCGCACAGGGCTCGGAACCGGATTTACGGGGGCGTTTACGACGTTTTCGACGTTTTCGGTCCAATCCGTCGACGCCATGCTCACGGGTCATCCCGGCACGGCTGCAGGATATATCCTGATCAGTGTCATCGGCGGTCTTTTGATGGCTTTTGCCGGTGTGGCGCTTGGTCGGAAATCAGTTGAAAAAGCGGGGGAATCGGCATGATCAGTATCGGCATTGTTGGTTTCGGCGGCATTATCGGAACGCTTTGCCGCTTTTATCTGGGCAAATGGGTTTCCGCCAAAGCGGGAGCCAAATTCCCATGGGGAACCTGGATCATCAATATTAGCGGTTCTTTCATTCTCGGCGTATTATTCGCGCTCCATGCCCGGCATAGTCTTCCCGACTGGGGCTGGCTGCTGCTTGGAACCGGCTTTTGCGGGGCCTACACAACCTTCTCCACCTTCGGTTTCGAAACGACGCAGCTCATCGGGAACGGACACAAATTCCGTGCGGCCGTCTATGTCGTTTCATCGGTCGTTTTGGGCATTGCTTTTGCCTGGATCGGGAATCGGATCGCCGTCTAAACGATAACCCGCCCGATTCTTGGCCGAAGAGGGCCACCTTCCCGTATCCTGCATAAGATAAAGCAAATCAGCAGGAAAAGGTGATTCCTATTGGCCAGCTTTCGTAAAGCTTATTTGCTTAAACAGCGTTATGCCGGGAGATTGCTGAAAAGAAGAGGGATTCACGGGGTGGGCGTCGGCCTGCACGATCCCGCGAAGCCCAAAAAGGGCGCGGCCCTTATCGTGTACTCTGAAGCGATGTCATCAACCGCTCTTAAAAAAAAAGACAGCCGTATTCGCAAGGTCCCCATTCCTAGCCGCATCCCGACCAAAACCGGCTCCGTACCGGTGCGTGTCGTCCGCTCAACGCGGTTTCTGAAAAATGCTGCCCAAGAGGCGAGGCAATTCCGCAGAAGAATCCGTCCGGTGATCGCCGGATACAGCGTTGGCACAACCGGAGGATCCGGTACGGCCGGACTGATCGTCAGCGGCGGTTCCGGCGGCAGCAGCAGATACATTTTGAGCAACAACCATGTCCTCGTCAATAACAACACGAATCGCTATTCTGAGACGATTCAGCCCGGGGGGGCCGACGGAGGATCAAGCGGAAAAGACCGGATTGGCCGCATAGACAGATTCGTGCGGCTCAGCAAAACAAAACCCAATTACTTGGACGCCGCCACCTCCAAGCCTCTGCGCAGCAGCTTGCTCAGACCGAGCTATGCCGTATTCGGTACCGTGCCCGGTTCGGTCCGTTCCTACAAAGTCGGCGACCGGTTAAAAAAAGTCGGCCGCACAACCGGAGCCGTCACCGGTACCGTCGAATCGATCCATACGGACATCCAGGTCGATTATGGCGATTACGGCAATCTCGGAACGATCACGTTTAAAGATCAAAGCGTCATTCGCGGCAAAACGCCGGTATCGCTTGCCGGAGACTCCGGTTCGGTGTGGCTCACGAATCGCGGAAACTTGGCGGCCGCCGTCAATTATGCCGGTTCGGAAGGCGGACTTCTCTCGATTTCCTATCCGGTTGAGTGGGCGAATCAGGTGTTCGGAACCCGGGTTGCTCGTCCGACGAAAGTGGCACTCCTTCAGCCGCGAAGAGGAAAAGATAAAAATTATGTGTATGTCAGACCTTTATCGTCAAAAACACTCAGCAAGATCAAAACGGTCAAAGGCTTGGCTCGCAAGCCAAGACATGGCCGCTAAGAACGGCAAAAAAGCTCCCGAACTTTAAGTTCGGGAGCTTTCCGTATTCTAATTACTCCATGAAATCCTTCAGCCGTTTGCTGCGGCTTGGATGTCTCAGTTTCCGCAGCGCTTTGGCTTCGATTTGGCGAATCCGTTCCCGGGTTACACCAAACTCCTTGCCCACTTCTTCCAGCGTACGAGTCCGTCCGTCATCCATGCCAAAACGAAGGCGCAGCACATTCTCTTCCCGCTCCGTCAAGGTATCCAGCACTTCTTCCAGCTGTTCCTTCAAAAGCTCGTAAGCAGCCGCTTCCGCAGGGGCAGGGGCGTCCTGATCCTCGATGAAATCGCCCAGGTTGGAGTCGTTCTCCTCGCCGATCGGCGTTTCCAGAGAAACAGGCTCTTGAGCGATTTTCATGATTTCGCGTACTTTATCCGGCGTAAGCTCCATTTCCTTGGCGATTTCTTCCGGCGTCGGTTCACGGCCGATTTCCTGCAGCAGTTGACGCGAAATACGAATCAGTTTATTGATGGTTTCCACCATATGAACCGGAATCCGAATCGTTCTGGCCTGGTCGGCAATGGCTCTCGTAATCGCCTGACGAATCCACCAAGTCGCATAGGTGCTGAATTTAAAGCCTTTGGAATAATCAAACTTCTCAACGGCCTTGATTAGGCCCATATTACCTTCCTGAATCAAATCCAAAAAGACCATGCCGCGTCCGACATATCTGCGGGCAATGCTGACAACAAGCCGCAAATTGGCTTCGGCAAGCCGGCGCTTTGCCTCTTCATCGCCATTCTCGATCCGGCGCGCGAGCTCGATCTCTTCCTCAGCAGACAACAGAGGCACACGTCCGATTTCTTTGAGGTACATGCGTACCGGGTCGTCAATTTTAATACCTGGCGGCAGCGTCAGGTCGTCGGTGTATTCTGCTTCATTATGCTTCAAATCCTCTGTCATCTTTTAGACCCCCACCCTAATAAATGAAAATTACGAAAAAGTTTCTCTTTTCTCTAGCCTTTGTATATCCATTTGACAAAATGGCGGAATTATGCTATTATTTAAGAAAATTGCGCCGGACACCTGAAATCATGTGTTATGGCTATCCGTCATTGTAACATACAATATTTAATAATACAAGTTTTATTTTAAATAAAAAGCAGACACGCTGGTCCTTTGGGATCGGCTTTTTTATTGCCGACAGTTTTTTTACCCGCGGTCTTCCCATGCCCGCTGCAGTGCTTCATGAAAAGTTTCGAGCGGTTTGGCACCGGAAACGGCATACTTTCCTTCGAGCACATAAAATGGAACGCCGCGTATCCCCATTTCTCTCGCTTCCTGTTCATCTCCATGCACTTTATCGGCGTATACCCGTTCTTCCAACACCCGTCCGGCTTCACGGCCGTCCAGCCCGCTTTCCTCAGCCAGCCTGATCAGCGTATCACGGTCTCCGATATGTAATGAATCCGTAAAATAAGCTTTGTATAAACGCTCGGTCATTTCTTGCATCTTCCCTTGTTCGGCGGCATATTGCGCCAATTGATGAGCCTCGAACGTATTCGTGGGAATCATTGTGTCAAAGCGGTAAACCAGTCCTTCCGCCAATGCCAGATCAGCCACATTCTGGTTGGATTCACGCGCTTGATCCAAGCTTAAGCCGTATTTGACCGCCAGCAAATCGTGAATGCTTGCCTCCGGATCTTTCGGCGCACCCGGTTCAAGCTCATAACTGCGGAAGATGAGTTCGACTTCCGAAGGATGCGAGAAAGAGCTTAGCGCTTTCTCCAGCCGGCGTTTGCCGATATAACAAAACGGACAACCGAAATCGGACCAAATTTCCACCTTCATCTTAAAAAATCCCTCCTCCATTACCGAATCAATCCCATCTCCTTGGCCTGTTCTTCCGTTAAAACAAATTCCTCCTTTTCCCAGACCTCGTCATCTTCGCTTAATCCAAATGTATTCATGATTTCCGCCCAAATGCCTTTCTTTACGGCTTCGCCTTGAGTAATGATAATTTTCAATGCCATCCCTCCTTTCCATTAAGTTACCCATCGTATGGATTTCCAAACGAAAGAAAGTCCAGATAAAAAAGAAATGCCGGAATTGGCTCCGGCATTCCCCATTTTACCTAAACGTTCTTAGCCGCGATTCTCCGTGAAGATTTGAAAGCCGACGCCGAACTTGTCCTTCAACGTACCGTAAGCGGGGCTGAAAAAAGTTTCCTGCAGAGGCATTTCCACTTCGCCGCCTTGCTGAAGGGCTTCAAAAAAACGTTTGGCCTGGCTCGCATCATCCGTCGAAATGCAAATCGTCACCTGATTGCCGCTTTGATAGGGCTGACCGGGAAACGTGTCCGACAGCATTAAATTGCTGTCTCCGATGCTTAACATCGCGTGAGCCACCAGATCTTTCGCATCGGCAGGAAGCGGGAAATCGGGATTTTCCGGCATTTCGCCGAAAGTCTGATAAATAACCCGATTGGCATCCAAGGCATGCTCGTAAAATTGAACGGCTTCTTGCGCATTTCCATTCATCACCAAATAAGGTACCAATTGCAGCGTCATGGAATAAATCAGCTCCTGGATTCAAATTTTCTATTCCCATCTTTTATTATAATCAAAATTTTAAACGATTGGCAAAAAACGTACGATCCCAAAAGCTTCCGGCTTTGAGAGATGTGACTTGGCCATTATTGCGGGCTATAATGGAGGAGTAGAGGAACATTTTACAAATTGAGGTGAAGATATGAAGATAACTTTTCTGGGCCATGCCTGCGTTTTCATCGATACGGGAGAGCACAAGCTGATCATCGACCCTTTTCTGACCGGAAACCCGGTGGCAGCGGCCAAAGCCGAAGACATCAAAGCGGATTATGTTCTCCTCACCCATGGCCACTCCGATCATATCGGGGATGCGGAGACGATTGCCAGACAAAACGGCGCGCCGATCGTAGCCATTGTGGAACTGGCGAACTATTTCGGTCATAAAGGCCTGCAAACCGTAGGTATGAATTTAGGCGGCTCCCATGCTTTTCCGTTCGGCAAGCTGAAATGGACCCCTGCCCTGCACACTTCCTCCGTATTCGAGAACGGGACCAATGTATATCTCGGCGTATCGGCCGGGATGGTGCTCGACCTTGGCGGAATCACTTTGTATCATGCCGGAGACACCGCGCTCTTTAGCGATATGAAGCTGGTCGGCAGCTCGAAACCGATCGACCTCGCTTTCCTGCCGATCGGCGATTTCTTTACGATGGGGCCGGAAGACGCGTTGACCGCCGCCGAATGGGTCGGAGCCAAGCATGTAGTACCTGTGCATTACAATACATTTGATCTCATTCGGCAAGATGGGGACGCTTTTGTGTCCGAACTCCGCAGCAAAGGCATTCAGGGCTACGCCCTGAAGCCGGGAGACCGTCTTTCCGTTCAGGACTTATTAGGCAAGTAAAACGTCATAACATACAAGGCCCGCGCTCGTTTCGAAAATGGCGAAACAAGCACGGGCCTTGCTGCTGATGGTACTTTTATGGTCAAGGGTATTCAAGAGCTAGAAAGCCGCTGTAAAATAGCGGTACATTATGGTCTTATTTCCCGGATTCCAGCGTGCTGCTCACCAATAAGGGGACGAAAAGGCCTTATTTCCCGACAAACGATGCAAAAAACAGCTGTTTCCCGGCATTTTGAGAAAATAGCGCCCTTTCGTTCCTCTATTTTTTGCAGAACGAGGGAGATCGGCCCAATAGCGCCCTTTTGTACCCTAAAATAGGCTTCTGCCGAGCAATGGGAACTGTTTTCCCTACACAGCCCCACCGCCTCAAAACCCTTTCAAAGTTCCCCCCGCCATGCTCACCGTATTTCGGGAACCTCACCTTCACCTTCTCTTTCCCATGCTTTACTCGTCCGCCAGGTCCTTACCCTTGGTTTCGACGCCGAGCCATAACACTGCCAGCGCCCCGATAACGACCGTTACGAAAAACATCCAGAAAATAGAGCCGATAGCCACATGCCGCGCCACCAGCATCCCCACCAGATATGGGGCGATAATGCCGCCGATGCGTCCGAACGAAGCCGCGAAGCCTACGCCGGTTGAGCGGATTTTGGTCGGAAACAGCTCCGGGGTATACGCGTACATTGCTCCCCATGCGCCAAGGTTAAAGAAGGATAAACAGATGCCTGCGGCTATCAGCATGCCCGCCGACGTTGCGTTTCCGAACCAGGCCGCGCTTGCCGCCGTCAGCAGCAAATACAGAACAAGCACGAATTTACGCCCGAACTTTTCGATAAAATAAGCCGCCGTGAAATAGCCCGGAAGCTGGGCGAGCGTCATGATCAGGACATATTCGAAGCTTTTGACCAGGCTGAAGCCTTTCAAGGTCATCACCTGAGGCAGCCATAAAAACATGCCGTAATACGAGAAAACGACGGTAAACCATAAAATCCACAGCATGATCGTGGCCCGGCGATGCCGGCCGCTCCAAACGGCGGTGAAACGCTCGCGGAAAGAAACGCGTTTGTCTTTAGTCCCCCCGGACTGCTTGACAAAGCGGGCCGGATCCTGGATCGATTTGCGCAGATACAGGGCATAGACCGCCGGAATGGCGCCAATAACAAAGGCCATCTGCCAGCCGTAATTCGGAATGACAAAATAGGAAATCAACGCCGAAGCGATCCAGCCGGCCGCCCAGAAGCTTTCCAGCAGCACAACGGCCCTGCCCCGCTCCTTCGCGGCGACGGATTCGGAGACCAGCGTCGAGGCAACGGGAAGTTCCCCACCCAGCCCAAAGCCCGCGATAAACCGCAGCACGCAAAGCATGGCAAAACCGGTAGCCGCCGCAGACAGGCCGCTGGCCAAGGAAAAGATCAACAGCGTCCAAAGCAGGATGGACTTGCGCCCGAACTTGTCCGCCATATATCCGGCGATTGCCGCTCCGAAAGCCATGCCGACGGAGTTGATCGCGGTAAAAAAGCCGGTTTGCTGCGGAGTCAAGCTCCACTCCGCAGCAAGCGCGGCGGCGACGAACGAGATAATTCCGACGTCCATGGCGTCGAACATCCAGCTGAGTCCGGCGCTGACAAGCAGTTTGCGCTGTTTCGGTTTCGATACCGTTTCGACTGCATTCATTACAGCACCCCACCCTTAAAGCCAAATTTGATTTTCTCTATATTAGCTTTCCACAAAAAAAGCGTATATTTGCATGCGAATCAGGCCGGCATCCCGCCATTCCTCCCCGCCATATGCCGTCTTCGCAGGACGAAAGCGGCAACGAGAACCAGCAGAAACAGACCGTAAGAAGCGATAAGCAGACGCAAGTCCACCCCGGGGAACACCAACGGAGCGCTTAAAATACCGAACAGCCATATGCTCGACAGGTTTCCTATCAAGTTGGACCAGAGGTAGGATGACGTCTTCAAGCGCGAAAGCGCGGACATGAAGGATATCAGGTTATTCGGCATAATCGGCACGGTCCGCAAAAAGATAACCGCCCACACGCCATACCGGTCCAGCATATTTTGCCACTTCTCATATTTTTTTAGCCGGCTCATCCACCTGCGGTTAAACCAATCGGCGAATAAATACCCGCAGAGCCAATACACCGCAATACCGGCTGCGGTTCCGGCGATCCAGCTGGCGAGCAGCCCGTTTACAATCCCCAGCGCCGAAATGTGCAGCATGACCAAGGTGGCGAACGGAAATACGCCAAATAATCCCTGCAATATCGCTAACGGCACCGTGATGAGCAGGATGGAAAAGCCGCCAAGCTGTGTCGCCTCCAAGAACCAGGCCGTGATGCTCTCAATCCAATCGCTCAAAGATTTTTTCCCCATTCGATATAACGTAGTAGTTAGGATACCCGTTTTCCCAAAATAACCAGATCCCGCTCAACGCCGTCCAAATTAGCGACTCTCGGCAGGTGGGCCCATGTTTCGAACCCGAATTTTCGCAGCAGAGCTTTGCTGGGCTCATTATGGTCAAACACGAAACCAAGCAGCGTGCTTACCCCGATTTCCGGACAGGAAGCAATGGCCTTTTCCATCAGAATGCTTCCGATGCCGCGCGACCGGTATTCACCGGAAATATAAATGCTGACTTCCACTGTGGCATGATAAGCCGGCCTGCCGTAAAAAGACGAAAAGCTCAGCCAAGCGACAATGCGTCCGCCGGATTTCATGACCCAGAGCGGGCGGCAATTCGGAGAATGCTCGTGAAACCATTTTACTCTGTCATCGAAGGTGATCGGCTCCAAATCGGCCGTAACCATTCTTCCGGCAATTGTTTCATTGTAAATATCAACAATCGCCTGCAAATCCTCAATAACCGCATCTTCAATCGTGTAGTCAAAGTTCATATGTAATGTTCACTATCCCTTGAGAATTTTTTGATACTGCTTGATCACGCTGAAATGCATGCCTTCATGGTACGTGGAAAAATTTAAGAATTGCCCCAGCGTATCCATTTGGTAACCGGCGGAAGTTGTGAACGGCTCATCGAGCTTTTCAAGCAGCCGCCCGGTTAAAGCGGCCCGGAAGCGTTTCGGCTGCTCCTCCAGAAACTCGATGATTTCCGCTAGTCCAGGCGCGGGTTCCTTCCATTCCAGAGGCGAGGACCCGCTGATGAACAAGGTTTTGTAGGATTCGGGAAACTCCATCGGCAAGCCGGCAAAATGAAATCCAAATCTTTCCGAAACAAGTCCCAGATGCCCCAGGTTCCACAAAATATGGTTGCGGAAACCCTCCGGAATAAGAACGGCCGTTTCTTCCGGCAAACGACGGGCGACTTTCAGCGTTTGGCTCCGCACGAAATCAACTTGATTAAAGATGATATGTTCCATCATTGTATTCCTCCTCTACGTCGATAGCGACGTCATGTTTGATTCGAACGTAATGCTCCACCGTCGGAAAAGGATCGTAAAAATGATGCAGCAGCGCTTTCCATTCCTCGTACTGCGGCGACTTTTTGAAACCGACCTCGTGGGCGGTAATCGAATCCCATTTGACTAGCAGGATGTATTTGTTTTCGACTTCCACACACTTTTGCAGCTCATGTTCGATATAACCGTTCATCTTGGAGATAATCTTCGAGGCCTTGCGGAAATTGCTTTCAAACTCGTTGATTTTGCCGGGTTTTACGTACAATTGAGCCACTTCAAGTATCATCGCAATTCATCCCCTCCGTTCAACTGATTATAGCACGGACTTTTCGCTTTATGAATCGGGCTGTATAAGTTGAACAAATGATTAAACGTATAGGGGCAGCCGTGTGAAATGTTCTCATTCGCCTCTTTTGCCAATATACTTGGTCAACTTATGGACGCATAAAAAAGCCCGCTCAGCGAAACAATGCCGGCAGGCTACATTGGCAAGATTAGAACCTGGGCATGGTCTCTGCTCTGCCCCGCTTCATTTCTTGCTGTCCATAAAAATATGCTTTGCGGTTATTCCTTGCGGACCGATGTCGATGAGTCCGAAGCTGTATCGGGGTTCGCGCCGTTTATCGGTCGGTGAGCCGGGGTTGAACAGCAGGACTCCGCCGGAGCGTTCCTTCAGCGGTACGTGAGAATGGCCGAACAGAATAGCGTCGACCGGCTTTCCGGCAAACATCCGCAGTGCGTTTTCCTTGGCGCTGCTGCGCGGAGCGGGCTGATGTCCATGTGTAAGTCCGAACCTGGCGGGGCCAAGGGTCAATATTTTGCCGTAGCCGAAACGCCGAACGATTTCGGATGGATCGTTGTTGCCCGCCACTCCCTCCACGTGCGCCAAAGCGGACAGCTGCTCATAGACCTCCATGGACGTCCAATCCCCGAGATGGATGATATAATCGCAGCTCTTGAAATGCTGAACCAAAATAGGCGGAAGCGCCGCTCCGCGTCTGGGCATATGCGTATCCGACAACACTCCGATGCGCATAGGCGTTATCTCAATGGCGACGCAGCCATACGGATATACGTATGCCTGCGGCCGCGGATCGCCACGGAAAGCGCCTGAATGTTTTCCGGTACCGCCATGCCGGCAAATCCCGCGTCACCGATGTGAAAAAGATCGGCCCCGGCTCGTTTGGCGCTCAGCGCGATCAATTTGACCGTCTCCTCGTCGGCGCCTTCCTGGCTTGTGCCGATCGCGCACAGGGCAAGCGCTCCGCGAGCTTTCACCTCCGCGATGATGCCGGCAAGCTCTTCCTCCCGCACGCCGGGCACCGTTCCGGGAGCGGGTAGCAGTACAACGTCGGCCCCGGCATCGGCAAACTGGATGGCCGCATCTTGATCAATGACGCTGCCGCTGGTTCCGGCGCCGTGCATTTTTCCTGCAATAATCAGCCCGCCAAACTCCTGCTGCGCCAGTGAAATCGTCTGCAGAATCGCGGCATGGGTGACACCTGTTTTCGGGTTGCCGGTCAGACAGACGAAATCGCAACCAAGCTCCCGGGCTTTGGCGAGCGAACGAGCGGTTGCCCGGCGTCCTTCCGGCAGCTGATTCAAGGTTTCTACCTCGCTTGCCGCAGGATCCACCGGCTCGAGATTAATGCCTACCGGAAGCCCCGTCAGCCGTTTAATCTCCGCGATGGGGTTCACATCCGTATCCGCGGTCAAGACCGGATTAAACACATCGAACGGTACGATTCCGCGCACCACGGGATGAAACACATCAAATACATTAAGCAAAATCATGTCCGCGCCAAAAGCTTTGGCAAGCTCCGCATTGGTGATCTCCGGGAGCAGCGGCTGCGATATGACGACGGTTTCGGCCAGGACCGTCCGGCCCTCCGCCGCTAAAATGGCTCCCTTCAGCGCCTCGCGGCCCATTTGCCGGAAATCCGACGCCCGGCAATCCAAAATTCTTTTCATGCCCGTACCTCCTGTATTGAAATGGAAGAATCCCTTTATTCCAGTCTAGCACGCCGGATAGACTCCGTATGCATGTTTTTTATCGATGAGTATCGCCCGGCGGGCATAAATATACCCTGGCTTCATAGGGACGAAGCTTAATTTGCGTAATATCTTCGTCGGCAACCGGCTGGTAATTGGCGATTAACAGTTCCAACCTGTCAGCCGCGATTTCCGGAGGCAGCTCAAACAGAGGCTCCCGCCCCAAAAAGTTCAAAATCACCAGCAGCCGAGTTTCCTCAAACGTTCTTGTAAACGCGTAAATTTCCGGGTGCTCCGGCAGCAGAAGAGCGTATTCGCCATAGACGATGACTTTATGATTTTTACGCAGAGCGATCAATTTTTTGTAGTAGTGATATATGGAATCCGGGTCATTTATCGCCTGTTCCACGTTGATTTCCAAATAATTGTGGTTCACCTGAAGCCATGGATCCCCGGTTGTAAACCCCGCTTGCCGACTCGTGTCCCACTGCATCGGCGTTCTGGCGTTATCCCGGCTTTTTTGATGAACGGCCTCCATGATTTTCGCCTCCGGGATGCCGTTTTGGCGTCTATCTTCATAGTAATTCAGAGTTTCCACGTCCCGGTAAAGGTCAATCGAGTCAAAAACGACGTTGGTCATGCCGATCTCTTCCCCCTGATAAATATAGGGGGTGCCCTCCAGCATGTGAATGAAGGTTGCCAGCATTTTGGCGGAAGGAAGACGATATTCCCGGTCGTTGCCAAATCGCGACACCGCCCGCGGCTGGTCATGATTGCACAGGTAGTTGGCGTTCCAACCGCGGTTATGCAGAACAGTTTGCCAGCAGCCCATGATTTCTTTCAGATCCGGCAAATTCCAGGGGACGGTGTCCCATTTCCCGCTGCCCGCCGAAGCCGAGTCAATAAACATGTGCTCAAACTGGAAGGTCATATTCAGCTCTCTGCGGCCGTCCCCAACATAATCGAGCGCTTCCTCCGGCCCAAGTCCGGAGGTTTCGCCTACGGTCATAATGTCATGGGAATACAACACCTGGTCGTATAAATTTTGCAGCAGGGTGTGAACATTCTCCAGATTGGAAAACATTTCATAGGCGCGGACCGTCGGCGATTGGTTCGGATTGTCCGCATCCGGCAGCCCTTCGGCTTTGGCGATATGTGCAATGGCGTCGAAGCGGAAGCCATCCACGCCTTTTTTCAGCCACCACTCCACCATCTTGTGCATCTCTTCAACGACTTCGGGATTTTCCCAATTCAAATCGGGCTGATGTGTGGAATATAAATGCAAGTAATATTCGTCCGTCAGCGAATCATACTCCCACACGGAGCCGCTGAAATAAGATTCCCAGTTGTTCGGAGGCCCGCCGTTTTTGCCTTTTCGCCATATGTAAAATTCGCGTTTTGAATTGTATTTGGACTCGCGGGACTCGAGAAACCACGGATGCTCGTCGGAGGTATGATTCAGGACCAGATCCATCATCAGCTTCATGCCACGCGAATGTAAACCTTCGAGCAGTTCGTCAAAATCGGCCATCGTCCCGAATTCCGGCATGATACCGAAATAATCGCTGATATCGTAGCCGTTGTCATGTCCCGGCGACTTGTAGATCGGGCATATCCAAACGCAGTCGACGCCCAAATCCCGCAAATAATCCAGCTTGGAAATGATGCCGCGCAGGTCGCCGACTCCGTCCCCGTTCGAGTCTTTGAAGCTGATCGGATAAATTTGATAAACGACGCATTCCTTCCACCATTTCGGGTTCATTTTCGGCCTCCCGTTCGTCTAGAATCCTTGAACCGTCAACTACTACTATTCCACCCTTTTTCAAAAGCAATAAGTCCAGGGCGAAAAATCATTTGAATTTGCTTCTTTCTCCCCGGCACGCCGTATCGTTGTAGTATAATAGACAAATCATGTTTATCCGCATGCCGCAATTTCCGAATTTCATGAAAGGATGCACTTATATATGAGTTTAGCTACCGAAAAAACCTCTTCCTCCGCGCCTACTACGCGGACCCACCGACTGCAGGCTGCGCTCATCTTGGGCAGCTTGTCCGCATTTGGACCGCTGTCGCTGGATATGTATTTACCCGCACTGCCGAAGCTTTCGATCGACATGCACACCAGTGCGTCGATGGCTCAGTTGAGCTTAACAGCTTGTTTGCTTGGCCTGGCGCTTGGCCAGCTGTTTGTCGGACCGCTCAGCGATGTTCGCGGGCGCCGCATGCCGCTGATCGTCTCGCTTGCCATTTACGGCTTGAGCTCACTGTTTTGCGTATTCGCGCCGTCGGTCTGGCTGCTGATTGGGCTTCGCTTCATTCAGGGTCTGGCCGGTTCGGCCGGCATCGTGCTTTCGCGCGCCGTCGTGCGCGATATGTACTCGGGCTCTGAGCTCACGAAGTTTTTCTCTCTACTGATGCTGATTAACGGCGCCGCGCCGATTCTGGCGCCGATCTTCGGCGGGCAGCTCCTGAACTTCGTCTCCTGGCGCGGCGTGTTCGTGGTGCTTAGCCTGGTAGGCGTCGTGATGATGCTGTCCGTTTTGCTCGGATTGCCTGAGACTCTGCCTAAGGAACGCCGACAATCCGGAGGGCTGCAGGAAACATTCGGCACCTTCCGGCGTTTGGTCCGCGACCGGCTGTTTATCGGCTACTGTTTGTCCCAGGGCCTTGTGACCGCCGCGATGTTCGGTTACATTTCCGGCTCCTCCTTTGTGCTGCAAAACATTTTCCATGTTTCGGAGCAGACGTACAGCCTGATCTTCGCCATGAACGGCGTTGGCATCATCATCGCCAGTCAAACGACCGGGCGGCTGGCCGGACGCATTAAGGAAATTGCCCTGCTGCGATTTGGACTGCTTCTGGCGGCTGTGGCTTCCGTCGTCCTGCTCGGCGTAATCCTGACGGGGGGCGGCATTGCCGTCGTGCTGATCCCGTTATTCTTTGTCGTCTCCTGCGTAGGTATCGTTGGTACGTCTACGTTTACGCTTGCCATGCAGAGCCAAGGCAGCAATGCCGGCAGCGCCTCCGCCCTGCTTGGCCTTCTGCCCTACATTCTGGGCGCCGCGGTAGCCCCGCTGGTCGGCTTGGGCGGCGACCATAATGCCGTGCCGATGGGGATCGTGATCACCGCCGCAGATCTCGGCGCCGTGCTTTGCTATGCGCTGCTGGTACGGCGGGAAAGCGGCAAAAAACAAGCGGCATAAGACTTGAGCAAGAAATTTTTATTCAATCAAATAAAAATCCCCCGTAAGCAGAAAATTCTACTTATAGGGGATGCCAGCTTACATTATTTAAGTGCCTGAGCAGATCTCAAACTGCCCATCTTTCCTTTTTACCTACCTATACTGTTCAATGATTTCAACGTACTGCCGGTTTGCGTGCAACCGCTCCTCCGTAACCCTCCGCTTCGCTGCCTCGAGTTCGCGGAGCAGATCGCCGACCTCCTCTTGCTTGCTTCGGACCTGATCCAACGAATCGCGGATTCGCCCTTGCACCAGCAAATCGGAAAAGAAGTCGTCGAAAAAGTAATCCGCAAACTTCAGCAAACCGGTAATTTCAAGTCCCGCTCCCAGGCTGCCGCCTACATCGCGAAGCTCTTGCTCGAACCGCTTCAGACTGTTTTTTGCCGCATAAATATGCTCCATCGCCTCGTCGATGCGGTTGTGCTTGATATGGGTCGAAATCATCCCGCCGCCAAGCATGTCATAGGTTCCCCAGCTCTTGGCGGACCGCAAATCCTCTTCGGCGGCATTCAAATCGGCCATGGCCGATTCCCCCGCTTGAACAGCTTCGTTCAGCTCTTTTTCTTCCACCGTCAGCTCCGCTTGCCGCTCTGCCAAAGCCATGAGCTCATGGTTCCCATCTAAAATTTGCTTCTCTTTGGCATGGAACAGCCTGTCATAATCAGCCTCCCAGCCGCGTAACTCCCGCAGCTTCCGCTCCAACTGAGCGATCTGCTCTTCCGTATTTCTGACCGCTCGGTCGGCTTCTTCATATTTCACCTTGGCGGCCAGTACCTCCCTCTGTTCCTGATCCAGCTTCTCCGCCTTATTGCCAAGCAGGGTGTGAAGCAGCCCGGAGAGTGAGGTGCTCATCAGCCGTTGAACGTCCTTCTCCTCCGCCGCCAGCTTCCGCCCCATTTCCGTTTTTGCCCGCTCCAGGCCGGGGAGCTCTTCTTTAAAAAGCGCAAGGCGGTTTTCCCACTTTTCCTGACTGCGCCCCCGCTCCTTCAATTCCGCCAAACGTTCGTTCAAATCCTCAAACATATCCGTCCCTCCTGCTAATATAAACGCGATTGGAAGGAATTAGTTTCATGTCATTTTTTATCCCAAGGCAAGGCGCCGTTTTCTTCCGCTTGCTTGACGATCATTTCGCACAGCCGGTGACTCTCCAGGGCATCCTGCGGCGAAATCCTAAGAGACTTCTTCTGCTCTACGCCGGTCAAAAAATGGTCGATAATTTGCACAAATCCCCTGCGGTACAGCACCGGATCCCAATCCTTGAACTTCAGGTGCCGTTCCTCTCCCCCGGCAAAATGCGTTGTCGTGTTTACCCCCTCGACCACCCACTTGTTGCCCGGATTCATGACGTCGAGAATTTCATCGTTCGCACCCGAATCCCGGTTCATGATTCCGGTGCAGGTAAACCCTTCTCCATTAAGCTGAATCATGGCATGATACAGCTTTTCGTCCTGCACAAAGGTGGAAATACGCGAATCCGTAATTTCACCCGGAGCCAGGAAACGAATCGTATCCACGACATGAATGAAGTCGTCCAGCACAAAGCGACGAGCAAAATCCGGCATCCCGGCCCGGTTTTTTTGCAGCGTAATGATCCGCAGATCGCGCTGTTCTTTAAGCGACGCATACATCGGCGCAAAACGGCGGTTAAAGCCGACCATCAGCGGAACTCCTGTCTGTTCGGCCAATTCCGTGAGCCGTTTCGACTCCTCGTAATGATAAGCAATCGGCTTATCGACGTAAACGGCAATCCCGCTGCGAATCAGCTGCTCGGCCATCCCCGCATGGGACTCGGTCGAGCTATGTATAAAGGCCGCGTCGATTCCGGATTCGATCAACTGCTCCACGCTGTCCGCCGATTCCGGAACCCGATATTTTACCGAAAGCCGACTTAGCGTCTCCCGATTCCGGGTGCAAAACACAAGCTCCGTATTTTCTCTCTCCGTAATGACCGGCAAATACGCTTTTTGGGCGATATCCCCCAGCCCGATAATTCCAACACGCATGATGCGTCCTCCTTGGTTACCGTTTTTTGATGAAAAACGATTTCAATGATTTACCCGTAACCCGTCCAGAACGAATCACGACTCCATTATACCATTCACCGAAAATCCGTTCGCTTTTTGATTGCAACTCTAACCTCGCCTATAATGAAAAGCAAATCATTATTTTTCCGAAGGAGATTACTCCAACATGAATAAATGGCTTAAGGTGTTGCTGTTTTTGCTGGGGTCCGCTTTCCTGACGAGGTTGATTCCGTTCTCAGGATGGTTTCGGATGCTGGATACGATGGTTCATGAGCTTGGCCACGCCGTTATGACCTTGCTGGTATTCGGGCGAGTGCTGAGCATCGAGCTTCATCCCGATCTCAGTGGGGTGACCTACTCCTCTCTGTCCCCGGGTTGGGAACCTATCCCCGTATCTCTTGCCGGATACATCTTCGCTTCCTTATTCGCAGTTTTCGCATTTTATGTATATTACAAACAAAAACAAGCGGCAGGGCTAACTTTCATCAGTGCGCTTGCTTTGGTGACGCTGCTCTTTTTTGTACGGACGGGATACGGACTGTGGTGGCTGGTCGTTTTTATCGGGGTGAACTTGCTCTTTTATTTCATTGGCGGCCGGATTCGGAATTATTATTATATGCTGCTCGCATTTCTATGTCTTGAGGAATCGGTCATGGGGCCGGTCACCCTTCTGCTGCGATCCATCATCTATCCAAGTGAAGCTGGAGATGCCAGCAATCTGGCACGGCTCACGATGGTTCCTTCCGTTGCGTGGGCGCTGCTGTTCCTGGTAATTTCTTTGGTCTGTGCCATGTGGGCTTTGCAGTTGTTTGGGAAAGATCGGTATCACAACATAAAAGCCGAAAAAAAGGCCAGCCTGCTAGCCGTTAAAAAGAAGAAGACAGGTTTGATATCAAGATTAAAGTGATGCTTGCAGATTCCGAAACAGGCCAGCATAAAAATCCGCGCTTTCTACCATAGGTCTGCAATCCGTATGGTCTCCTGAGAGACCGATTTCGAAAATAAAATCATGGTTTACGGTATAAGGAATAACCATCTCCCAGTCAATAGCTCCTAGCCCGAGCGGTAAAGAGTCGTGGCTCATTCCAAACGAATCGACAAGATGAAAATAACGAACGAAAGGGGCCGTTCTTTCCAAAACATGCTTCAGTTTGCGGTTATCGCCACGGAGTGAGATAAAGGAATGCGATACATCGATATTCAAAGGAAGCTGCAGCGGTGCGATCAGTTCATCGATCAGATGAGGATTGCTGTAGGAAAATAACCCCTCAATGGTATCCTCCCAGAGAAAGATATCTCGACCGAAAGTCAGAATTTCTTCGATGCTGTCTTTCATCCTTTTGGTTTGATCGGCGGAAACGTGCATTGAACTTTCGGTTCCCAAGTAATGGGCATGGATGATACAACGAATTTTTTCCCTATGGCAGATATCGGCAAGTACTCTTGAAGATTGCCGGTAGTAGCTTTGAACTTCAGGATCCGAAGATAAAATATCCAGGAATTTGCCGTTAATTTTGGCCGGATGGTGCATGAAGACTTTAATGCCGCGATCTTTCAGCAGTTTGATAACTTCAAGCAGCCGCTTGGGATCGGCAAGATCCGCTGTCTCCAAATGAAGTTCGATGATTTCCGGATTGTACTTCAATCTGTCTTGAATCGCCTTGTTCGTCAAATTCGTTTTCAATCGAATATAGTTCATCTCATTATCACCTCATATCCTATTGTACCTGATCGCCCTGCCCGCCGGGCACACGAAAAAAAAGGCCGGCTTCATAGCCGGCCCTTTGGATGAACATGTGCAATCTTCCGCTTCATACAAATGAGAATGATCAGACGTTCAGCTCCCGTTTCCGGTAAAAGTAATAAACCGATACCGAAAAAGCGGCGATAAGCAGAATCGAAAGGCTAGCGATCACAAGATCGAGTCCGTTTCCGCCAACTAAATCAGTATAACTGAAATATTTGAACGGAGACAGCAAATTCAGGAAATTCAGTTGATCGGACAGATCGGTAATTTTGGCGATCACGAACGATCCGAGCAGGATTCCCGTGGCCAGCGATCCCGAACCCTTCGGGTTTCTCATGAATGCCGCCAGCAGGGCGCCTAGTGTCACAAAGATCAATTGAACCAGCAGCATGCTAACGTGAAATAAAACGATCTCTCCTGTGATGTCCTTGCCCTTATTGTAAGCCGAAACCATCATGATCGAGGATAACAGCGACACCACGTTTAGCACGACGATATTAAACAGCGCCGCCAGCAGCTTGGAAGTGACGACGGTTGTCCGCGACACCGGTTTTACCATCAAAAACTCGGTCGTTTTGTCGCGTTCTTCTTTGGCGATGATCCCGCTTCCCAAAAGAACGGCGTGGATGGCGACTGTCAGTTCGATATACAAAAACAGAAAAGCGAAGAAGCCGGCCATTTGCGTAACGTCAAACGATCCGATTCCAAGCAGCGCCTTCATGGAATGCGGCATTTTGTCAAAAATTTCGTTGCTGGCCCCGCCGGCGGAATACGCCGTATATTTGCTCATGCCGCTCACGACCAGCAAGAACATGCATACGCTCCAGATGATCAAGGCCTTGCGGTTCGCCTTCAGCTCTCTTTGAAAAATATTCATCGTAAGCCCTCCTTACCTCTCATAAACACCGCATTCAGTCAACTGACGGCGTGGATATCCTTTCTTCTGTACACGAAGTAGCTCAACGCAACCCCAACCACGACAATCACGGCGCCCGCCGCAAGATAAGTCGATTCGTAGCCGGCGTTTTGAATGATGTACGTGTTGTTGAAATATTGAAAAGGCGAAATCAGCCGGACCGCTTCCTTGTCATCGCCGGTGGCGATCAGCGCTCCAATCATATATAGTCCGATGACAATGCCAAGCGAAATCGGCAGCACATTCTTTAGCTTCTTGAAAAATACCGACACTGCCACCCCAATCGCCGCGAAAATCAGCTGGATAAAAAGAATCGTCAGGTTGATCATGAAAAACAGTTTGACATTAAAATCCCCCGATTTTACGCTGCTTGCAATCAACAGCGTCACGACATAAAAAACGGCGTTCGTAAGTAAAATCACAGTGAACGCGGCCAGCAGTTTCGCGCTCACGATCGATGCCCGCGAAACGGGTTTGACGAGCAAGAAATCGGCCGTTCTCTCCCGCGATTCTTTGGACAGAATGGAAACCCCAAGATTCATGGCCTGTATCGCGCCGCAAAGCACGATAAAGGAGAATACCATCGAATAAAATCCAAGCACGCTGGTGATCAGATCCAGATCAATGCCCAGCATCGCCCTTACGGCCGGCGGATACGCACCGAGCAGTTCTTTGAAATCGGCCATGTCACTTGCCATGCCGGGATAAATGGATAGGAATAAAGCCGCCAGCGCAATCATAACAAGCGTCCAAATCAGGGCGGATTTTCGTAAAGACTTTAGCTCATGCACATACATATTCATGGACTTCTAGTCCTCCTTCACGTAGTAATGCATGAAGATTTCCTCAAGATCCGGCTCTTCAATGGAGATATTGGCCAGTTCGATTTCGGCGATCCGCTTCATCATCGAATTGATGTTTCCTTTGAATATAAAGCTGGCGTTGTTTCCCTTTACCTCAAAATTGCTCACGCCGCCCAGCTCGAACGCCTCTTTGCCGATGGCGCTTTTGGCCTCGATGCTGAATTTTTTGTAGCTGTTCTCCTGCAGAGCGCTCATCTTTTCGAGCTTGATGATTTTGCCTTCCTTGATGAAGGCGACACGGCTGCACATCTTTTGAACTTCGCTCAGGATATGGGATGAAAAGAACACCGTCGCACCTTTGCGGTTCTCCTCGGCGATCAGTTCGAAGAATTTTTGCTGCATCAGCGGATCGAGGCCGCTGGTCGGTTCGTCGAGGATGATCAGCTTGGGTTCATGCAGCAGCCCCTGCACGATACCGACCTTTTTCTTGTTCCCGAACGATAGATCGTCGATTTTCTTTTTTAGGTCGAGGTCCATGATTTCGGCGAGCTCTTTGATCCGTTTCGTGCAGTCTTTTTTATAGAAGCTCGCAGAGTACTTAAGCAGGTCCATGACCCGCATCCCGTCGTAATAGAACACTTCGGAGGGCAGATAACCCAGCTCCTTGCGGACTTCGGGAAACTCGGTGCAGCTCTTGCTGAAAATGGTTGCGCTGCCGCTCGTAGGGTAGATGAGTCCCAGCAATGTCCGGATAGTTGTCGATTTACCGGCGCCGTTGGGCCCGATAAAACCGAAAATTTCGCCCTGCTCGACGTTCAGGTTGACGTCCGTAATGCCTCTCGACTTGCCGTAATGCTTCGTAAGATTTTTGATTTCAATGACGCTCATGGGAACACCCTCCTATTTTTGATCCGCTCGTGGATCACAAATACTCTTCTTTGTAAAAATTCCTCTTAAGCATGTCGAGGCAGTCGTAGAACTCGCCAAAAATTTCGTCCCAATCCATCTCCTCGAGTTTCGACATCTGCATTTGAATGGACATCTGGCTGGCATACCCTTCTCCCATCCAATAGAGCATTTTCATAAGCGGCTTGACATCGGCGCCCTCTTTAAATTTCGATGCGTCCATGCTGCTGAACAAAATCCTGTTTCTAACATCGTCGCTTTTCTCGAAATAAGCTTGTAAGTCGCTTCTCACCTCATCATCCGTTTCAAAAAATGCGCTTGTTAAAAAGGTAAGAATCGGCGGATGCTTTTTCATCACGGCCATTTTGATATTCGCCGACATCCTTATGCGGTCAAAGAAGTCGGTCACCGACTGATCCAGTTGGTCTTCAATTTCGCTAACGACAAGATTGCCCGAGTATTCGATCAAATACAGATAGAGCGCCTTTTTGGTCCCGAAATAATGAAACACCATCGCTTTGGAAATTTCGGCAGCCGCGGCAATGTCACTGGCGGATGTTTTCTTGTAACCGTTCGCGCCGAAGCACATCAAGGCTGCATCGATGATATTGTTTTGTTTTTCCTCGGACAGAGCATTAAATTTCTCCATCATTTTTCACCTCCAGATCGCCATAAACCGATTCGGTCGATTCGGTCGATTTGATCATACCTCCATAAACCGATTCGGTCAATAGTATTTTTTCAATCCGTTTATCATCCCGTTTTGCATTCCGTTAACAATGATGTGCTAATCTGATTCGGATTATAATTTTTTCGATAGAACGTTGCCAAAGGAAAGGAGCAAGCCGTTTTGAACGATCCACTCAGCACCACCGATACCCAGGCGCATCCATCATCGCAACCAAACCGCTTGCGCCGAATCATGGAAGTCCTGCTCGTCTCCGCCAAGCTTGGAGTCACTTCATTTGGCGGGCCGATCGCGCACCTGGGATATTTTCATCATGAATACGTTAAACGCCGCAAATGGTTGGATGAGCGAAGTTATGCCGACCTCGTCGCCTTGTGCCAATTTCTGCCCGGACCGGCCAGCAGCCAGGTGGGGATTGGTATCGGTTTATCCCGTGCCGGTTTTGCCGGAGCGCTTGCCGCCTGGTTTGGTTTTACCATGCCTTCTGTGATTCTGTTAGTCTTGTTCGGAATGCTGCTGCAAGGGAAGGCCAATCTTGAAGGAGCGGGCTGGCTCCATGGCTTGGAACTCACGGCTGTGGCGATTGTGGCGCAGGCGGTGTGGAGCATGGGAGTTAAGCTTGCGTCCGGACGGAGCAGAGCCGCGCTCGCCGTGCTTGCGGCGGCCGGAACCTTGTTGTGGCAGAATGCTTTTAGCCAGGTCGCGATCATCGCTGCCGCCGCGTTTGCGGGATTGTGGTTGTACAGAGGTTCATCCACGGATGTTCAAGAAACCGCGGATAGTCCTTTTAAAATCAATGTCGCCCGCGGCTCGGCCATACTTTGTTTAGGGTTATACTTTGGGCTTCTGATCCTTCTGCCGGTCCTTCGCGGAGTTTGGCCTAACTGGGGAATGCAGCTGCTTGACGGCTTCTACCGGGCCGGTTCGCTGGTATTCGGCGGCGGCCATGTCGTTCTGCCGCTGCTGCAAAGCGAAGTCGTACCGAGCGGCCTTGTCAGCCAGGCCGATTTCCTCGCCGGGTACGGCGCCGCGCAAGGCGTTCCGGGGCCGTTATTCACCTTTGCCTCTTACCTCGGCAGCGTGATTCACGGCATCCCTGGAGCCGCCATCGCGACCTTCGCGATCTTCCTCCCCGCGTTCCTGCTCATTGTGGGCGTGCTGCCGTTCTGGAACATTCTGCGGAGGAAGCCGCGAATTCAAGGCATGCTGCAAGGCGTTAACGCCGCGGTGGTCGGCATCCTGCTGGCCGCCTTGTACAACCCGATCTGGACCGGCGCGGTCCATGAATCCGGCGACTTTATTCTCGCGCTGGTTCTGTTCATGATGCTCACCGTGTGGAAGCTTCCTCCCTGGACGACCGTATTGGCCGGAGTCGCCGGAGGGCTGTTGCTCGGATGGCTGGGATAAAATGAGTACAAAAAAAGCGGCTGTCCCAAAAGGCAGATTGACTCATTTGGGAAACCGCTCACTTGACTGAAAAAGAGATCAAAAGTGAAAGCCATCCGATCTCCGGGCTCTATTTCGGCAAGTTTCGAGGTCGAAAACGCCGTGAGCTTCGGTTGTCTCTTGATGCACGGCGCGCAGGTCCGCGTACGGGCCGGCCCCTTGCCGGCGGTCCGGTCAGCCGGAGTGAGCTCGACATCGAGAATGAGCGGTGCACAGCCAATATCTCGAACGATTTCTCGAATAGCGGCATGAAATGGCCCTATTTCACTCCGAAACCGCATTTTCCAGAGAATAGCGGTGCAAAATGGCTCTATTTTCGGCAAAACGCTCAAAACCACGGCGAAAAGAAGCTCTTCTGCAGAAATAAGGCCATAAAACGGCGTTATTAGTTCACAATGAGGCCTTTCCATTGGAAATAAAGCCATAAAGGACCTTTAAGTGCCGAGGGATGCGGTGTTTGAGGACGTCGTTGACCAAACCAGACAACCTGTTCTCAACGCAAATCCAATTCTCGAAGCCGATCCGGTAACTGGCAGCGGTTTGGCAGGTTTTTCTGCTCTGTTGTTATGATAAGTTTTAGAGGGTGTCCCAAAGTCATCTAAAACGACTTTGGGGACACCCTCTAATTTTTGGGGATCTCTGGGACATCAGGGCTCGTAAATCATTTTTCGGGTCATACCGCCGTCGACTACAATATGCGCTCCGGTCACAAACGAATTGTCCGGATGCGTCAAATACAGGCACGCTCTGGCGATATCCTCGGGACGGCCGACCCGGCCTGCCGGATGCTGCGCGTGGTCGATGTCGCGCAACGCGCTGTAATCGCCGTTTTCGATCCAGCCGGGACTGACGCAATTGACGCGGATTCCGTCCTCTCCGAGCGAAAGCGCCAGCGCATGCGTAACCGCCAAAATCCCGCCTTTCGAAGCCGCGTACGCCTCCGAGTTCGGCTCGGACATGATCGAACGCGTGGACGATATGTTTACGATCGACCCGCCGATGCCCTGCCGTTTCATGGTTCTCGCCGCTTCCCGGGAAGCGAGGAAACAGCTGCGCAGATTGGTGTTGATCACGTCATCCCATTCGTCGACCGTCAGCTCGTACACGGATTTAAAACGGGACACTCCCGCATTGTTGATCAAAATATCGATATGTCCGAATTTCCGCTCCGCTTCGGCCATCAACCGGACGATTTCCGCTTCCTTCCGGACATCGCAAGGCATGAACGTTGCTTTCCATCCGGCGGCTTTCAGCTCTTCGGCGGCTTTAACGCCGGCCTCCGGGTTCATCTCCGCCAAAATCACGGATGCACCTTCTTTGGCATAAGCTTCGGCCACGCCGCGTCCAATTCCCTGCCCCGCGCCGGTAACGATAACCGTTAACTGCTCAAACCCCATATATCGATCTCGCCTCCTATTTGGATTCAGCCGCGATTTGTGCGATCAACCCCGGAAGCCAATCTTCCAGAGATTTAAAAGAATACCCCGCCTCCCGCGCTTTTGCGTTCTCCATCGCCCAGGACGCCGGAATCCCAAACGGAGACTGATTGTCCTGCTCCGTTTCCGGCTGGACAACAGCGCGTTTTCCGGTGATCTCCTCAATCAGTCGAATCACTCCGCCTACCGTCATCTCTCCGTTGGCACAGGCATTCACCGGCCCCGTAATCGGAGAAGTGCCCAGCCATTTCAGGAACGACGCCGCCTCGGCGGAAGAAATGAACGACATAGCCGCTTCCGGATTTGGTACGCCGATCGGTACGCCTTTCAGCACGCGCTCCACATGAAAATGCAGGCGGCGTGTATAATCGTCAGGCCCGAGCACAATCGGAATCCGCATGGCGCTGACCGGGAACGAAGCCTTCTGAAAAAACGCCGCCTCGGCAAGGCGCTTGCCTTCACCGTAATCGAAGTCCCCCGAATTGCCGGACCGCAGAGCGTACCGATAAGGATCAAAATCGGCTTCCACGATATGATCGGACCCGAATCCATAAACGGACAACGTGGAGGTCAGAACATATCGGCCCGCCCGTCCCTCAAAGGCGCGAACAGCCGCCATCGCTTCATTCGGCGAATAACAAATATTATCGTATACGATGTCCCAAGGGCCGCTTTCGGCCGCTTTTTTCAGGTCGTCCTCATTTTTCCGGTCCACAACCATCTGACGAATGGAGCCGCTTAATTCGACTTTTGTCAATCCGCGGGTAGCGACCGTAATCTCATACTGTCCTTCTTCCGCCAGCAAATCCGCCAATCTTTTGCCGAAATACCGGGTGCCGCCCAGAATCAATATTTTCCCCATATCTTTCGCCTCCAGCCGTGGATTTATCAAAGATCATTTATTTGAAAACAAGCTTTTCATCAAAGTCAAGCCGGTCATGAGTCCCAGGAAAAACTGCTCCGACTGACCGACGAGCTCAAAATATCTCGGCACATAGATCACTTTGACATAGATAACCAGTATCGGGTAGATCAATAGCAGGAAGCAAGGCAGAAATACAAAAGAGAACAACGGACGATGAAACTTTCTGCGGTTTGGCAGACCGTTAAGCAGGCTCAAATACAGCCCGAAGACAAAGGCATAGATGATTTGCCCCAAAAAGCTATACTCGATTTTATACAATGTTTCGGTCTTATGCTGCATCATGACTTTGAATTCGTGGCCGTAGTAGATCAGCAAAAGCGCCCCCACCATCCAGAAAAAATAATAAATGTACCCTCTTGAGTTGTTTTTCATCCCGATAAACTCTCCCTGTTATTCGATTTCATCCTTGGGGCCCGCGTTCAGGCCCATTTTCACATGCTTCAATTGCGCCACGATGATGACGCTAATCACCACGAGCAGAAACCAGGAGCTGATTTTGCCGAGGTGGACGAGACGCCACGCGCGTTCCTGGTCCGGGTAGCTCCATGCCCCGAGGAACGTCGAAATGTTTTCCGCTACCCAAATAAAAAAACCGATCAGGAAAAAGGATACGGTTAGCGGCATTTTAAGCGTATGTTCCCCCACCCGGAAATGAACCCGGGTTTTGAAAAAGACGATGACAAGCAGTGCCGTAAGCCACCAGCGGTAATCGCCGATAAAATGATGCGTGAAAAAGTTAAGATAAACCGCCGCGCTGACCGCTATCGTATAAATGCCTCGAGGCCAGTTTGCCATCCGTAAATCCATCCTCCGCCACGCCTGGCAAATGTAGCTGGCTACGCTGGCGTACATGAAGCCGCTGTACAGCGGCACGCCGAACACTTTGGTCCAGCCCTCTTCCGGATAGGACCAAGACCCCATATGTACTTTAAACAGCTCGAGCCCCAGGCCGATGATGTGAAACAGGCAAATGACCTTCAGTTCGTCGATCGTTTCCAGCTTGAAGACGACCATCCCCGCCTGCGCCAAAAGACAGATCAACAAAATGAGATCGTACCTGTGGAGTCCGGGCACATGAATCCATTTCGTTAACGCAAGCACGCCGAAAATGACGACGGGAAAAATGCAGGACAGCGACTGAAGCCAAGCAAACCGAAGCAGTCCGCGAAGAAAAACGTTTACTCTGGACATGAGACCTCCATCTGGACGAAACCGGGCAAATTCAGCTGAATATCATGCTGTTAAATGCCATAAACGACAGCCCGGCAGTCACTCAAATTTTACCACAAACGAGGGGCGGGGTCAGAACAATTTTGCCATGCCAAAAACGGCCTTCATTCCAGCGCGGAACGAAAGCCGTCAGTTAGTTGTTTGATGATGAATCGCCCCGGACAACGTAATGCTTAAGCTTCCTTCAGCGCCGAGTCCTTCGGCAGAAAAACGGTCAAAAGGCCGATGAGCGGCAGGAAGGAACAAATCTGCATAATGAACAAAATGCCCGTCTGATCGGCGAAATTGCCCAGCACCGCGGAGCCTAGGCCTCCAAGTCCAAAGGACAAGCCGAAGAATAAGCCGGAGACCAAACCCACTTTTCCCGGCAGCAGCTCCTGCGCGTACACGACAATAATCGAGAAAGCCGACGACATGATAAAGCCTGCAAAGACAACCAGCACCCCGGACCAAAACAGATTGGCATATGGCAGCAGCAACGAAAAGGGGGCCGTGCCGAGAATGGATATCCAGATAATGTTGCGCCGCCCGTAGCGATCCGCGATCGGTCCGCCGAAAAACGTCCCGACGGCTGCGGCCGCCAGAAAGGCGAATACGTACCACTGCGCATCACTCTTGGGCACTCCGTAATGATCCATCAGGAAAAACGAATAAAACGTGGAGATGCTGATGGAGTATACGTTCTTGGAAAACAGCAGCAGAACAAGAATTGTAATGGCAACGCCGACCTTGCGTCGGCTGAGCTTCGGATGGCGCGCCGCTTCGCCGCTTTTGACAACGCGCTGCGGACGCGGCTTTACATCCTGTGCCCCGTACCACCGGGCGACAAAAAACTGGATGACGATCGCGATAATCGCCGCGATAGCGAACCAAACGACGCTGGTCTGTCCCAGCGGAATAAAAATCAAAGCCGACATCAGCGGCCCCAGCGAAGCTCCGATATTCCCCCCCACTTGGAAAATGGACTGGGCCAGTCCCCGGCGCGTTCCCGCCGCCAAATAGGCTACCCGCGACGATTCGGGGTGAAATACCGAGGATCCCAACCCGACGGAAGTGACGGCAAGCAGGATCATGCCGTAGCTCGGGGCAAAAGCGAGCAGTACGATACCGATCAGCGTGAAGCACACGCCAAGCGGCAGGATATACGGTCTTGGCCGGACATCCGAATACAAGCCGATCAAGGGCTGAAAGACGGAGGCCGTAATGTTCATGGCAAAGGAGATCCATCCGATCTGGCCGTAAGTCAACGTTAACGATTCGCGCAGCACCGGAAACAATGCCGGGATCGCCGATTGCATCGTGTCGTTAAGCAGATGCACGATGCTGATGGCGAATAGAATAGGATAAACGGTTAAGGCAGGTGAAGCGGGTTTGGCTAAGGTTGTCTGGTTCATCGGCGTTCTCTCCAATACCAATTCGCGTAAGTATAATCACTCCTATAGAGGTGCCTTTTGTGGCAGTTTTTATCCTACACCAAATCCTTCCTGTTGACTAGGAAAGAAACGGCAAAAGGCAGCCGTTTTCGAAAACAGCTGCTCCTCCATACAGGCTATCGGACTTTGGCTACTAACCGGTGAGACCGTCCCTCTCGCTGCGCAGCTTTTGCCGCGCCCGGTACAAAATGATTTTAAAGTGAGATAAGGCAACGCCCATCAAATTCGCCGATTCCTGATAGGAGAATCCGTGAACGTCATACAACAACACCGCGTGCTGCTGATTGGGCGGCAGCAGGGACAACTGATCGTACAGCTCCTGCTTGTTTTCTTCGCCGATAAAGCGGCTTTCCGGCGTATCTTCGCTCGGATAACGGTAGAAAAACTCATTTTCGTAAGCCGAAGACCGGCTTTCCTTGCGCAGCTTGTCAATGTACGCGTTATGCGCGACGCGCAGCAGCCAAGCCTTGGCCTTTTTCCCTTCCAGCGCATTCAGATGCAGCCAGGCCCGGCAAAACGTTTCCTGCATCAGATCCTCCGCCGTATGGTGGTTCCGGCACAAATAAAATAAATATCTATAAACTTCGCTGTTATAGTCACGATATAGCTGATCCATCATTCGCTTATTCATCTGGGTTGTCCTCCAATTTCCTGACTCGCTAAATCTCTGTCTGTTTAAAAATCCAGGATGATTTCTAAGTTAAATTATGAATTCCAGAGTTTGCGGCGCGTCTAAGAAATTGTTAAGTTTTCCTTAAGAAAATGCTGCTTTTTCATTAACCTTTAGCAAAAAAGGACTGATCCATGCAGCAATCATCCGCTTGGATCAGTCCATAACATATTTATTAGTTGGGAGCAGCCGCTTTACATATCCCTCTTGAGCCGTATGCTAAATGCTGTCCGGTACTCATTGCTGTCTACCGAAATCTCCCCGCCATGCAAATCGACGATGTGCTTGGCAATCGCAAGTCCGATGCCGGAGCCGCCGGTATGCTTGGCACGGGATTTCTCCACGCGGTAGAAACGGTCGAACAAATGGGGCAAATCCGCTTCCGGGATCGGTTCCCCGTAATTGATGACTTCGGTTACGACTTCATCGCCCTTCAGCCGTCCGACGATATCCAGGTATTTGCCGTCATGCCCATAGCGGATCGCATTGGTGATCAGGTTCTCATACACTCGCCGCAGCTTGTCCCCGTCGGCCAGTACGTAAAGCTGAGGACGCTCGACGAAAATTCTCGACTCCATCCCGCTTTCATGCAGCTGCCAGCCGAAATGGGCCAGAATCTGATGCAGCATTTCCGCCAGATTGATCCTGGCGGGCTGCAGCTCCATCTCTTTATTTTGCAGACGCGTGAACTCGAACAAATCCTGAAGCAATTGCTGCAAACGGAGTGATTCCTCATACGCCATGTTGACGTAATAGCGCAGTTCGACCTCGTCCCTGTAACGATCCTGCTCAATCAGTCCCAAATATCCGGTGATGGAGGTCAGAGGCGTACGCAAATCATGCGATACATTCGTGATAAGTTCGCTCTTGGTCTGTTCCGCGCGGCGCTCTTCTTCCACCGAAGTCATCAGCCTGTCCACCATGCGGTTGATATCGGTCGCCAGCTGTCCGAGTTGGCCTACGTTTTCGACAGGGATTTTGTGGATGGCTCCCTCCTCGATTTTATGAACTTCCTCGATCAAGGACTCCAAATACCGGTGCTCATTGCGCCGAACACCGCGGCGATAAAAATAAAGGGAGAACAGCAGAAGGATCGGAACGCCCACAAGATAATAGGCCTCCGGGAAGCCGATGTTCCGGTTGATCCATTGAATGATCGTTAAATACGTGACGCTCGGATACATGACAAAAAACAGTTTACCGAGCAGGACCAACAGCAGCAGCGCGATTAAGGATGTGACGATGGTCCAAAACAGCCATGACAGAAACCGCAGGCTAGCTTTCAATTTTATAGCCGACCCCCCATACCGTCCGGATCAGCTTCTCCCCATCCATTTCTTTTTCCAGCTTGTCGCGCAGCCGGCTGATATGCACGGTTACGGAATTGTTGCTTTCGAAATATTTATCCTTCCAAATCATTTCAAAAATCTCTTCCGAGCCAAACACCCGTCCGGGGTGACTCGCCAGCAAATACAAAATGCCGAATTCGATCGGCGTCAGCTTTAAGGGACGCCCCTCGATCGTGGCGGAATGGGTCTCTTTATCAACTTGCAGGGAAGAGATTTTGATAATATGCTCTTGCGTGCCGGCAGCTTGCTGCTGAACGGCGTAAGATGACCTTCTCAGCAGGGATTTCACTCTGGCGACAAGCTCCAGCGGATTAAACGGCTTGACCATATAGTCGTCCGCCCCGGTCATGAGGCCCGTAATTTTATCCATGTCTCCGTCCCTGGCGCTAAGCATCATAATCGGAGTTGTCTTGGTTTCGCGTATTTTCATACAAACCGAAATACCGTCCAAACCCGGCATCATGACGTCGAGAATAACCAAATCGATCTCCTCGCGATCCATCATTTCAAGAGCAAGCAGACCATCCTCCGCTTTCAAGACGTCATAACCCTCGTTGACCAGATAGATTTCGATCAGCTTGGCAATTTTATCGTCATCGTCAACTATCAGAATTTGTTTGCTCATAATAAGTTTCATCCTTTATTTCGAACTGGATTGACAATCAGTATTATCATACCATGCCCTTGCCGCCAGTTAACGAATAAAAGGTTAAAAAACGATTACGAACCGTAACCAATATGATCCATATTTTTCATTTCCACTCATACGGAATCGTGACGGTGAACTGCGTTCCCTGTCCCAGCTCGGAATGAACGGCAATATTCCCATGATGGATATCCACGATTTTCTTCACGATCGAAAGTCCCAGGCCGCTGCCGCCGCCGCTGCGGTTGCGCGATTTGTCCGCCTTATAGAACCGTTCGAAAATACGGGTCTGATCCGTCCCCGCAATCCCGATCCCGTTATCCTCGATTCTCACGTTCACTCCATCATCGCCGGGTTGCAGCGACAAACGAATCTCTCCGTTTTCCGGGGTAAACTTGATGCTGTTATGCAGCAGATTCACCCATACCTGGCTGAGCAAATCCTCGACCGCTTCCACCTCCGTCTCAGCCAGCTCCAGATTGATCTGGATCCCTTTGGCGAGCCACTGAGGCTCGCTGGCCAAAACGACGGCCTGAAGCTGACGATCCAGACGAAACCGGCCGGTCTGCAAGCTTTTGCGATCCGTCTCCAAAGCCGATAATTTCAGCAGATTGTCGCTCATCTGCGATAATCTCCGGCTCTCTCCTTCAATGATCTCCAAATAGTGGTTCCTTTTCTCGGAGGACAAATCCGGCTTGCGCAGCGCTCTGGCAAAACCTCGGATTGAAGTCAGCGGAGACTGGATTTCATGCGACACATTGGAGATAAAATCCTGGCGCATCGTTTCCATCTGTCCCAATTCATTGGCCATTTCGTTGATGCTGCGGACAATCGTTTCAAATTCCCGTCGATTTTCGAAGCCCTCGATTTTGACATTGAAGTTCCCTTTGGCAATCTGGCGCATGGCCTCAACGATGGAGTTCAGCATGGCCAATTGCTTGGAACGAAAAAACGAGGAGAGGACCAACATCGAAAAACCAAACAAAAACACACCGACAACCACGTTAATGGCCCCGGCGAAGTAGGTGGAAAACGGATTTCCCCATTTGCGGTATATAGCGGCTGAAGCATAATAAGCCGCCGTCCAACACAGGACCATGTACAAAAACACAGTGATAAACTCGACAATGTTAATGAGAACATGCCGGATTTTCTTCCACCTTTTCAACCGCAGCCCACCTCCAAACGGTAGCCCAGCCCTCGTATCGTGCGAATTTTGAAGCCAAACTGCTCCTCGGGAAAACGTTCGCGGAGACGGTTGATATGGACGTCAATGGTCCGCTCGTTCCCTTCAAAATCGTATCCCCAAATATCCTCGATCAGCTGCTCGCGCGTCAAAGTTCTCCCGGCATTGCTGCCGAGTTTGAACAGAAGCTCGAATTCTTTGAGCGGCAGCGTAAAACTCGTCCCCGCCGCCTCTGCCTCAAACGTTCTGCGGTTCATGCGCAGCCCGCCGACTGCGACGATTTGAGAGATGGACACCTGATACCGTTTCATCAGCGCCTTTACCCGGGCAATCAATTCCGCCGGTTCGAAAGGTTTGACCAAATAATCGTCAGTGCCCAGTTCAAAGCCCTTGACCACCTGCTTCGTCTCCCCTTTGGCCGTCAGCATAAGCAGCGGCATGTCGTAAGTTTTACGCAGCTCGCGGCACAGCTCCCATCCGTCCATATTCGGCATCATGATGTCGAGAATCACCATATCCACTTTTTCGGTTTCTACCACGGACAAGGCCTCCCGCCCATCCCCGGCTTCCAGCACTTCTTCGATCCCCGCTTCTTCCAAAAAAAGCTTAACCAGCTCGCGGATATTAAAATCATCATCCACTACGAGTATTTTAGCCATAGATTACCGTTCCTTCCGGCAGCTTTCCGTCCATATTCTCCTCCGGTCCGGAGATCTGCAGCTGCGAAGACGCAAATTCCCGGTACATGTCATGCTCCCGCAGCAGTTCCTCGTGAGAGCCGCGGCCCGTTACCTTTCCTTTTTCGATAAAAATAAGCTGATCCGCTCCAACGACGGTCGACAGCCGGTGCGCAATCACGATCGTCGTCCGGCCCTCCATCAAGTTCTTGAGCGCCTTTTGCACCACGATTTCCGAGCGGCTGTCAAGGCTTGAGGTAGCTTCGTCAAGCATGAGAATTTTCGGATCGCGCAGAAGCGCCCTGGCAATGGCAATCCGCTGCCGCTGTCCGCCGGACAGTTTCACGCCACGTTCGCCCACATCCGTATCAAAGCCGTTTGGCAGCTCGGCGATAAATCCGTCGGCGTAAGCCATTTTCACTACCCGCGCCAGTTCGGCGTCATTGATGTCCCGCTCGATGCCGTAACAGATATTTTCGCGAATCGTCCCGGCGATGATCGGACTTTCCTGGGATACATAGCCGATCAGTCCCCGCCAGGAGCGCAGGGAGAAGGATTCGATGGGTTCGTTGCCAAGCCGAATTTGTCCTTCTTTAGGCAGGTAAAATCGTTCGATCATGGAAAAAAGCGTCGTTTTGCCGCCTCCGCTTGGTCCTACCAGCGCCGTCACGGTGCCGGGTTCCATCCGGAAGCTGATCCCTTGCAGAATCGGCTCGTCCGGCTTATACCCGAAAGACAGCTCATCGATCGTTAACGGCTGATTAGGTTCGGTCACTGCTTTGCCGGAATCAAAAGGCTCTTCGTCCGCATCCAAAGTATCCATCAGTCGCTCTGTAGCACCTTTGGCTTTTTGCAGTTGGGTGAAGAACGTGGTCAGCTGCGTCATCGGCATCACAATTTGAATCAAATAAAGAATGAACGCGACCAACTCGCCCGCAGTCAGTCCCCCGTTCGAAACCTGCAGTCCGCCGTATCCGATGACCACGACAAGCAGCATCAGCATGATGAAGGAAGTAAACGGGGTGATCCAGGCCATGACCTTGCCCTCCCGGATGCCGAACTTCAGCAAGTTGCCGATTGCGGTGCTCCCGTTCCCATATTCAATCCGCTCCGCATTGGAAGATTTGACGAGCCGGATTTCCGACAGCACTTGGCCCAAGATGGCCGTAAACGAAGCCGTTTCATCCTGCATTCCAAGCGAAATTTTATACATTTTGCGGCCCAACGGCACGAGAATGGCTGCCGCCAACGGAATGACGGTAAACATCACCAGCGTCATTTTCCAATTGAGGTAAAACAACACGGCCACTGAGCCCGCAATTGAAATAATGCCGCTGAAAAAGCTCGCCACATGTTCGGAAATCAGCGTTTTGATGATCCCCGTATCGTTTGTCATCCGGCTGACCGACTCACCGGTACGATTGTTGTCATAATATGCAACCGGCAGCTTCAACAGCTTCTTCCACAGTCGGTCTCTAAGACTGGCTACCGTCTTTTGTCCGAGGTAATTCAGTAAATATATCGATACTCCCGAAGCAACCGACATACCAATAAACGCGCCGCCAATCATGGCAATTTGCCTGCCGCTGATCGACGACAGCGAAAACCCGTCTACCAGGTTTTTGGTAAACATCGGAATAACAAGACCAACCAAGGTCGATATAACGCTCAGTAAAATAGCTGCCGTCAGCAGCGGCAGCGAAGGTTTGGTTTCCCGGATCAGGCGAAAAAAAGACTTTGTTCCGCCGCCGGTTCTATCCTTTTTCATTTTTTTAACTTGAATGAACTCGCTCATTTGGTTTCTTCCCTTCTCCTGTCTTCTCTCGGAAGCGCCCCTTCAATCGGGTATAGGAAAAGAATAAGGCCCTATTATAAACTGAATTTAAACGACGAAACAGCGCTATAAATTTTCCACTTCAACGCTAAGCACATGATCGATCTTCCGCAGGAAGTGATAGATTTCCGGCGTGTATTCGTTCTCAGTCGCGGAAATCACCATGTCGATACGCTGGCGTCCTTCCTCAAGATCCTTGATTTTAAGCCGGCGAATTCGGTGCGTATTGCGTTTGAACGCGGGACCTCTCGCATCCATGCATTCAATGGTGTGAATCAGCTTCGTTACGTTCCCCTGGTCTTCCATGACGATTTTGACCGAAACATCGCGCTGGTTCAGCCTGTAAAGTCCCACCCATTTGATCAAATGGGGGACGAAATTCACCGAAATGATCAACAGTACGACGGCAAACGCCGCCTCCAAGTAAAACCCGGAGCCGATTGCGATGCCAATCCCCGACGCCGCCCAAATCATCGCTGCGGAGGTCAGCCCTGAGATCCCTTCGTTGCTGCGGCGCAGAATCGCTCCGGCCCCCAGAAAACCGATGCCGCTCACAATTTGCGCGGCCAGCCGCATCGGATCCATATTCGGATGCCCCGGAGAAAACTTGCGGTAAGCCTCGATCGAAACGATCGTGACCAGACAGCTCGCGATACAAATGACCATGCTGGTTTTTATGCCAAGCGGCTTTTGTTTGAGTTGACGGTCGATCCCGATAAATAGCCCAAACAACAGCGCCAAAAAAAGTTTAAAAAGCATTTCCGTTTCCAACCCCATGCTGCATTTCCCCTTCAGTCATATAAAGTGAGTATAATTGTATTCTACAGCTTATCGCAAACGGATATGTTTCGCCCTGAAAAATCAAATTTTTCACGTATTATAATTTTTACAAACCGAAACGTCAACATAACCCCATAGTCCTGATCGAACCCAACTTTATTGGCGCTCGATGAACCGGAGAACACCAGTCTGGAACTCGAAGTCAGCTTATTTGCGATCTAATAAAGGGAAAAGCTCCTGCTAATTTAGGAAAAATAAGGATTTTCGGCAGTTTAACTGGAAATGCTCCTACTAATTTCGGCAAACGAGGAAGTCTACGGCCTAAATCTTTGATTTAGCTGGAGGATTTCCAGTTCGTGTTCGAACAGATTCAATAAGGAGTCAATTAACAGGAGAATTTCCAGTTAGAGTGGTTCCGTCGTTGAAAAGTGACATGAAGAGTCTATTTTGAGTTGACGAGGTACTAGCCATTAAACCCACGCTTCGCGTGCTCAATCGGCAGAGACCATTAATGGAAAAAGGCTATCCCCAGACATACTGGAGATAGCCTTTTTGTTTCGAAACTTGATGAAGAAAGCCGTCCTTTAGAATTTCGCTGCGAGATCGGCAGCGCGTTTCACGCCGTCGGCGATGATTTCTTCGGCGCGGTCCGGGAATTGGTTGTGTCCTTCGACAACAACGGTTTCCGGATTAGCAACGCCCCAGAAGCCAAGCGTGGTTTTCACGAGGTTCAGAGACATTTCAACCGAGGACATAGGACCTTCAGAGTAAACCCCGCCGCGAGCTTGCAGCAAAGCGATCTTTTTGTCGCCTACGAGGCCCACCGGACCTTGCTCGGTATATTTGAATGTTTTGCCGGCTTGATTCAAGTAGAAGAGATAAGTCAACAATTGCGCCGGAATCGTGAAGTTCCACAGCGGGAATGCAAACACGACTTTATCGGCGTTCAAAAATTGGTCCAGATACGTATTGGCGAGATCAGCGGCTTTTTGTTCTTCCGGAGTTGTAGGAAATCCTTGTCCTACTTTGTACAAGCCGTTCAAGAAATCATTGTCGTAATAAGGAAGCTCAGCTTCAAATACGTTAAGCTCGGTAACTTGATCTTCCGGATGTGTTTCTTTGTAAGATTTCAAAAAGCTTTCATACAGCTTTACTGTAACGGATTGCTCAACCGGACGGTTGTTGGCCTTGATAAACAAAACATGCGACATCGATAGTTTCCCTCCAAAAAGTTAGTTTCTTTATTTAGTACAGTTATTAAAAATTAAACCGTACATTTTTTAATTATAGTATACGATGAACTATAATCTTGTCAATTACAGATTATTTTCATGCCCCTCCTGGCGGTAAACCTTGCGGAAATAATCGGCGGCCGAAACCATCTGCTTCAAGGAAGCAATCGTTTCCTCCTGCCCCCGCGTCTTTAAGCCGCAATCGGGATTGATCCAGAACAGCTTGGGATCCAGGACCTGCAGCGCCCGTTCAATCATCGAGATCATCTCCAGATCGGAAGGAACCCGAGGGCTGTGAATATCGTAAACCCCAAGGCCGATGCCAAGCGGATAGTCGTGTTTTTCAAAGGTATGCACCAATTCCCCGTGGCTACGTGAAGTTTCAATGGAAATCACGTCCGCGTCGAGCGCTTCAATCTCATTGATAATATCGTCAAATTCGCTGTAACACATATGCGTATGAATTTGGGTCGTATCCCGAACTGTGGAAGTGCTGATACGGAAAGCTTTTACCGTCCACTCAAGATAACGGGCCCAATCCTCCCGTTTTAGCGGCAATCCTTCACGCATGGCCGGTTCATCCACCTGAATCATTTCGATGCCGGCTTGTTCCAGGGCTTCGATCTCTTTGCGTAGCGCAAGCGCGATCTGATAGGCAACCTGCTCCCGCGAAAGATCGCTGCGAACGAAAGACCAGTTCAAAATCGTAATCGGCCCGGTCAGCATTCCCTTCACCGGTTTGTCGGTGAGCGATTGCGCAAAGGTCGTCTCCTTCACAGTCATCGGTTGGTCGAACTCGACGTCTCCGTAGATGACCGGCGGTTTCACGCAGCGCGTGCCGTAGGACTGCACCCATCCGCCTTGCGTAAACGCAAATCCCGGGAGTTTCTCGCCAAAAAATTCCACCATATCCGTTCTTTCAAACTCGCCGTGTACCAGCACGTCCAGTCCGATTTCCTCCTGGATTTGAATCCATTTGCGAATTTCGGCCCGGATGAACTCGTCATACCGCTCCTCGGACCATTCTTTCTTCCGCCATTTCTGCCGGGCCGCGCGAACCTCGGCCGTTTGCGGAAAACTGCCGATTGTCGTCGTCGGCAAAAACGGCAAATTCCATTTTGCTTCCTGTTTCCCCCGCCGCTCGCCAAACTCGCTGTTTCTGTGCGGAAATTCCGCTATGGCTTTCTCCACAGCTTTTCGAACGTGATCGCGATTTCTGGCCGGAGCTTCGGCAAGACTTCGCAATGCCGTGCGGTTATTCGCGAACAATTCAGGCGTAACGCCTCTCGATGCGGCTTGACCTAAGGCGATCACTTCATCGAGCTTTTGTTCGGCAAAAGAGAGCGACTCCAGCAGCGCCGGGTCAAGTTTTGTCTCTGGGCTGGCGTTGACCGGCACGTGGAGCAAGCTGCAGGAAGGCTGAATGATCACCGCCGGGTTGCCGGCCAGATCCAGGATTTCGTCCAGTAACTGACGGGCCTGATCCAGATCCGTTCGCCAAATGTTTCTGCCGTCGATCAGCCCCGCCCCTAATGTTTTGCCTTTCGGGAAGCCATAACGGCGCAGAGACTCAAGGTTTCTTTCCTTGCCATGCACCAAATCGAGTCCAAACCCGCTCACCGGCAAGCTGACGAACTCTTCATAATTTGCAACCGATTCGAAGAAAGTATTCAGCATGATCGACAGTCCGGGGACCTGCTCGGCAATGGTTTCATAGATTTGCCGAAGATGGCGGAGATCCTCCTCCGTTAAGGAAATCACTGCGGCCGGCTCATCGATTTGTACCCAAGCGGCTCCCGCTGCTTTTAAATCCTGAAGGACGTTGACGTACAAAGGCAGCAGCTTGGCTATCCATCCTCCCCATTCCGCATTCGTAAAACCTTTGGACAATTTCAAAAAAGTAAACAAACCGAGCAGAACCGGTCTTCCTTCGATCCCGAGCTGTTCTTTGGCCTCAAGATAGGCCGCCAGCGGGCGGTTTACAGTCAGTCGAGGCTCTAAATCCCTAAGCTCGGGGACGATATAGTGGTAGTTCGTATTAAACCATTTGGTCATTTTGCTGGCTGTCGCCGTGTCATTTCCCCTGGCAATCGCGTAATAAGTTTTGAGCGGCAACGTCCCCTCCGCCCAACCGAACCGTTCAGGAATCAGCCCGAACATCGTGGCTGTATCCAGCACATGATCGTAATACGTGAAATCGCCAACCGGAATGACATCGATTCCTTTATCCTGCTGCAGCCGCAAATGATCCAGGCGAATGGCCGTCAACTGCTCATGCAGCTGTGCTTCGGTGATTTTTCCGGCCCAGTAAGCCTCGATGCTCTTTTTCCATTCCCGCTGTTTGCCAATTCTCGGATACCCCGTGTTGCCGCTTGTAATTTGTCTCAATTTCTCTTCCTCCCTTGTTTGTTGTGTAAAACAAAAAAGCCCCCTTCAGCAAGCCTGCACGGCGCAGCTAAAGAGAGCCCTCGATCCGGAATTCGACGGTACACATCTTTAACACCTCCCTATCTCCCGTAGGTACAGCAGTGCTGTCGAAATAGGCAGGTCTCCTGGCTTCAGGATCGGTACCGGAAGACGGCCTTCCCGACAAGTCAAACTCGTCAGTGGCATGATTGCTCCGATTCCCCTGTTACAGTGGCGGGACCGCGCCGGCGCTACACCGGACTTCCCTTTTAAGCTTCAACCCAAACGGATGAAGCACCTATTCCCCTCATATTCAGTTCGAATATAGATACATGTTACTGCATAATTTCCGATTATACAACATAAAACGCATCGGATTAATTTCCTTACAACTTCTTCCTTGAGCATGAAACCATTTTGGTTTTGAAACGTAAACATAAATAAGCAGGGCGGATGGAAGCTCCGCCCTGCTGACTCTTTTGATATCGTGTGTGTTACCCTACAGCAATTTTAGGATTTCGTCTTTGATCGCTTCGGATTGAGGCCCGAATACGACTTGGACTGCGCCTTTGCCGAGTCTCATGACGCCGGATGCGCCAAGTGCTTTAAGCGCCCCGTCATTTACGATTTTGTCGTCCTTGACGATGAGGCGAAGGCGGGTAATGCACGCATCCACGGATTCGATGTTGCTTGGTCCGCCGATTTGCGTCAGAATTTTTGCGGCTCTGCTGTCGGCTGCGCCACCAGTTGCGGCTTGAGCAGGAGCGCCTGTTTCAATTTCGAATTCGTTCGGATCGTCGGAACGGCCCGGCGTTTTGAGGTTGAACGCCTTGATGATGATCCGGAACAGCAGATAGTACACGACGAAGAATACGAGACCGACCGGAATCAGGATCCACGCGTTCGTCGACAGCTTCATGTTCACGAGGTAATCAATCAAACCTGCGGAGAACCCGAAGCCCAGCTTGACATCCAGAATGTACATAATGTAACCGGCAATCCCTGTCAAAATCGCATGCACGACATAAAGAAGCGGTGCAACGAACATAAATGAGAATTCAAGCGGTTCGGTAATCCCTGTCAGGAATGCGGCCAGCGCGGAACCGATGAAAATGCCAGCCACCATTTTGCGTTTTTCCGGTTTTGCGGTATGGATAAACGCAAGTGCGGCGCCAGGCAATGCGAACATCATGATTGGGAAGAAACCGGTCATGAACATCCCCGCCGTTTTGTCTCCGGCAAAGAAACGGTTGAGGTCCCCGTGTACCACTTGCCCTGCGGCATTCGTAAAGTCGCCGATTTGGAACCAGGCGATCGTATTGATAACGTGATGCAAACCGATTGGAATCAAGAGGCGGTTGGCGATACCGAATACGAGCGATCCGATGGCGCCGAGTCCAACCACCCAGTTACCGAACTGACTGATAACGTCTTGAATCGGGCTCCAGATCATACCGACGAATACGGTAAGCACCATCGTGCTGGCTGCGGTAATAATCGGCACGAAACGTTTGCCGGCGAAGAAACCGAGCCAATCCGGAAGTTTGATCTTGTGAAACTTGTTATAGAGATAAGCGGACCACAAACCTGCGAAAATACCGCCGAGCACGCCCATGTCGAGAACGGCGTCGTCTGGAATCCAGGAGAACGCGGCCGGTACAGTTGCCAGCACCTTCACCAAAACTTGATAAGCGATAAGTGCGGACAACCCCGCAACGGCATCTCCCGCGAATCCGATAGCCACCCCGATTGCAAAAATCAGCGCCAGGTTGCCAAAAATGGCTCCCGCGGCGGCGTTCAGAAACGGAGCGAAGTAAGTGTTCAGAGCACCGCCCACTACCGATCCCAAAGGGATGTCCTTTTCATAGTTGAGCAGCCCGAAGCTTTGCAAAATACTTGCCGCCGGAAGTGTCGCGACAGGAAGCATCAACGATTTTCCTAGCTTTTGCAATTTTGCCAGAATCATGCAAAAATCATCCTTTCAATATTATATTGTTATGATTTTAGAACCGCCTTCAAAATGACGCTGCTGCCTGCAGTCACAGGTCCGGTGAAAGTCTCCAAGCTGCCGGTCACTTCGTTGGCGTTTGTTACTATGATTGGTGTAATGACGGGATAACCTGCACTCTCGATCTTATCGATATCGAACTCGATCAACAGTTTTCCGGCTTTAACCACCTCCCCAACCTGAACATGGGATGTATAGCCTTCTCCTTTAAGGGATACCGTATTGATCCCGATATGGAACAAAAATTGCAGGCCTGACGAATGCTCAAGCATTACGGCATGGTTGGTTTTGATAACATGAACTACTGTCCCGTCAAAAGGAGCGATCAGCTTACCTTCGGATGGTTTAATGGCGATCCCCTGTCCCATGTGGCCGCCCGCAAAAGCCTCGTCCGGAACGGCGGCAAGCGGAACAGCCTCTCCCGAAACAGGCGCAAAAATCTCCACGACTTTACTCTCAGCGGTTTTTTTTCTCCATTTTGAAAACATTTTGAATCCTCCTATTCTTACTCTCTATAATAGAACACTCTTAGCGGAACTATACCTAAAAAACGTTAACTTGTGACGCCGGAAAGTTATAGCGATTACATTTTAGTCTCAACTCGAGCAAAATCCAGGAAAACAAAGGGATCCGAGGAAAATGTAACCCTGGATGTAAGCATAAAAAAGAGCCAAGAAAAGGAGGCCTATACAATTAGGTCAACTTTCCTTGGCTCATGCCCATCATAATAACGGTAACACGCCATATTCGAACATTCTTAGGTTATGTGACTATAATAATTCAGGTTTCTTGTCTCGTCAATAGAAAAATGAAAGCGTTAACTCAATTACTATGACTAACTTCCTATATTTAGGAGATCACCATGTTCAAAAAATCGTTCATTGGGCCTGAAACAGAGCCGGGACAATCGGCGGTTCCCATCCCGGCAAGGAGGTGTGAGACTGCAATACTTTGTAAGTGATTCCCTGATAGGTTACCAATTGATTCACGGTGTACGACGTGTACGGAGCCCACTCCGTTACTCCGGTTCCCGCCGGATTGGTTGTTACCGACAGCGGGCCGCTGGCCGGCGAGACATTCCCCGCCGCATCTTTCGCTTTCACCGTAAACACATAAGAAGTGCTGGCCGCCAGGTTGTTGATGGTCGCCGTTGTTCCCGTGACTGTCGCAGCCAGAGTTGATCCGTTATACACTTCATAGCCGGTGACCCCGACATTGTCACTGGAAGCGCTCCAGCTCAAGGTAACGCTGGTCGAAGTTTTGGCGGTCGCCGTCAAATTCGCCGGCGCGGTTGGCGCTGCAGTGTCCGGCGTTGTATTAACCGGCTCCGTTGTTACAGTATACGCTGCGCTGCGAGCCGAGACGTTGCCCGCAGCATCTTTAGCGGCTACGGCAAACGCATATGGAGTTGACGGGGCGAGACCGGTAATCGTGACCGTCGTACCCGACACGCTTGCCGTTTTAGTATTGCCGTTATACACATCGTAGCCCGTCACCCCGACATTATCGGTGGACGGCTGCCAGGTTAATGTAACAGTAGTCGAGGTTTTCGCCGAAGCCGTTAACCCTGCCGGAATGGAAGGCGCCTGATTATCAACCGGGGGAGGCGTCACGCCACCGCCAAGATCGCTGCGAAGTTTGGTTTGCAGCGTCTTGTTCCGGTCGCCGCTCAGCTCCCAGAACATCGCGCCAGCAAGGCCCTTGCTCTTGAGATAGGCGGTTTTGTACCCGATGGATTCCGGATCGTCGTAGCTGATAAACCGTTTTGCCGTAGGGTTATACAAGTATGGGACTTTGGCGGTATCGTTCCAATAACGCGTATACCCGTTTTTGTTGATGTATTTGGCTTCCAGGTCATAGAAGTCAAAGGAGCCGGCTTCCCATGTTCCAATTTGGGAGGCGCCCGTTCCGATTTGGTATTGCCCGTTGCCGGCAGCATTCACGCCGTCCCAGCCCCGTCCGTAAAACGGAACGCCAAGTACAAGCTTGCTCGCCGGAACGCCGGCATTCAAATGGCCCTGCACAGCCGAGTCCACGTTGAAGGTATCGGCGCCGGGTACTCCCGCATTCAGAGCGGCCGGATCGAAATAAAGCGGCGCATTGTGAGCTGAAATTTGCTGCCAGCCGCCGTTGAAATCATAAGTCATGATGTTGATCCAATCGACGATGCTCGCGATATTTCCGAGCTCCGTATTGCTGACAAAGGCAGAGGATGCCCCCGAAGCGATGGTAAGCAAATAACGCTTGCCGTCGACGGCGCCCGCGGCATCCAGCTTATTGCGGATCTCCTGAAGCAGCTTCGTATAGTTTTGCTTGTCCTCCGGGCGATAGCTGTTGCCGGCAAGCCCGCCTGCAACCGGATATTCCCAATCAAGGTCAATGCCGTCAAAATTGAACTTGCGCAGGAAATCGACCGCCGAATTAGCGAAGGTTTCACGGGTTACTTGGCTCGCCGCCACATCGCTAAAGCGGTTAGACCAGGTCCACCCGCCTACGGAAATCAGTGTTTTAAGCTGCGGATTGACCTGTTTCAATTTATTTAGCTGATTGATGTTGCCCGCGTACGGCTGATCCCACGTATCCCCTGCAAATCTTTTCCCTGTGTCAATCCAGGGATCCCCAAGCACAATGGTGCCATTCGGTACGTTGATCGTTTGGCTGTTTTCGTCCTGGGTCGGCCAGGTAACCGGATTGGGTCCCGTCGGATCGGGATTGCCGTGCCGGCCGTTCCAGGCAATGTCTGCAAAAGCGTAGTTGATATGCGTAACTTTCGAGGCATCGATGTCCGTCACGTTGAAGTTTCGCTCATAAGCTCCCCAGGAAGGATAATAAGCGACGATTTTGTAGTTATCCGCGGCTTCCGCTGTGGAAGGAGAAACGATTCCGCTTGGAAGCAGCATTGCTAAAGCCAAGCTTACCATAGTAAACCAGCGCACATTTTTGAGAAGACGGATATTTGGGGTTGCTTTCATCATACAAATTCCTCCTTTTTTTCTCCCATGAAGTTGAACTGTTCAAAGCCAAAAAGTCCGAAACGATCGTGAAAACAACGAGATATAAGCAAGTCTCCTTCCTATGAATCTTTCATTTTCGTTAGGCGCTCCTCACCTCCATACGGCATGCAGATCCCTTTTACGCAAGAAATCCGACACCATCCAACTCTAGCAAATCTATTTCAATTTCATTAAAACATATTAATAATGGTTAATAAAGGATAAAATCCTATTATTTGAGACGGCCAAAATAGAATCGATTCTTCGCGAAAAATAAAAAAGAGCGCTGCGACATTTCATCGCGGCACTCTTTTGGAAGGGTTCGTTTTATGAAATTAGGTTGATCGAAATAGAGCTACTTCTTATCGGGACGGACTTTTCGCGTAGCCGTCGCCTCAAGAGGATCATCAGGCCAGTAATGCTTGGGATACCGCCCTTTCAAATCTTTTTTCACTTCGAAATACGTATTCTCCCAAAAGCTGCGTAAATCGGAGGTCACCTGAACGGGTCTTCCGGCCGGGGACAGCAGGTGCATGGTCAGCGGAATTCTGCCGTATCCGATTCGCGGCGTTTCCATCATCCCGAACGTTTCCTGCAGACGCACGGCCGCATAAGGAGCTCCGGGTCCGTCGTAATGCACCTGAATCCGCGAGCCGCTGGGGACCAGCAGATGGGTCGGAGCTTCGGCGTTTAATTCCTGAGTCCGCTGCCAGCCAAGCCTGTTTTCCAGAATGGAGAACAGGGATAAGGATTGCAGATCGGACCGTTTACGAAATCCGGCGACGTATGGAGCAAGCCACTCCCCCGCTTCCGCGGCGAGCGTCCCATCCGAAACGTCCGGCCAGCTCGGATCGATCCGGTGCATGAACTCTATCCGCTCCTGTAGTTGACGCGCTTTGGAGTTCCAGGGCAAAATCGAGGTCCCCCGTTCGGTAACGGCATGGATGACCGCCCGGGACATTTGCTCCGGAGTCGGCTGCGGATCGGGGTGATCTTTAAGCGCGATGGCTCCCAGGCTAAGGCGGACCCGGGCTTTCACCGTCCCGGATTCTTCATCCCAGACCGCCGTTTTTTCTTCTTTCATTTCATCCTTGTAATAAGCGTAAAGCTCGGATTCCTCCAGCGGCGCAGCCAACAAAATCCGTCCTTCCGCCCCTTCGTCGTCAACATCGGCAACGGACAGAAAAGGCGCGGCGCTGAGATGCTGCATTGCGGCAAGCGCAGCGCCCCTGCCGCTGCGCAGCAAGTACCGGCCGTCCGGTCGGCGGATCGCGATACGGTCCGGATACGCGAAGGAAATCAGCAGGCCGCAATGCCGCTCCGCTTCGACAGCCAGTTCGGACGGGGAGTGGCTTGCGGCCGCTTCCGGCGGCTGGCCGGAGGCAAGGAGCTCGCGCTCCCACTGCCGGCTGACCGCCAGCACGCGCTGCAGTTCGGCGTCGGCGGCGCCTTGGCGAGCTGCGGCTTGCAGCAGCGCAAGACGGCTGCGCAAATCGCTGTCCGCGGCCGCTCCCCTGAGCAGGTCGCGTTCCTCCAGCAGCGCAGCCAGCAGGCAAGCCGGCCGGCCGAGGCCCAGCTCCCGCGCGCGCAGCAGCATATGCGCAAGCCGCGGGTGCAGGCCCAGCGCAGCCATGTCGCGGCCGCGAGCGGTGATGCGGCCGGCCGCGTCAAGCGCGTCCAGCTCCCGCAGGAGCTGGACGGCTTGCCCGTAGGGCGCCGCGGGAGGCGCGTCGAGCCAGTCCAGCTCGGACGGCGACGCGGCGCCCCACGCCGCGATTTGCAGCGCGAGCGGCGTCAGATCCGCCTCGAGCATCTCCGGCGGCGTGCGTTCGATCAGCAGGCGATCCTCGGCTTCGCTCCAGAGGCGATAACACACGCCCGGCGCCGTTCGCCCGGCCCGCCCGCGCCGCTGGTCGGCCGAATCGCGCGCTGCGCGGGTCGTCGCCAGCCGGCTCATGCCGGTCCGCGGCGAGAACAATGCCGTCCGTCGCAGGCCGCTATCGATCACAACCGTCACGCCGGACACGGTCAAGCTGGACTCCGCGATCGATGTGGCGAGCACGACCTTGCGCTTCCCCGGCGACGCCGGTTCAATCGCTCGCTGCTGCTCCTCCTGCGGCAAAGCTCCATACAGCGGCGCAAGGAGCGCGTCGGCCGGCAGTTTTCCCGCGAGCAGCCGGTAGACGCGGCGAATCTCCCCGGCTCCCGGCAGAAACACGAGCAAGCTGCCGTCATGAGCAGTCAATGCGCGGAGTACCGCCCCGGCGGCCGTTTCCTCCATGCTCCCTTTTGGCGGTCCCTCCAAGTATCGGGTTTCAACGGGATAAATGCGCCCTTCGCTGCGAATAACCGGCGCTCCGCCAAGCAGCTTAGCAATCGGTCCGGCGTCAAGAGTCGCGGACATGATCAGCAGCCGCAGATCCTCTCTCAGCAGCTGCCTGCTTTGCCAGGCAAGAGCTAATCCGAGGTCGGCGTGCAGACTCCTCTCATGAAACTCGTCGAAAATCACGAGTCCCGTTCCCATTAGCGCCGGATCGCTCTGCAGCATCCGTGTCAGGATTCCCTCGGTAACCACGGTGATCCGGGTCCGGGCCGAAACCTTGCTTTCCGTCCTCATTCGGTAGCCGACGGTTTCTCCGGCTCTTTCGCCGAGCTGCTTCGCCATGTAGACGGCCGCCGACCTTGCGGCCAAACGTCTGGGCTCGAGCAGAATGATATTTTGTCCCTGCAGCCAGGGTTCGTTTAGCAGCTCGAGCGGGGTTCGGGTCGTCTTTCCCGCTCCGGGTTCGGCCAGCAGAATTGCGGCTCCGGCAGTTTTAAGCTCATCTTTTAGCGCGGGAATTACGTCATCGATCGGCAGTTTTGTCATCTTTCTCTCCTTACGGGTTACACTAGTTCAATCGGGATTCTTGTTGAGATTTTACCACACTTTCGAGTCCATTCCCCAGTCAAAGGAGCAACCAAACGATGAATATCGACGGAACCGCGCTTTTTAAGCTGCTGATGGTCGTCGTCCTGGTGGCGGTCACCGCTTTGTTCGTCATTACGGAGTTCTCGATTCGCGGCTTGCGCCACAGCCGGGTGGATGCTCTGATTCGCGAAGGGCGCAAAAACGCGGCTGCGTTAAAAAAATTGATGGACCGAACGGATTGGGTAGTTTCCTCCTGCCAACTCGGGATCACGATGACCTCCCTGACGCTTGGCTGGCTCGGCCAGCCTACGGTCCGCAGCATCTTCTCGCCGTGGTTTGCTTTATGGCAGATCTCGGGGACGGTCATCTCCTTTTTGTCGTTCCTGATCGCTTTTCTGCTGATCACTTATCTCCACGTCGTGCTGGGCGAGCTGGTTCCCCGCATGCTGGCCGCCCGACGGGGCGAGGCGTTTGCTTTGGCGGCTTCCCGCCCGCTGCTATGGTTCAGTTCGATCCTGTATCCTCTCGTCTGGCTGCTTAACCGCTCCTCGAAGGGGATTGTGACGATGCTTGGCATGGCCCCCCCCTCGGAATGGGACGAAGCCCACAGCAAGGAGGAAATTCAGGAACTGCTCAGCGAAAGCCTGGAGAGCGGCCATATCAACAACAGCGAATACAGCTTCGTCAATCGAATTTTTGCCTTTGACGAGATGCTGTCCAAAGACATTATGGTGCCGCGGACCGATATGGTGTGCCTAAGTGTTCATAACACCAAAGAAGAAAATTTGCAGATTATCAGGAGCGAACAGTACACGAGGTTCCCGGTCATACGCGACAACAAGGACGATATTATAGGCATGATCAATACGAAGGCGCTGTTCCTTCTCTCCGAGGAGCAGGCGGACGTCCCTTTGTCGGCGCTGGTCAGACCGGTGATGACCGTTTCCGAGAGCCTTCCGCTCCCCGATCTGCTCGCCAAAATGCAAATGGAGCGTTCGCACATCGCCATCCTGATCGATGAATACGGAGGAACCTCCGGGATGGTGACCATCGAGGACATTTTGGAAGAAATCGTCGGCGACATCCGGGATGAGTTCGATCTGGAGGAGGAGCAGGAAATTACGGAAATCGCGGAGAATCATCTCATTGTGGACGGCAAAGTATCGATTTCCCAGATTAACGATCTCCTTCTGACCGAGTTGCAAGACGAAGAAACGGACACGATCGGCGGCTGGGTGTACGGCCGGGACATGGATATTGAAGAAGGCAAACGCCTTGAATACGGAGACTATGCTTTTACGGTACTGGAAAGGGAGGATAGCCGGATCCGCAAAGTCGAGATCGAAAAGAAAAACGAGACGGATGCGCTTGAACGAAACGATTCCGTTTGATATACTTGTCCGCGTTCTGAGCTTCATCAGGGCGGATGAATTGGAATGAAGCTCCGCTAAATCTTCGAGGGGAAGGGATGCTTGTGAGACGCGGACGTTTTGCGCCGACTCCTTCGGGCGACATGCATTTGGGCAACGCCAAAATCGCCCTGCTGTCCTGGCTGCAGATTCGCGCAGTCTCCGGGGTTTTTGTGCTGCGAATCGAGGATATCGATGTCCAGCGATCCCGGACGGACGTCGCGAAGAGAATGATGGAGGACCTGCACTGGCTTGGACTTGATTGGGACGAGGGACCGGAAGTCGGCGGAGACTGCGGGCCGTACTGGCAGAGTTCCCGTATTGAGCTTTACGAGAAGGCGCTTGACAAGCTGTGGGAGAGCGGCAGGCTCTACCCTTGCTTTTGCAGCCGCGCCGAGCTGCTTGCGGTGGCCGGAGCCCCGCACGGCCTTTCGTCGGAGGGGGCGCCTTACGCCGGCACCTGTCGGCATTTGAGCGAATCCGAGCGGCAAGCCAAAGCCGCGGTCAAATCGCCTTCGCTTCGTTTTGCGATTGGCGAAGAGCCCGTTTCCTTTGCCGACGGCATTGCCGGATCGCAGCATTTCCCGCCGGGTGCAGGAGGGGACTTCGTCGTTCGCCGGGCGGACGGGCTGTTCTCGTACCAGCTCGCCGTTACGGCCGACGATGCCGCCATGGGCATCACCGACGTGCTGCGCGGCGACGATCTGCTCGACTCCACGCCGCGTCAGCTCCACCTGTACGCCGCGCTGGGACAAACGCCGCCCTCGTTCGCCCATGCCCCGCTGCTGCTCGGCGAAGATGGGCGGCGGCTCGCCAAACGGCACGGCGATCCGGGCATCTCCGCGCTGCGCGCCGCCGGAACGAAGCCGGAAACCGTCATCGGCTGGCTGGCCCATATCAGCGGCCTGACCGATCGGCCCGAAGCACTGCGCGCCCAGGACCTGATTGAAGGCTTCTCGCTGCCTCGCATCTCGAAAGAACCGTTTATATTGACCGCCGAAATGGTCAAAAAGCTGCTTCCTTCCCTGTAAAAGCAGGAATGAAGCAGCTTTTGCGCTTTCAAGTTATATTCATAAGAGCTTGCGACGGATGGCGTCCTCATATTGCCGGAACGCCGCGCTCCCGCCAAGACCGCGCTGATCCGCCAACATATTCAGACGCAGCTGCTGTTCGGTCAGACGTCTCCGCAGTTGCTGCTTCTCCGGCTCACTCTCGCAAGCGGCGATCAGATCGCTTAACCGCAAGCATTCGCCGCGTAGGCTGATTTCCTCGGGAACGTACCCCGCATTTTTCATGACCTTATATGCCATGCGCAGTTCCTCGGGCACACCCGATAGATCCTCGACCTGAATCGGACGCCCCTTTCCGGGCAGATCATCAAACTCCCCGCGCGACATGGCCTCGGCAATTTTCTGCTCGGCTAACCAGGACAACATGCCGGTCCCTCCTTTTGTCAGTAAACTCTCCTTCCATTTTATCACGATCGGCGGCTGACGGCACAAAACACGCCCTTTCAAATAAGAGCGTGTTTTGCCGGCTTAATGATCTTCATTTGCTGCCCTACAGCAGTGATTCCGCCCCATCGATAACGATTCGCGCGCCGGTGATGTGCTTCGACTCCTCTGAGGCGAGGAACGCGACAAGTTCGGCTACGTCCTCGGGTTGTCCCGGGGCGTGCGCCAGCGGTTTGTCGCCTTCCGGATATTCCACCGGTATAACGATTTCCTTAAGCTCCTCGCTCACTTCGGTAGAGGCCTCGATATTGGTGTCAATCGCTCCGGGACAAATCGCGTTGACGCGAATTTTGTATTTGGCCAGCTCCAGAGCGGTCATTTTGGCAAAAGCTGCTTGTCCCGCCTTAGTCGTACTGTAGGCTGACATGCCGAAACCCGAAAAACGATCATTTCCGTTAATGGAACTGGTAATAATGATGCTGCCTCCGCCCCGCTGTTTAAGGTAAGGAACCGTATGCTTAACGGTGAGGAACGTCCCGTTCAAATTAATGCCCAACGTTTTTTGCCAGTCTTCAAAGCTCATTTTATCCACCGGCGCCAATTTTCCGTTGATGCCGGCGTTCGCAAATACGATATCGATGCCGCCGAAATGGTCCGCGGCTTCCCGCACGGCTTGCTCCACCCGGTCCGGGTCGGAAATATCCACGTCAAAAGAACGCGCCGCGCCAGGATAAGCTTCATTGATCTCCCGCTCGGCGTTTTGCGTTCGTTCATCCAATAAATCAAAAAGAGCCACCTTGGCCCCTTCGCTGGCCAGCTTGACCGCCGCCGCTTTGCCGATGCCGGAGCCCGCCCCGGTCACAACCGCCGTTTTCCCCTCGAATCGAACGGTACGATTAATGGGCATCATCTCCCACGCTCCTCTTTTTGAATTAAGACATATGGTTGAGCCTGCCTGTCTTTCTCAAGAGTACCCCAAAAGGGGGGCGGTTTAGTCACGGGCTCCGCGCGAACTTATAAATCGCGTCTGTTAAAAATCGAAATCGAGATCACATACGAACTGATTCCGGCAAGCAAAAACAGACCAACGCCCAAAATCCCCGAGGCTATTTGATGCGTATCGACCTGCCCTAGAAACCAGACGGCCGTATCATTTTGGATGATATCGGCTACAATGCCGTTCACAATCATAATCATAACCATCATTAGGATATTGAGATATTGGGCGCCTTTATGACCCAGCAAGAAATAAAACGGCACATAAATAAACATGAATAATGCTACCCCCAGCAGCATCGTCAAGATCGCCGGCCAATTCCACTGGACCGGTGCGCCATCCGCCAAATTCACCCCGGCATCCATCAGCATGCAGAACAGAAATGCAAGCAGGATCACCATAATCGCCGAAGCATACTTGGAAAATACCAGAAAGCTGCGGCGGACAGGCAGCGTAACCAGAAACTGCTGATTGGGAAGCCGCATGTCGACATTAAACACAAAGATTAACATCAACGAAGGAATCATGCCGTATAATGCCGTGTTGGTCGATGTTTGGACAAAACCCGAGAAGACAAAGGCATAGATGACGATAAACCACAAATACCGGTACATCAGCAAAAAATCCTTGCGAACCAAATAAGCTACATTACGCAATTTGTTTTCCCCCTTTGACCGTATAGTACATAATGTCTTCCAGCGAAGGCTTCTCGTACAAAGCCTTGTCCCCAAACAACGAAAGAGCCATTTTACGGTCGTTGGTCAACCCTTCAAACCCGACTCCGGTTTCTCTAATCCCGATCAGCTCACGGCGGATATCGGTGTCCAGCAGCTCCGTTCCGCCTTTAACCAGCAAATAACGGTCGAGGATTTCGTCCTTGCTGTCATTAAACACGAGGCGCCCCCGGTTCAAAAAAGCGATGTAATCCGCTACCCGGTCAAGATCAGTCGTCAAGTGGGAGGAGAACAGGATCGTATTTTCTTCGTTTAAAATATACTCGCCGAGCATATCAAGCAGCTCGCGGCGGAAAACCGGATCTAGACCGGACGTCGGTTCATCCATGATCAACAGAGAAGGATGATGCGCCATCGCCAAGGCGATCGAATACTTCATTTTCATTCCTTTGGAGCAGTCCCTGATTTTTTTGCGTTTCGGAAGCTCGAATAGATCCATGTACTGATTAAAGGCGATTTCGTCCCATCGGGAATAAAAAGGGGCAATGATCCGTTTCATCTGCTCCATAGACAAGTATTCGTAGAAAATATTCTCGTCGGAGATGTATCCAACGTCTTGTTTATATGCTCCGTTGACGACTCCCGCCTTCTGCCCCAATACGTTAATGCTTCCGTAGTCCGGCACCACCATGCTCATGATCGCTTTGATGATCGTGCTTTTGCCGGCGCCGTTGGGACCGATCAATCCGGTCATATACCCTTTGGGAACCTGAAAGGTAACGTCCGACATGGAATAGTTCCCGTATGTTTTAGATAAACCTTTGACTTCAATCGCATTCATTGCTTTAGTCCTCCTTCGCTATCGATCAGCTTGATCCACTCCAGTAATTCCTCCGTGCTTACGGGAATGCTTTGGCTATCCTCCAGCAGCTCCCGGATTTTGCCCTCCAGCATCCGAAGCCGCTGCTCCCGGATAAATTCCTTGTTTCCTCCGGAAACAAAGGAACCCTTGCCCACCACCGAGTCGATAAGCCCTTCCTGTTCCAGCTCGTTATAGGCGCGCTTGGTGGTGATGACGCTGATTTGCAAATCCTTGGCAAGCTGGCGGATCGAAGGCAGCGCCGTGCCCGGAAGCAAATCACCTTGCAAAATACCGCCCCGGATCTGCCTAACGATCTGTAAATAAATCGGTTCCCCCGAGGAATGGGAAAGCAATATATTCATGGTTCACCTTCTTTTCAACGATGTACTCTTTGATGTTAATGTATATATACAATATACACACCAAAACTTGAATATTCAAGTCCTCTTTTTTCGGCAAAGAAAAACCGTCCGAATTTCTCGGACGGCTGTCTATACGCGCTCTATATATCGGGCTGCTCAAAAAACCAGCCAAACAGGATTCCTTCAAATTTTTCTTTCGGCATTGGAGTGGCGATCATCCAGTCTTCGTCATCCCGGGTACTGAAGCGCAGGAGCCAATTCATATGGCCGTTGATGACAAACTGGGCTTTTTGCCTGTCCCAATCTGTTCCGTTCCAAGCATAAAAACGGATATCCCCATACGCAATACGGGTTTTCAAGCATTTGGCCAATGCGATCCCGCCCTCGATATCATCCGTGATTTTAGAGAGCTCGACGATGGTCTCATCCAGGCTCCAGTCACTCGATTTCCGGACGATTTCTTCAAATTGCCGCCTCGACATCATCAGTGCCGGAAGCTCGCTAGGCGTGCTCGTATTCCACATCATTCTGGAAGTTGCCGCCTCGCATATCGGCCCTAGCTCTTCAGACTTGTATTCATGATGCAGGAAAACTTCCTCCCGGGCTCGTTCCAGCATGATTAGCTGTTCTCCCGTCAGATGCCAATATTCTTCAACGTTTTCCGTTTCTGTGCGGTACCTGAGCCAGCAGGTTTTGCCCGCAGGCGAAACGGGGGTAAACCGCATCAGTGCGCCCAGAAGAACGCTTTTCTCGTCCCCTTGACTTCCTAGCGAAAAACCCGATTTAAGGCTATCCATCGCTTCGGCCTCTTCAATTCCAAGATATCCGGCCAATTGGATCAAATCTTTTGAATCCAGTGTTATATCCTCCCGATGAGAGGCGTCCGTATAAGACATTTACCCACCTCCGCAAGTTCCAAGTTCATCGGATTTTCACCCCATCATAACATTTATCCTTGTCTTCTTGCGCGGCAATTTATGGTAATCTATTACATTATACCCACGAAAATAGGTTCTGAAGCTCATTTTCCAAAACTCTTCAAAACTCTATGAAACTTTTTTAATCGGCATTTCGTATTACTGATAAATAGGCCAGCAAACTTTGCCGTTCTTTGAAAAATACCTGTAATCAAACATTTATGCATTTATAATCTTTTCTTAATCTTTTTTTAAGATTTCTACTTTAATATGTATACTATGAGACCACTGTATAGGGGTGATTATGATGAAGATCCTGATTAATTTTCAAAACAACCTTGTGCCTGTTTACTTTAGCACCGACAGCAAGCAGCCTATTCAGCGCACCTTGAAACTGTTGACCAGTGCGCTTGAATACAAATTCTATAATGGCAAGCAAGCCTTGAAAAAATGTTTAAATTCGCTAATCAGCATTGAGATTGACGGGTCCGAAGCGATTCTTCACAGCAAAAGTGAGTTCGACTCTCTGGCACTTTCACTCTATTAATCTTATATGGCACAACAAAAGGGCTCAGAGGGCGGCAGTGATTACTGCCGCCTTCCGAGCCTCTTTTTTAGCGCATTTTAGTTATACGCCCGTTTTGGATTCCTTCCTTTGCGCCGATCGACTGCCGGCGATCCCCGACTTGAACCAAAGCGTCGCCGCCGTGATGGATAGCAGCGCCCCGTTCATCAGGAAAACATAAGGAATCGATACCCAGCCGCCAAGCACGCCGCCGGTAATCGGCCCGACCATATTGCCGAGCTGGCCGGCGGACTGATTCAAGCTGAACGCTCTTCCCCGGAATCCCGGGTCGGTCGCCTTGACGATCAACGCGTTAAGCGCCGGAAAGACGGCGGCAAAGAAAAAGCCGTACACGAAACGCAAGGTCCCAAAGCCGAACAAACTGTGGAAAAAGATCTGCAAAACATTTCCGATCCCTCCGCCGATAAGTCCAATCATCAGCGTGTTGCGATACCCGATCTTTTCCCCGATTTTCCCCCATATCGGCGCCGCAATGACAGTACTGATCCCGACGGCCGAGAAAATGATTCCCGAACTGAACGAAGCATTGTCGGCCGAAGCCCCAAGATCCAGCACGTACAAAGACAGCAGAGGTTCAAGCACCATGACGGACGCCGTCACGATAAGCACGGTGACGAGCTGGCTCATGAGCGGACCGTTGGCTGAAGCCTGCTTCAGATCGTCGAGGACATGGGAACGTTCCTTGTTCCGGTCAAAATTCTCTTCCTTGACAAAGATCCAGGCAATCACGGCGGACAGCAGCACAACCGTTCCCGCGGCCATGAACGATTCCCGGTACCCGATAAACTTGCTCAGCGAGCCGCCGACCATCGGCCCGATAATGCTGCCGGCCGCCCCCGCCGTCGACATGATTCCAAGCGAGAAGCCGACGTTTTTCTCCGGTGTATTTGTCGCTACCAGCGCGATCGCGGATGGAACATAACCGGCCAGAAGTCCCGTCAAAATACGAACCGCGATCAGCTGGTACGGATCCTGAACGAAGGAGTTCAGAAAATAAACCACGCACAGCGAAAAAGCCGACCGAAGCAGCATCGGCTTACGTCCATATTTGTCCGATAGCGATCCCCAATAAGGAGCGATCAGCGCTCCCGACAAAAATGTGATGCCGAAAGCGACTCCGGACCAAATGGTCAAATGGCTCTTTACGCCAAGATCCTGCCCGATGAACAAGGACATGAACGGAATGACCATCGAATAGGCCGTACTGCAGAAAAACACCCCGATCCACAGCACATACAGATTTCTTTTCCAGGGGAATTCCATATTTACACCCCCATGTTGTCTCTTTTGTGCCCTGGAATTTCAAACCCATTCTTTTATTGTAGCACTTTCCCGCAAAAAAGGATTTGAAATATTTAGGAACGCCACTGTTCACCGCAATTAGGTTATAATATTCAAGGATCTTCTTAACTTACATAACCGTTCCACACCCATTTAAATACAAAGGAGTTGTTTTTTATGGCACTTATCCAATGTCATTTCTTTTCAGAGGTGCTTGGACTCAGCACATCCATGACCGTCATTTTGCCCGAACCCGCCCGTTCGCAGATCGGGATGGCCGGAAGCCTTCAAAAAGGACCGTACCCTACTCTCTATCTGCTGCACGGCATGTCGGACGACAATACGATTTGGCTGCGGCGCACCTCGATCGAGCGCTATGTTTCCGGGATGGGGCTGGCTGTCGTTATGCCCCAAGCGGACCTAAGCTTCTATACCGATATGGTCCAAGGCAACCGCTATTGGACGTTTATCAGCGAAGAGCTGCCGGAAGTTTGCCGTTCCTTCTTCCCTCTCTCCGAGCGGCGCGAGGACAATTTCGTCGCCGGATTGTCCATGGGCGGCTACGGCGCCTTCAAGCTGGCTCTCCGCAAGCCGGAAATGTTCAGCGCCGCGGCCAGCCTGTCGGGTGCGCTCAACATGGGACGCCGGGCTGACGAGGATATACTGGGAGACCGGGAAGCCATTGCCTTGTTCCAGCGAATTTTCGGGGAAAACGGCCCCGGCGGAACGGACAACGACCTGCTTACGCTGCTGGAAACCGTCGGAAAAAGCGGAGCTCCTGCGCCGAATCTGTACCAATGCTGCGGAACCGAGGATTTCCTGTACGAAGACAATCAGGTCTTCCGTAAGGCCTGCGAGCGCAGCGGCGTCAGCTTAACCTATGACGAGGGTCCGGGTACTCATGAATGGGGCTACTGGGACACCAAAATCCAGGACGTCCTGAAGTGGCTTCCGCTAAGAAAGTAACCGTTCCTACTCCCACTCAGTCTCATACCTTCTCCGCTGCTCGCCTTTGCCGCGCGGCGCGCTGCTTTTGGAGACGGCGGCGGATTTGACGGTGCGTTGTCTTGATCGCTCCTTGGAGGCCTGGTATTTGAGCTCCCGCTCGGTACGGCGGTAATTGTCCAGCCTTTTGCGGTCGAGCTGGCCGCTTGCGATGGCTTCCCTGACCGCGCAGCCAGCCTCCCGCTCATGGCGGCAATCGGAAAACCGGCAGTTCTGCGCGAGCTCCGTGATGTCGCCGAACGCTTCGGACCAGCCGCCTTCGTCATCGTCCCAGAGCTGGAGCTCCCGCATCCCGGGCGTATCAATCATGACGGCGCCTTGCGGCAGGACAAACAATTCCCGGTGTGTGGTCGTATGCCGCCCCCGGCTGTCATCCTCGCGGATCGTCTGCGTGCGCTGCAGTTCATGTCCGGCCATCCAGTTGACGATTGTCGATTTCCCGGAGCCGGAAGAACCCGTCAAAGCTATTGTCACGCCGGGCTTCAGCAGGGCGTCGATTTCCTCTTTGCCCCGATTCTCCAATGCGCTCACGACGATCACCGGCACTCCCGGCGCCGCATCGCTGGTCTCCATCAAATACCGCTCCGGATCCTCGCAAATATCCGCCTTGCTGAGTACGATTACGGGAGAAGCCCCGCTGTTCCAAGCCATGATTAAATAACGCTCCAGACGCCGGATATTAAAATCGTGGTTCAAAGCGTTGACCAAAAACAGCAAATCCACGTTCGCCGCCACAATTTGTTCCATCGGCACCGATCCCGCCGCGCGTCTCGAAATCCGGCTGCTTCGGGGAAGCACGCCGTGAATAACTCCGTCTGGCCCGTCTTCCGCCAGAAAACGCACCGCTACCCAGTCCCCGACGGCCGGATATTCGCTCCGCTCGCCCAAATCGTACTGCAAACGGCCGGTCATCTCGGCCCAGCCTTCTCCCCGTGTCGTAACGATACGGTATTTCTGCCCGTGATCGGCGGTAATTCTGCCCGGCCACACCCGTTCCAGGCCCAGCTTCTTCAAATCGGCTTCCCGGCCGTTGTTCCATCCCAGCTGCTGCAAATGATCATTCAAATTTAAACTCAATCGAAAATCCTCCCTTGGTTAGTGCTGCTGATTGATTAAAAAAACAAAAAAACGCCGGACAACGTGTCCAGCGCTCGTTAGATATCTTCGGCTATCTTTTTGCCGTCCTCCAGGCGGGCCATTTCCCCCCAAAGACAGCAAAAAACCGCTGGACGAATACGGTACCGCGGCGGAATTGATTTCATTTGAAACTGTCCGTCCCCCCGAAGAATAAACGTCAGGCGGTACGAACAAACTCAGATCCGGCAAAGAGACCGTAAACATATGATGGATTTGTGTAAAAAAACGTCGTTTGTTTTCCACTCATGATTACTGGCCTCCTTCAACAAATTTTGGTTACATCATATGCGAACAGGGCGGAATTTGTCAAGCCTTCACTTCCACCTCTTCGAAAAAAGGCAGCAGATCCGCCACCTCGTTCAGCTCCGAAATCGTTCGCCAAGGCTTGCCGCCTTCGAGTTCCTCATCCCAAGGATGCTTACGGCGCAGCCAAATTCCATGAATGCCGACTTGCGCGGCCCCCCAAATATCATTGCAGGGATGATCTCCGACGATGACCGTTTCATCCGGCCCTGCGCCAAGCCGTTCCAACGCCAATCGATAAATCCGCGGATCCGGTTTTTTAATGCCGGCCTCTTCCGAGATGACGATTTCGTCGAAATGCCCGCGGAGCTTCAGAGAATCGATTTTACCGTGCTGCAAACGGCTGATTCCGTTAGTGATGATCCCGAGCCGAAGTCCCATGACGCGGCAGGCCTCCACCGCTTCAAAGGAATAATCCATCGCTTTGGCATGAGTCATGTAATTCCGGTCGTAATAAGCTTTTAACGCATCCATGGTCGGCCGCTGCTTCCAAGGCAATGCCTCGATCAATTCCGCAAAAAAGCCTTCCTTCGGCCGGTATCCATCCTTATCGCTTTCAATCATGTACGCAACAATCTTGCCGCTGTCTTCAGCCTTCATAGGCACCAGGCATTCTTTCGCCAATTGTTCCGCAAAGCCTTTGAACGTATGATCTCTATCCATCAGTGTATTATCCAAATCAAAAAGTACCGCCTTAAGCTTCAAAATACGGCTCCCCCGCTTTCCCATCTGTCTCTCTTTATTGTAAACGGAACTGTCAACCCGAAAAACCGCCGTTTACAACTTTTTTACAATAAAATGGCGTATACGCCGGAATTCAAAAACCCTTATTGGGTTGTAACTTACAACTTTCCGATGGATCCGGCAGATCCCGCTTCCGTGGAAAAAGCCCGGGAAGCCCTACTCACCGTGACTGTTAATGCGGAAACCGGCGCGATTGTCGAAATCCTGGACTTTGCGAAAAGCTCGCAATTTGACCCTTCCGCCTCTTCGACTGACAGCATTTCGATGGAAAGCGCCGTGCAAAATGCCAAGGACTTTCTTTCCGCCAACGACCTTACAAAAGGCGCTGCCATAGAGGATGTCGAAACCATGGGCTATGATTCCAGCTTGATCCAGGTACTGGTCCAATTGGTCAACGGACAGACGGATTCGGTCGGCATCGATAAATATTCCGGAGCCGTTTTCAATTATCAAGCCGATTTGGGCCAAAGCCAACTCGATTACATCAAAAGTGAAGCGGCAAACAAGTAATCCCGATTCAAAAGATATACGGCAAAGAAACCGGGTTCCCGGCAGGGAGAACGGTTTCTTTGATTAGAAAAGGCGCAAAACCGCAACCGGTTCGCGCCTATTTGAAGGTATATTCTATTGGTGAAAGTGGAGTTATTGCACCTGTTTTGGACGATGGGTCAGCATGAACTCCTGGTCCGTGACATACAGCGGAAAAGGAGGGAGTTCGCTAAGATAGTGTTCATTCAGCAGCAGCCGGAAATCAACCTCGTAATGCTTGGAATGCTTCAAGACCGGAAGCTTTCCTTTTTCGTCTACGTAATTGTCCACAGCGGCTTGAACTCTATCAAGGAAGTAAGGAATTTCGCGGTCCTCCTCGGAAAATACTTCAAAGGTTTCCCGGGACACATAGAATTTTTGTCCGGTAATCCCTCCGAAATAACGCGACAACCGATTCATGTCTATGCTTCCGTCTGACTGCATCAGCGCTATCCGATTAACTCCATCGGGCATTTCCTTTTCAAATTGCAGCAAAGCACGTTTAACTTCATCCAACGAAACTTCAACGGCAGAAACTTCAACGGCAGATGGGGATCCGACACGATCCGTTTTGCGGTTTCTATTAAACCATGACAGCATGATCGGCACCTCCATGAAATCTTTTTTTAAAATTTTAGGCAAGCGCTTTCAATATCAGTGTACTCTAAAATCTTGAATTTGAACCCTTAAAAACTGAATTGTCATAGGATTGCCATAAGTGGTCATTCCTGAAGCGATTTCTGCCTAAGTCTGGCAAATTATCGGCATTTGCTGTAGGATGATAATGGTTTTTATGTTGAGACATAATCGAGATGAATTGCCTACAGGAGGACTTCTATGCTGGACGTCATCATTATCGGAGCGGGTCCCTGCGGACTATCGGCCGCTATCGAATGCCTTCGCGCCGGGCTTAAGGTGCTCGTACTGGAGAAAAATTGCCTGGTACACTCGATTTACACCTACCCTACCCATATGCAGTTTTTCAGTACGCCCGAGATGCTGGAAATTGGCGGAGTTCCTTTTTCCACACCATACGATAAACCCTATCGCCACGAAGCGCTGGCCTATTACCGCAAGGTGAGCGAATTGTACTCCGTTCCTGTCTCCGCGTATGAAGAAGCCACGGATGTGAAGCGTAAGCCGGATGGCTCCTTTGTCGTTCGCAGCGTTATGCGGGGCGGTGAATTGAAGGAGCGTCAAGCGCGTCATGCGGTTATTTCCACCGGATACTTTGATCACCCCAATATTTTGGGCATTCCGGGGGAAAATACGGACAAAGTAACCCACTATTTCCGCGAAGCCCATCCTTATACCGGAATGAAAGTCGCGATTATCGGCGGAAGCAACTCCGCGGTTGACGCCGCGCTGGAGCTGGTACGCGTCAATGCGGAAGTCACCGTCGTGTATCGGGGCGAGGATTTATCCGGCAATATTAAGCCTTGGGTTCGGCCCGTTTTTGAAAGTCTCGTAGCTAAAGGGAGAATCAGACTTGTGTTGACCTCGCGTGTCGTCGAGATCCAGCCCTCGCAGATCCGGGTCGATTCGCTGAGCGACGGAGAAACGTTAGTTCTGCCGAACGATTTCGTGTTGGCATTGACCGGATTTCGTCCCGATCGCAAGCTGATGCTGGCCTCCGGCGTTGAAATGGCCGGCGACATGGAGAAGCCGGTTTTTAATCCGGAAACGATGGAGACCAATGTTCCCGGTCTGTATGTGGCCGGAGTCATCGCTTCGGGACGGGACGCCAACGAGGTATTTATCGAAACCGGCCGGGGTCACGGCAAGCTGATCGCAAGCCACATTCTCTCCGGCGCTTCGGCAAAATAAGGCCGCTTGATCGGCCTGAAGGAGTTTTGAAAGTATGAACCAGATCGATGTTACCGCACTACTGTTGTTATTGATGGCCGCGCTTGGTATTTTCAGCAGCAATATGCCGATTACCGTAGCAATGATCGTCCTGCTTCTGCTGCGGGTGCTTCATATGCAATACGCTTTTCCGTTGCTGGAGAAATATGGTCTGACGCTGGGCATAATCATTCTGACCATCGGCGTCATGGCGCCTGTCGCCAGCGGCAAAATCTCCATTCAGACGCTATGGGCGTCCTTCTTCAACTGGAAGTCGATCCTCGCCATCGGGGTCGGCATGCTGGTCGCCTGGCTTGGCGGCCGCGGTGCGGTGCTGATGGGGAACCAGCCGACGGTTGTCGCCGGGCTGCTCATCGGCACCGTGCTTGGCGTCGCCTTTTTCAAGGGCGTACCCGTCGGCCCTCTGATCGCCGCGGGGATTCTCTCGCTGCTGATCGGCAAGCTTTGAAGCGTCGGGAGAACCGGTTGTCCTAGACGCATAACAACAGAGCAGAAAACCCTGCCAAATGACTGCCGGGTACCGGGTTGACTTCGAGATAGGCATCGGAACAAATGGTCTGTCTGGTCAACGACGTCCCCAAACACCGCACCCTCCGACATTTAAAATAGCGGCTTTTGGGGGCTTTATTTTCACTGGAGTAACCTCATTCTGAATGAATAGCGCCGTTTTATGGCCTTATTTTCTCAGAAGAGTTCCTTTTCCGCTCTGTTTTGGACGTTTTGTCGAAAATAAGACCATTTTGCACCGCTATTTTCAGAAAAATGCGGTTTCAGAGTGAAATAAGGCCATTTTTTACCGCTATTTGAGAAATCGCCGGAAGTTTCGGTTTACCCTTGATGCCTTTCAAAGGGGTTACGGAATGCACTTTGCATCCCCCTCCCTCTTGTTCCGCAACTCTCTCCAAAACCTTGTTGGGAAGCGGTTTCGATCCATCATTTTCCACGTTATTTTCTTCCAAAACACTCCCCTCCCCGGATGACAAAAGCCGTTTTTCCGCGCCAAAGCTGAATTTTTAACCGAAATATGGTATACTCCATAATGATATAACTTTGTCAATACATGACAGCAGCAGGAACCACGCCGTCTTAGGAGGATAAACCATGTCACGCCGATTTGTCATTGAAGCCGTGATGGTGGCGATATACGGAGAATTGCTGGTGCCCAGTGCGCCTGTAGAATATATTGTACCTTACACCACCGTCATGGAGCTTTATGAATTCCAGAACAGCCCCGAACCGCTCATGAACGACCCGGCGGACGATCTGCACGTCAAAAATAAAATCAAGGAATTGATTTCATATCTGGAAGAGCCGCTTAACCGCAAAAAATTGGAGCGGGCTTTAACCGTTCCCTGGTCCAAAAGCCCTTCAATCCTGTTTGGCGAGCATATTTCCTGGACCGTCATCAACGCGGTGGATAACGAGCGGTACGGTGAATTTCTGGACCCGATCGAAACGGAAATCGTTCTCACCGCGCAGCGGGAGAGCGCGCCTGTTCTAACGGATCAGCTGGAGCTGATTCGGCGGATTATCGAAGCGGAGGTCCCGATTCAAGTTTTTGATATCGGCGACTTTGAATTTGCCATGGAGGACAGCATTACCTGACCTCCGGGCAAGCTTTGCCGGTATATAAAAAAGGCCCGTCTAAGACGGGCCTTTTTCGCGTCATTGCGGGCTAATTCGCGTTTTCCATTTCTGGCGAGCCGCTTATTTTGCCGATGCCGCCTCATAATCGTACTCTATATCCCCCATACTCGAATCGTAGGAGACCAAAAGGTTGTAGCCTTCGAGATACCATAAATCCCGATCTTCCATGAAGAACGTGATTCCATCCACTTCGGAGGAAAGCCCGGGATGCTCCGGCTTTTCGACCTCGATCCCGAGCGAAAATCCGGGATGTATTTTGCCGCCGGAACTATATCTGGCAAAGAAACGGACCGCCTGCCCATTCTCGATTCCAAGCTCTTGCTTAAACCACTGGGCAGCTTCACGGGTAACGTTGATCATGTATCTTTCCCCTCCTCTCTTTTTTATTTTAGTCCATTACGCCTAAGATTGCCAAACCCCGTATTTTCTTGCAAAACGCAGCCTGTTTTTTGACTTTTGCAAAAATAAGGTTTGACACGTTTACAAATACGATGATAAAATCGCAGCATACGAGATCTGGTTTCAAGTAATTACCAAATCCATTCAGAAAGGGTGAATCACGGTGTTCAAATTTAATCGAATTGTCGCGTTGAAACGCGCGAACCGCACACAACCGAATACCGGAGTAACCCCTGCAGGCTTGATTGAAGCTTAAGCACGAACCGCCCCGTATCCCGGATACGGAACACGGCAATACCATTCGCGGAGGTTACTTGATTTCAAGTAGCGTACGCGACATATGTTATGGTCTTTAAGGCATATCGTTTACGGACGATATGCCTTTTTTGCGGTTTTTTGACCCTGTGGAGGTTTTTCGGAAGGCACGACACTAAGAAAATGAAATTTAAAAGCATGAAAAGCAAATCCTAGACAGAGATCAAGGAGGAAACCACGATATGTTTTCAGTTCTTAAAAATTTGGGCTGGTTTTTCCAAAGGGAAAAAAGGCGATATCTCATCGGCCTTGTCCTGCTCATCCTCGCGGGGATCGTGGAATTGGCCCCGCCAAAGCTGCTCGGCAGCGCAATCGACGAAATTGTAACCGGCACCGTAACCTGGAATTCGCTAACCCAATATATTTTGTCCATCATCGGCGTTCTGCTCTTTATCTACTTCATCACGTACATATGGATGCATGCCTTGTTCGGCGGATCGAACCTCGTGGAGCGCCTGCTGCGCTCCCGGTTCATGAGCCATCTGCTGCGGATGACGCCGCCGTTCTTCGAACGGAGCCGCACCGGGGACCTGATGGCCCGTGCGACCAACGACCTGCGCTCCGTGGCGCAGACCGCCGGGTTCGGTATGCTGACGCTGACGGATTCCACCGCCTATTTGTCGGTGATCTTCATCGCCATGAGTACGTTAATCAGCTGGAAGCTGACGCTGGCCGCCATCATTCCTCTTCCTTTCATCGCGCTGGCGATGAAAATTTACGGACGCATCATTCACGAGCGTTACACGCTTGCGCAGGACGCATTCGGGGACATGAACGACCAGGTTCTGGAGTCCGTGGCCGGGATCCGCGTGATCCGCGCCTATGTACAGGAACGTCATGACGAAAAACGCTTTGAGACCATCACGAACGATGTGTATCAGAAAAATCTGGCCGTCGCCAAAGTGGATGCTTATTTTGAGCCTACGATCCGGCTTTGCGTGGGTCTCAGCTACGCTATCGGCCTCACATACGGCATATATCTTGTATTTCACAATGAATTGACCCTGGGGGATCTCGTATCTTTCAACATGTACCTGGGGATGATGATTTGGCCGATGTTTGCGATTGGCGAGCTGATTAACATTATGCAACGCGGCGGAGCTTCGCTCGACCGCGTCAACGAAACCTTAAATGTTAAACCGGACGTTGAAGATGTACCGGATCCCGTTCACGTGGAAACGCCCGAATCCATCGAGTTCAAAGACGTGACCTTCCGTTATCCGGCTTCAACCGTCAACAATCTGGAGCATGTTGACCTGACGATTCGGCGAGGCGAAACGCTTGGCATCGTAGGCCGGACCGGCAGCGGCAAATCGACGCTCCTAAAACAGCTGCTCCACGAATATCCATCCGGCAGCGGCGAGATCCTGATTACCGGCGTGCCGATCGGGCAAATCGCGCTAAACCAGCTGCACGGCTGGACCGGTTATGTGCCGCAGGAACAAATCCTGTTCTCGAAAACGGTGCGCCAGAACATTCAGTTTGGCCTCACAGATGCGCCGGATGAAGTTATCATGGAAGCGATCCGGACGGCCGCTTTCGACCAGGATCTCGGGACGTTGTCCGACGGACTGGATACGCTGGTCGGTGAAAAAGGCGTCGCCCTTTCCGGCGGCCAAAAGCAGCGCGTGTCGCTGGCGAGAGCATTCATTTCGGATCCGGACATTCTGATCCTCGATGACGCCCTCTCCGCCGTGGATGCGCGGACCGAAGCCCGCATCATCGACAATATCCGGAGCAAACGCTCCGGCAAAACGACGCTCATCTCCACGCACCGGCTGTCCGCCATTGAACATGCCGACTGGATCATCGTACTGGAGAAGGGCCGCATCATCGAACAAGGCGCTCATGAAACGCTGCTCGCTAAAGGCGGCTGGTACCGCGAACAATACGAACGTCAGCAGGTGGAATCGAACCTGTCCGACGGGGAGGTGTCCTAAGCTATGCACACCCAAACGGGTAAATCATTATTCAAATACGCCCTTACGGCGAAAAATACATTCATTCTGGCTCTCGTTATGCTGGCGATCGGCGTTGCCGCCGAACTGGCAGGTCCCTTCATCGCCCGTTCGATGATCGACGACCATATGCTGGCAATCGAAAAGCCGTTTTACGAAACTGCGGACACAGGCAAAGACGCCGTTTCCTATGACGGAAGGCATTTCAAGCGGGTGGACCGCTTTGCGGAAGGCGAGACCAAGGGCGACGAAGCCCATGTGCTGCAGGTAGGCAGCAGCTTCGTATTTGTGGAAGGCAAGATGGCCGACGTTTCCGGCGACCGCAGCTTCCAAAGCGGAGTCCTGACGCTAACCCAAGGCGGCGCCGTCAGCGAATACCCAGCCATCAAGCTTAGCGCTTCCGGGCTGTTCGCCTTTTACAAACCCGAAGTTCCGGGCATCATCTCGCTCGTCAGCTGGTACTTAGTTTTCCTCGCGGTTTCAATCGTGATGGAATTCGGAAAAACCTACTGGCTGCAGTCCTCGGCCAACAAAGTCATTCAAAAGCTGCGCATCGACGTCTACGCCCACATTCAGCGTCTGCCGGTCAACTTTTTCGATAACCTTCCGGCCGGGAAGGTCGTGTCCCGGGTGACGAACGATACGGAAGCGGTCAAAGACTTGTTTATCGCGGTGTTGTCCAACTTTTTCTCCGGGATCATCAACATGATTGGAGTATACGCCGCTCTGTTCTTACTCGATGTACGGTTGGGATTGATCTGCTTGTTCGTCATTCCGATCATCTGGCTGTGGGTCGTGTTGTACCGGAAATTCGCCACGAAATATAATACGATCATCCGGTCGCGCCTCAGCGAAATCAACGCGATCATCAACGAATCGATCCAAGGGATGTCCATCATCCGGATATTCCGCCGCGAGGCGCAAACCAAAGAGGAGTTCGAAAACCTGAACGACGATTACATGGAGCATCAGAACAAGATGCTGAATCTGAATGCTTTTACGTCGCATAACCTGGTCAACGTCATTCGTTCCTTCTCTTTCGCCGTCGTGCTCTGGTATTTCGGCTCCGCGCAGCTGAACGGCGCAGGTATCATTTCTCTCGGCGTGTTGTATGCCTTCGTTGACGTGCTTGGCCGTTTGTTCCAGCCAATCACCGGTATGGTGAACCAACTGGCAGCGCTTGATTCCTCGATGGTGTCCGCCGGCCGGGTATTCACGCTGATGGACGAACCGGGAGAACCGGTCACCGACGGATCGATACCGCGTTACAAAGGAAACGTGGAATTCAAGGACGTTTCCTTCGCTTACAAGCGCGATTATGTGCTGAAAAATATTTCGTTCGAAGCGAAGCAGGGCCAGACAGTGGCGCTGGTCGGGCACACCGGCTCCGGCAAAAGCTCGATCATCAATCTCCTGTTCCGGTTCTACGATCCGCAAAAAGGAACGATCACCATCGACGGCCAGCCGGTCACAGGACTGCCGAAGCAGTGGATCCGCCAGCATATGGGAATCGTGTTGCAGGATCCGTACCTATTCACGGGAACGATTGCTTCCAACGTCAGCTTGGGAGACGAACGAATCTCCCGCGAAACGATCGCCAAAGCGCTCGAAGACGTTGGGGCTACCAAGATCCTTGCGCATTTGCCGAAAGGACTTGATGAACCGGTCGTGGAAAAGGGCAGTACGTTATCCGCCGGCGAGCGTCAGCTAATATCGTTTGCGCGCGCGCTTGCTTTTGATCCGGCCATCCTGATTCTTGACGAAGCTACGGCCAACATTGATACCGAAACGGAAGCGCTGATCCAATCCGCACTTGAGGTGCTGAAGCGCGGCCGGACTACGTTCATCATCGCCCATCGTCTCTCTACGATCCGCAGCGCCGATCAGATTCTCGTGCTGCATCGCGGCGAAATCGTCGAACGGGGCACACATGACGAACTGCTTGCGCTCGGCGGACGGTACTATCAAATGTACCGGCTGCAGCTTGGTTCCAGCGAGCTTCCGGCCGCGGCCGGAGCAGGCCCGCAAGCGGTGGTGCCAGTCGCGAATCCAAGTTAAGCCCGGTTTTAAATAAAAAACTCCGAAAGCTTCGTGCTTTTCGGAGTTTTTTATTTTATTTGGAGCTTACCCAATCCAGCCAATCGTTGGCTTCCATAATCTCGATAAACTTGCTTAGCCGGGGCAGCAGAGGCTCGGCGGCTTCACCGAATTTGGCCTTAATCGCTTCGGCAATTTCCGCTACCGTCATGGTCCCGCCGCAGCGGCCGACCACCTCGCTTCCAAGCTCGTCCAAATGCACCTGGATTACGGCCGGCTGTCCCAAAAAGCGAACCGACTGCCGCTCAAGCCAGCGCGTTCGAGGGATGAGCACCGTTACTTTTCCGTTTTCCGCTTGCTTCGTGCCCAAATGCGGGCGAAGTTTGGGGATCATCTCCAGCAGGTTTAGCGCTTCGGCCGGATTCGCGGAGCTTTTTTTCCGATTTCGCCGGACTCCCCTCCCGCCCTTGGCCTTGGAACGTAACTTATTGATTTCGATTTTCGTGTCCATGCTTTACTTCCCGCTTTCTTTGGCAGCGCCGTTTTTGCTGCGCAAAGAAATGTAAGCCAGCAGGAGGGTTACTGCCAGGAAGATCAGGAGCGGCAGCAAGTTGCTCGTCACAGCAACTGTGCCAGGGATCTTCACGCCCGCCCAAATGAGAATAGCGATGACGACGCCGATGAGCGATTCTCCGGCGATGAGGCCTGAAGCCAGCAGCGTGCCTGTTTCCACCCGGCTTTTAAGCAGGGATTCGTTTTTCCGGGAGAAAAAGCCTACCACCCAACGCACCAGACCGCCCACCATAATCGGCGTGCTGATATGCACCGGCAGGTAGATGCCGACGGCTACCGTCAGTGAATTGAGTCCGAGGAATTCAAACACGACGGCAGCGGCTGCACCAATAAAAATCAGGTCCCAGGGCAGATTGCCCGACATGATTCCTTCAACGATCAAACGCATCAATACGGCTTTCGGAGCGGGAAGCTGCTCGGAGCCAAGGCCGTACGTGGTATTCAGCACGTTCAGAATAAAGCCGATTACGAGGCCCGAAACCAGAACTCCGATCATCATGGCCACTTGCTGTTTCCACGGCGTACCTCCGACAAGATAACCGGTTTTCAGGTCCTGCGAAATATCGCCCGCGACGGCCAGGGCCACGCAAACAATCGCACCAACCGTTAACGAGGTGACCATGCCGGTCGTTCCCGACATCCCCGTCAGCTTGTACAGGAAAGTGACGATAAGCAAAGTCGCGATCGTCATCCCCGACACCGGAGACGATGAGCTCCCGACTAGGCCTACAATCCGCGAAGCCACGGTAACGAACAGAAACCCAAATAAAGCGATGGCGATCGCGCCGATAATGCCCACTTTGGTAATCGGATCAAAAGCGAGCAAGAAAATAAGCACGGCGATGAGCAAAAAGACATACATAGCAGGAATATCGCGGTTCGTGCGGTCGAGCGTCACCTTCGTATTCGTACGTTTGGACAGCGACTTCAGCGTCGCGCTCAGCGAGCTGTAAAGCATTGGCAGCGTTTTGACGAGCGTGATCAAACCGCCCGCCGCCACGGCTCCGGCCCCGATATATCGTATGTAATCGCCCCAAACTCCCCAGGCGTCAAGCTGCGAAATCGGTGTGGCGGAAGGCGCGAGCGCTCCAACCGATCCGGAACCGAAAAAGCTGATCATCGGGATTAACACGAGCCAGGCCAAAATCCCGCCCGCCATCATCTGGCCGGCGATACGCGGTCCGATGATATAGCCAACACCCAGCAAGGCCGGATAAGTGTCCATTCCGATAACGGTATTTTTAAATTTGGAAATATTCGTTTCGATCTCTGTCTTGAAGAACATGAATCCGTCTCCAAGCGCCTTTACGACCCCGCCGACAACAAACCCGAGCGAAACCATTTTGGCGCTTCTTCCGCCCGTTTCGCCGGAAACGAGCACTTCGGCGCAAGCCGTGCCTTCCGGATACGGCAGCGTTTCATGTTCATTGACGATCAGCATCCGCCGCAGCGGCACCATCATCGCCACGCCCAGAAAGCCGCCGACCAGAACGATAAAGCTCACCATTTGCTGGCTGGGATTCAAGTTCCACATATACAAAGCCGGCAGCGTAAAAATCGCTCCCGCCGCCACGGCTTCACCTGCCGTCGTCATCGTCTGCACGATATTGTTCTCCAGAATCGACTTGCGCCGGAAAACGCCGCGAAGCACCGCCAGCGAAATGACCGCCGCCGGAATCGAAGCGCTTACGGTAAGTCCGATCTTAAGGCCCAAGTAAGCGTTGGCCGCCGCGAACACGACCGCCAGAATAACGCCCAGCACGACGGCGACTACCGTCAGCTCAGGCAGCGAACGCGAAGCCGAGACATAAGGCACGAACTTCGAGGAACCTTTCTGATTTCCATCCATGATAATCTCTCCCTTATTATGAAAAAAGCACTTATAGAATACCCGAAACGGGTGCTCAATAACCGAATTTTATGAAAAGCGCCGCCGGATGGGCGGTCTCTTCATTAGCAACTGCAGGGGAGTGTTCTTCAGCGGAAGTCTCAAAGTGTTGTCCTCCACTGCTTCCAGAATAATTCCCGCAGTTATTTCTTGTAACGCCGCAAACTCGCTCATGCAATACCCCTACGAGGCTCATTAAAACAGTCATACCATGCGCGCACTGCTTCTTTTTCCGCCATGCGCCGCTTTATTTTCGTAAATAGCGGTACAAAATGGCCCTATTCTACTGCTTTTCTCCCTAAGCCGCGAAATAAGGGTGAAATATGCCCTTATTTTTCCTGAGTGAGCCGAATAAGTCGACTTTTTTCAGTTTTCAGCCAAAATAGGGCCAAAAAATTCCCCTATTATATCGAAATCGACCGAAACGGGTGAAATTACGGTAATTGGGGGCGTTATTTCATGCCACTAACGCTAGCTATTCCATTTGATGTTAGTGACCTGCTTTTATTGCCAAAGAGGTTGATATCGCCGCTATTTCTGCTATTCTGGCTATGGCTATTTTTTTAGTATCAACTATTATTCCGTTCCTAACGCTCTTACTTGCTCTTACTTGCTCTTACTTGCTCTTACTTGCTCTTACTTGCTCTTACTTGCTCTTACTTGCTCTTACTTGCTCTTACTTCTCGTTTGCGTTACGCTCTAGCTCCGCTAATCGTTCGGCGACAAGGTTTTTGTCGAAGTGTTCGCCGATAAAAACCGCAACATCCGGCACGTTCCCTTGCGGGTCGATTTTGAGATAATCGGGCTCTCGGTAGGCGTATTGGAACAAGAATCGGCTGGCTGTATCGGTAAAGCGCAAAATCCCTTTTCCCCGGTAAATTTCCCGCGGCAAATCGGCGATAAATTGCTCGAACTGCTGACTGTCCACAGGCCCATTAAAATAATGCGTATACACCGTAACGTGCTCGTGCGATGCATGAGTATGAGCATGTCCGTGCTCGTGCGAGTGATCGTGATCGTGATCGTGATTGTGTTCATGATTGTGTTCATGATTGTGTTCATGATTGTGTTCATGGTGATGGCCGTCTTCATGCCCGAGATCATGCTCATGTTTGTGGTCATTCTCGTGAAAATAATCGTCATTTTCATCGTGAGTGTAACCTTGGCGGTAATCCCCGTCTTGATCGCGGTCGTGTTTATGATTATGTTCTCGCTCGTATTTATCATGATCGTGTTCATACTCATCTTCGTGTCGATACTCATCTTCACGTCGATGATCATTGTGCGGCTGCTCATCATTTTCGCCAAATTGCCAAACAGGTACAAATCCGTTCTGCCCGACGTCCACTGCACCGATTGCCGCCTGCAGATGGCCCGCCGGGGCATTCAACAGGTCCGGGAGGTCGACCTCGCACTTTACGGTCTTAACTATACGCGCATACGGATTGGTCCTCCGCAGGAACTCGGCGATTTCCCGCTCTCGCTCAGTTCCCAGCAAATCAATTTTGTTCATGATTAAAATCGAGCCGCAGCGGATTTGCTCCAGCATAAGCCGATAAGTCTTCCCTTTCTGGGAAGTGTACAAATCGGCCAGATGCGCCGAGTCCACGACCGTGATCATCGGTTTAATGTCGAGCTTCAAGTAGAGCGCCACCTCTGCGACGGCGTCGAAAATTTCCAGCGGATTGCCGGCACCGGTCGCTTCAATCACGACCAGATCGGGCCGCTCCTGCGAAATCAGCTCCGACATCTGCAGAGCAAGATCCCCACGGATCGTGCAGCAAATACAGCCGCCGATCATTTCGGCCATCGGCACTTCGCCGGAAACCAGCATCCCGTCGAGATTTACGTCCCCGATCTCGTTCATGATCACCGCAGGACGGAGCCCCTCCTCCTGCCAATAGCCAAGCATGCGCTGCAGCAGCGTTGTTTTGCCGCTCCCCAAAAATCCGGATAAAATATACACCGGCGTCATTGTCTCCATGTTCGTTTCCTCCGTTCCCGATACCTCTCTTAACGAATGCAAAGTTTACACTAAGCTGCCTGGACATGCAACCCGTTTTCCGGAAAAGCCGTTTTCTCCGAGAAGTGGTAAAATAGTTACGGACACATCAGCATGAAAGGATGATATCGATATTCATGAGATCCGTAGATGAGCATCGCAGTGAAGCTCCAAAACAGGTTGCCTGCTTCGTAGTAACGGTATCCGATACGAGAACGGCCGAAACCGATACCAGCGGCCAGTTGATTCAAGAGCTGCTCCGGCAAAACGGCTACAGCGTTGTGCGTTATGCTATTGTCAAAGACGACTATGACGGAATTCGTCAGCTTCTTCGTGAAGCGGCTTCCGATCGCGGCATCGAAGCCGTACTGCTAAGCGGCGGCACGGGTATTGCTCCAAGGGATACGACGTACGAAGCCGTACGAAGCCTGCTTAACAAAGAAATGCCCGGATTCGGCGAAATTTTCCGGTATCTCAGTTTTACCGAGGATATCGGTTCGGCGGCGATTCTGAGCCGGGCGATTGCGGGCACCATCAGCAACAAAGCGATTTTCTCCATGCCCGGCTCGCAAGGGGCCGTCAAGTTAGCTATGGAGCGGATCATTATTCCCGAGCTGCGGCATGTCATGCGCGAAATCTACAAGCGATAAATTTCACAAAGTTCCACAAACAAAAACCAACCTCTTATCCATGAACTGCATCAAGGATAAGAAGTTGGTTAATGGGTTATCCTCACTTGTGCCATTTCATTCCATACGCTCCAGCAGTCCGTCAAAGACCTGCTTCATGACCTTGCCGTACCGATCTTTGTTCTGACCGCTGGAGGCGTAAACCAGAGCCACTTTTCCCCGGCTTGACATAACGGAAGTATCACCACCGGCCGAAACGCCTTGCGCCCCTGAAGAACCGTAAATTTCATTCATTTCCCGAATTCTATCCTCTTCCGTAGGGTACACATGCACCAAGATAAAATGCCGGGCATCTCCATTAATGAAATAACTGTAGGTGATGTTGCCATCGAGGCTCTCGGCATACGTCTCGTGCGTCAAGCGGATGCCCTGCTGAGCCGAATCCGCTTGAAGCGCCTGCAGCAGCGAAGCGTTCAGTGTCGTTCCGCTGAATTTTTGCCGCTCCACACCCTGCCGGTAGCTTTTCATTCCGTATTTATCCACTTCGTCTTTGGCCATTTTTTGCATTCCACCGCCGCACCCAGCCTGAAATGCCATCACTGCGGCGAGTGCCGCGCCAACCCCAACCTTCCACCATCTCATAGGTCATCCATCCTTTATGCAAAGGCTTCATGCTACCTGATGGTTTCTAGGTTGCTCATCTTTACCCAAATTATACCAGGAACCCGTCTTATCCCCGTACGGAAACGACTTGACGGCCAACCGCTTTGCCCGCCAGTACGGCAGACAGCGCTCCCGGCAGTTCCTCAAGCGCAAATACCGTTACGGCATCTTCAAGCACTCGGTTTGGTTTCCATTCCCCGGCCAAAAGCCCCCATATTTGCAAACGGAGCGGCATCGGGCAAATAACGGAATCGATGCCCAGCAAATTCACTCCCCGCAAAATAAACGGGAAAACCGTGGTATCCACCTTCCCGCCTGCCGTGAGACCCGATACGGCAATGGAGCCGCCATATTTGACCGTTTTTAGAAGCTCCGCGGTAAAAGGTCCGCCAACCGGATCGACGACGGCGGCCCAGCGTTCCTTCCCAAGCGCTCCCTTCGAGCCTTGAATGATTTCTTCCCGAGACACGACCTCGGAAGCGCCGATACGGATTAGCTTCTCCCGCTCTTCGGCTTTCCCGGTGCCCGCCGTTACTTGAAAGCCTAGCTGGCCAAGGATCGCCACAGCCGTGCTGCCTACGCCGCCGGTTGCCCCCGTGACCAGCACGGGACCTTGCTCGGGCGTAAGCCCGTTGTCCAGCAGGCGCTTGACGGATAACGCCGCCGTAAATCCGGCGGTGCCGATCGCCATCGCTTCCAGAGCCGTCAAGCCCTGCGGCAAGGGAACCAGCCAATCGGCCGGCACCCGGGCCACCTCAGCATACCCGCCCTCATGCGAAACGCCGAGACCGTAACCGGTGCAGAGCACCTCATCTCCGGGCTGGAACCGATCATCCGTGGACGCAAGCACCTCGCCGGCCAAATCGATCCCCGGTATAAACGGATAATTTTTGACGATTTTACCGTCCGGTATGCTCGCAAGTCCATCCTTATAATTAACGCTGGAGTAATGTACCTCTATCGTGACTTCGCCTTCGGGAAGATCGGAAAGGCCAACCGTTTCAACCCCTGTCCGAAATCCCGATTCATCTTGATGCACGCGAAAAGCCCGGAAACGATCTTGCAAGGTGAAGCCCCCTCTATGCTGGTGGATTACAAGTATGGATTCTCGTGCTTGGCCTGCAGAACCTTCCAGCGGCGTTCCACTTCTTGTTCGAACTCAGCAAGTGCTTCCGCGTTTTCAGGCTTCGTTAAATGGCGGGTTTTACCCATTGTTTTCAGCCAGTCCGTAAGCGGAACGCGGTTGCCTTTGTCTTCCGGGTTGTACGTGATCGCCGTTTGACCATGCTCCACTTCGTACAGCGGGAAGAAGCAGGAGTTAACGGCAGCGTCCACGATATTTGTCCCTTGATCGTCCGGAGAAATCCAGTTCAGCGGGCAAGCAATCAATATTTTACCATAAACGAGTCCTTCGTTTTGTGCATAATATTGCGCTTTGGCCGCTTTTTTCACCAGATCCTGAGGATAAGCCTCGCTGCCAGTGAATACGTAAGGGATGTTGGTAGCCGCCATAATTTGCGCAGTATCCTTGTGCTGGAACGATTTCCCTTTTTGCACCTTGCCGATGTTGGATGTAGAAGTCCGGTGTCCGAGCGGCGTCGAATAGGACAGCTGGGCGCCCGTGTTCATGTAGCCTTCGTTATCGTATTCCACGATAATCATGCGATGATTGCGCAGTGCAGCGCCGATGGCCGGGCCCATCCCGATATCCATCCCGCCGTCGCCGGTAACCATGACGAACGTGAAATCTTCTTTCAGTCCAAATTCGTCGAGTTCGCCTCTGCGTTTGCGTTCCCAGAACATTTCCACGACGCCGGAAAGCGTAGCGGCCCCGTTTTGGAACAGGTTATGAATATACGTCGCTTTATGGGACGAATACGGATAACCGGTCGTTACGACCATGGCGCAGCCCGTATGGAACAATGCTACGATATCGCCCTCGATGCCTTTGAAGAACAGCTCCAGTCCGGAGAAAATCCCGCAGCCCGGGCATGCCCCATGTCCCGGAGCGATCCGTCTCGGTTTCTTCGTCAATGCGCGAAGCGGAGGAATCCGCACGCCTAGCTTGCCGGTTTCCTCGTTGCGGGTCACCGTGATCAGGCCAGTTTTCAAATCCTCGAATTTAAGCGGGTTCACTACCCGTTTCGGCGCTTTTTCCTTATCGCCAGGGGTATGGCCGTAATAATCGAACGGAACCTCTACGCGGCTGTTCTTGGCGGCGTCAATCGCCAGTTGGAACAAATGATGTCCGTCTTCGGCATAGAACTCTTTCCCGCCGAGGCCGTAGATCCGGCTGACGACTTGAGTCGTATGGTTTCCGTACGTGAACAATGCGGCTTTGATTTCATTTACCATGTTGCCGCCATGCGCGCCGACGGAATCGCCGCGGTCGCCGACGGTAATGGCTTTGACGTTTTTCAGCGCTTCGGCGATTTGCTTCTGCGGGAACGGACGAATCATGTTCGGCGCGATCGATCCGGCCTTGATGCCTTGGCGGCGCAAATCGTCAACGACGTCCTTGATGATCTCGGAAGCCGAGTTCATCAGGAAAACGGCGACTTCCGCATCCTCCATGCGATACAAATCGAGCATTGGGTATTCCCGTCCGGTCAGCTCTTTGTACTCGCCGGCGATTCTTTCGAATACGCGTTCGGCATTGTACATGGCTTCGGACTGCTGATATTTATTGTTAATATAGTCAGGTTCGTTCATGTAAGGCCCGACCGTAATCGGGTTATTGCGATCCAGCGTGTGCGGGAATCCTTCCGGCGGATGTTCCCCGACGAATTTCAACACGTCTTTGCTGTTCGCGAACGTATGCACGCGGCGTTTTTGGTGCGAAGTGAAATACCCGTCGGACGCCACCATGACAGGCAGACGCACTTCCGGATCTTCCGCCAGCTTGATCGCCATGATGTTCATATCGTATACGGCCTGCGGATCGCGGCACATCAGGATCGGCCAGCCGGTGTTCAGCGCGTAATACAAATCCGAGTGATCGCCGTGGATGTCGAGCGGACCCGAAACCGAACGGCAGACCAGGTTCATGACCATCGGGAACCGGGTTCCGGATTGCACCGGCATTTGCTCCAGCATATAAAGATAGCCTTGTGCGCTGGTGGCGTTAAATACCCGTCCCCCTGCGGTAGAGGCGCCATAGCAAATCCCGGCGGAGCTGTGTTCCCCGTCGGAAGGGATCAGCTTAATGTCGTGCTGTCCGTTCGCCTTCATTAAGTCGAGGTACTGCGCGACCTCTGTGGATGGGGAAATCGGAAAATACCCCATGATATGATAATTGATCTGATGGGCGGCATAGGCCGCCATCTCGTTGCCTGACTCATATACGACGCGCTGCTCGACGGTTCCCGTGCTGCGCTCTTTTTCTATATCGATCGCCATTTGTCAATACCACCTCTCATGTATTATCGGGTTACCAAATCGAACAAATGCGGAACGCGATGTTCTTCCGCGTATCCGTCTTCCTCCCGTTCTCCGGACAAAGCGTCCGTCGGGCAGGCATGAATGCATTTCAGGCAACCTTTACAATATTGATAGTCAATGCCTTTCAGGAACATTTGCGGGCGTCCTTTTTTGTCGGGAAGCTCTTCCCAAACAAAGCAGTTGTCCGGGCACACGCTGTCGCATTGCGCACAGTGGATGCAGGACTCTTCCTTGAAATACGGCAGCATACCGGAACGCGAAATGCTGAGATCCTTCAGGAAGCTGTTCCCCGGATTGATGACAAGTCCGCCGATTGGCTGGGTTTCATAACCGAGCACCGGCGTGTCTGCGCGTACAAAAGCCGGCATGGACACCCCTTCCGGCAAAGCAAAGGTCTCAAATACGACTTCCTGATATCCGCGATCAAACGTCGTCAATGCGGGCGCAACGGTTTGCGGGTATTTTTTCTCCAGTGATTTGCGAATAACATCCTTCATCGTTTCGGGATCAAGGAACGGGCAAAGGCGGAACATAGCGCCCAGCATCGCCATATTGACGCGGTTCTTCTCGTCCAGCGCGATTCCCGTTGCGTCAATCACAGCAATCGTGCCGCCGATCAGCTTCATCTTTTCCTTAAGTTCCTGCGGAGTTTTCCGCGAATTGACCAGGACGGTGCTATCCTCATAAATGCCGCTGATAACGTTAACCGTCTTCGCCATGGCCTCCTGAAATATTGCGACGATATGGGGCCGTTCAACCGGCGACGTATCGCGAATCGGTGTATCTAGATCACAAAAACGAATATGCGCCTTGACCGGAGAACCTTTTTTCTCCGAACCGTAGGAGGAGAAACTGACCCCGTTCAATCCGGCGCCCTCCACCCCGGCTTCCGCCAGCATTTTCCCCGCCAGGTTGGCCCCAAGGCCCCCAATGGATTCCAAACGGATTTCAAAAAAACCTAGCTCGTTCAATTTCGGCAATTGTACCACGCGTTTGACTCCCTTCTTCGCGTATTCGCGAGAACATTACGCCTAGAAAAGCAAATAAGTGCGGAATTCCCCGCACGCAAAAATATATGACTTATTTAATATTAAAATTATCATAGCTGGGGTGTGACGAATGTAACAAAAGTCATAAAGAAAATCTCAAACTGACGTTTTCAAAGCTTTCATTTTCCCAGTCAATTGCACAAAAAACGCGGGTTCTCCGCAACACACGGAAAGTCCCACGTGAAAACCGCCTAACGACGCACCGCCCAGATCAATCGCGAATATACTACCCTGAAATTTCATATCTCAGGAGGCTATGTTATGATACCCGGTTATCCCTATTACAGTGTGGAAAAGAAAACTCAACTTCAGCCGCATACTTTCCCTGCGCAGCACCAGCCTCAGCAGCCCGGCTTGGAATACATGATGGTGCCAAGACCCATATCGGAAAATCCCCATTATGTCGGAAGCGGAAAACTTAAAGACAAGGTAGCCATCATTACCGGCGGCGACAGCGGCATCGGAAGAGCAACGGCCATCGCTTTCGCCAAGGAAGGGGCCGATTTGGCCATTCCTTATTTATATGAGCACAGGGACGCGCACGAGACCAAATGCCGGATCGAAGAGCTTGGCCGCAGATGCCTGCTCCTTCCCGGCGATCTTCGGCAGGAAGCCTTCTCCAAAGAAGTCGTGGATCGCACCCTACACCATTTTGGCAAAATTGACGTTCTGATCCTGAACCAAGGTGTTCAATACCCGCAAAAGAGCATCATGGACATTACAGCGGAGCAGTTGCACCAAACCTACGCAACGAATATCTTCCCGCATTTTTACATGACCAAAGCGGTCTTGCCCCATTTAAAACCCGGCAGCGCCATTATCAGCACCGCTTCGATTACGGCCTATCGCGGAACGCCTTTGCTTGTGGACTACTCTTCTACGAAAGGTGCGATTGTTTCCTTTACGCGCTCGCTCGCCCTGCAGCTCATAGACCGCTGCATCCGTGTCAATGCGGTGGCTCCAGGCCCGATCTGGACCCCTCTGATCGTCTCCAGCTATGACGCGGACTATGTCCAGACCTTTGGCATGGAAACGCCGATGCAGCGCGCCGGACAGCCTTTTGAATTGGCTCCCGCTTACGTTTATCTCGCTTCGGACGATTCCAGCTTCGTGACCGGCCAGGTTATTCATGTCAACGGCGGAGCCATGATTACCGATTGACCGGGGTTTTCGTAACCGGCTCCTATTCTTTGATTTCTTCCAGTTCATTTAGCACGGCATTGTCATCCGAGGTCAGCTCGCACAAATTATACTTGATGCTGTAGCCGAAAAACTGGTTCCGGTCGGCCCAATCGCACATCATGTCGAGAATCGGCAGCACCTCGCGGCCCGGTTCGGTAATGGTGTATTCCACTCTCGGCGGCACTTGCGGGTACGTTTTCCGTTCGATCAAGCCGACCGATTCGAGCTCCCGCAGCTGCTTGGTCAGGATTTTGTGCGTGATGTCCGGGATCAAATGCTGAAGCTGTCCAAATCGGAGCATACCCTGCTCGCCCAGGAACCAGAGAATAATCGGCTTCCATTTGCCCCCGATGACGCCAAAGGCCACTTCAATTTCGCTGGCTGCTTCCTTTGCCATTTTCTTCTCCATGCTTGAGCTTCCTCCATCTCTAAGTATCCTTTGTGAAACTATCTATCAAAAATGTGCACTCTTTCACATGACGGCATGAGTTTGCTATGCTATATGTGAAGTTCTGTACAAACATCTATATGAACCAGGGAGGAATTACTTTTGAGTTTCAATTACTATATGCCAACCAAAATTTTGTTCGGACCGGGAAAACTGAACGAACTGGCGAATGAAACCCTGCCCGGCGAAAAAGCTCTTATCGTCATCTCTTCCGGCAAATCCATGAGACAAAACGGTTATCTCGACCGTCTGGTGAGCATTCTCGATAATCAAGGCATCGGACACGTTGTTTTTGATAAAATTCTGCCAAATCCAACGCTTTCGCATGTGATGGAAGCGGCCGAGCTGGCCAAACAGGAAGGCTGCGACTTCGTCATCGGCCTTGGCGGCGGCAGCAGCATCGATTCCGCGAAAAGCATTGCCGTCATGGCGAAGAACCCCGGCGATTATTGGGATTACATCCACGGCGGAAGCGGTAAAGGCATGCCGGTGCTAAACGGCGCTCTGCCGATCGTGGCCATCACCACAACGGCCGGAACCGGCACGGAAGCCGACCCTTGGACCGTAATCACCAAAGAATCCACCAACGAAAAAATCGGCTTTGGCAACGATTATACTTTTCCTGTCTTGTCCGTGGTAGACCCCGAATTAATGCTGACCGTGCCTAAGCACCTCACGGCCTACCAAGGCTTTGACGCGCTTTTCCACTCCACGGAAGGCTTCATCGCCAAGGTCGCTACACCGATCAGCGACGCGTTTGCATTGAAAGCGATCGAGCTGGTCGCCAAATACTTACCGCTGTGCATCCAGGACGGAAACAATATCGAAGCCCGGACGCAGGTCGCTTTGGCCAATACGTTGTCCGGTTTCGTGGAATCAACCTCCAGCTGTACTTCCGAGCATTCCATGGAACATGCCCTGAGCGCCCATTATCCGGAGCTTGCGCATGGCGCCGGCTTGATCATGCTCTCGGAATCGTACAACACCTTTTTCGCGGCCAAGGTCCCTGATCGCTTCACGGCGATGGCGAGAGCGATGGGCGTCGACGTGGACTCGCTTCCCGAAGAGGAACGCCCGCTGTCCTTCGTGAAAGCCCTAGTTAAGCTCCAAGAAGATTGCGGCGTGCGGGAACTGAAAATGTCCGACTTCGGCATCGAAAAAGACGAAATTCCTATGCTCGCCGAAAACGCGCATCAAACCATGGGCGGATTGTTCGCCGTCGATCCTATTGAATTGAGCCTTGAAGACACCATTTCCATCATGACCCGTGCGTACAAATAAATGATTTGATTTTAGGCCCCTCTCCTCCGAAGACGTCCGTCAACGGGAGAGGGGCTTTTGCTAGATTAACTAGTTCGCCCAAGGTTGCTTCTCCGTATGGACGGTTACGCCGCTCTCAATCGCTTTTGCCATTTGGAGGGCCAGGTACTGGTCCTGCGAGGCTTCCGCCAGGCTGTAAAAGGAAGGGCCGCCCTGCACGTACGCCGCCATTTTGGCCAGGCTGGTCGCAATCGCAATTTCATCATCCATTAGCCGGCCCGGCATAAACGGATTTTCATAGACCCACTCGTCGCCGGCAAGAATGCCCCGATGAAAATAACCTTCCAGGTTCCCGGTATGACCGGTATCCACTCTTCGCAAGGTCGTAAACACGGGCGTTTGGTAGTCTTTTAAATAACGGACTTCCTCATTGGCGATTTCGCCTTTGTGCCCCCTTACAAGCACCCGATCCCCACGAACCCAGGAGAAATACTGATCCCCGGTAAAATCGAACACTGCCGATTTATCGCCGAAACGCAGCGTTACGAGTTCCTGAACCGATTCGACCCGCGCTTCGCGCTCCGGATCTCCCGCCCGGCTTGGTCCATCCATCAAAGGCGAAACAAACCGTTCGCCGCGAATTACAGCGTCTTCAAAACGGAGTCCCAGCAACTGCCGAATCAGGCTGATGCCATGGTACCCATGGGCTACGGACATCTGCACCTGGGAGATGTCGCCAAGCTTCCCCGACCGGGCAAGCGCAATACGGGCGGCATGCAGCGGCTGGAACAGCAGCTGCTCGGCAACCTGAACTTTGGCGTGCGGTCCGACTTGCTCATACAATCGAATCAGGCTTTCTTCATCGGTCGCCGGCGGAGTTTCGGCAAGAACGGGAATCCCTCGTCCGGCCAACTCCGCGATATATTCCGTGACGGCTCCCTTCGCTACGGACAGAACCGTAAACAAGGTATCCGAGTCCTTAAGAAATTCATCCAACGTGCGGACGGTTGGCACGCCCCATTGCTTTTCGTAGGTCCGCCCTTTTTCCTCGTTTCTGATCAGCATCCGGCTGACCTCGAAGCGGTCTGGAAGCGCTTTTGCAATACGCAGGAAAAAATCCGCTCTCCAGCCTCCACCGATAATACCAAACTGAATCCGGCTCATGAAAGTTTCCCCCATATGAAAAATATGTTGTTGTCCTCTCTTATCATAGCGAAATGCCTCTTGTTAGGAAAGGTTCGCATATTGCAATCCGGTGAAAATCATGGTTAGGTAAAGAGGCTGCGCCAAAAGTAAATTAGCTCATTTGACGAACCGCTCACTTAACTATTGAGTCTATTGCCGCTTTTTAAGCAAATCGTCGGGAAGTGCCGGGCAAGTTTCGAAGTCGAAAACGCCGTAAGCTTCGGTTGCCCTTGATGCACGGCGTGCAAGTCAGCGTGTGGGTCGGCCTGGCCTGGAATCAACAATAAACGGAAAATCGCGATTTCTCGGTCGATTTCTCGAATAGCGGTATAAAATGGGCTTATTTCAATCCAAAAACGCATTTTCCCGAAAATAGCGGTGCAAAATGGTCTTATTTTCGGCAAAACGTCCAGAACCAAGGGAAAAAGAAGCTCTTCAGATAAAATAAGGCCATAAAACGGCGCTATTTCGTTCAGAATGAGGTCCTCAAGTGGAAATAAGGCCATTAAAGGCCGCTATATTTTAAGTGTCGGAGGGATGCGGCGTGTGGGGACGTCTTTGATCAGACCGGACAACTTGTTCTAACCATTTGTTCTAACCATTTGTTCTAACGCAAATCCTCGAAGTCGATCCGGTAGCTGGCAGGGAGCCAGGAGGATTTTTCTTGCTTTGCTGTTATGCTAAGTATTAAAGGGTGTGCCAAAAGCCATCATAGATGACTTTTGGCACACCCTTATTGCGCAAACCAAAATCAATGTCCGATCATTGCACTCGGATCGGGCTTGGCGACCGGTTCCTTTTGGCCGCTTGGCTCGGGTTGTCTTTTGGGCTTCGTCAGGAACAAAGTGAAGACGAAGCCGACGATGGCCAGAATCACGGCCAGGAAATACGTGTCGTTGAATCCGGAGGTCATGGCCACAAGCGGGTTGCCGGTTTTGCCGATTCCCGTCATATGGCTGGTGATCCGGGAAGTCAAATAACCTGTCAGACCGGCGACGGCGAAGGAAACCACGACCTGCTGCGCGGCAGTCGTGAGCGGGGTCACCCGGCTCACCAGATGACGCGGCGCCGAATTCAGCACATGCGTATTGACCGGCATCATGGTCAGACCCATGCCGCATCCCATCATGCCAAGCGACAACTCAATCATAGGAAGCGAAGTATCCACCGTCACTCTGGAAAGAAGGAACAAAGCGGTCGAAATGATCCCAAGCCCCACAAACGCCAGCGGACGCGCGCCCACCCGGTCAAACAATCTTCCGCTGATCGGCATAAAGACCGCGGATGCCAGCGCCTGAGGCAGCAGGATCAAACCGGTTTCCAGAGCGGTATAACCTCTAACCTGCTGCAAATACAGCGGCGTCAGAATCATCGAACCGAACAGCGCAACCTGCGCGATCCAGGCCAGGATAATGCCGCGCGTAAAATGGGAAGAACGGAATACCCGCAGTTCCAGAAGCGGCTGCTTTTGCATAAACTCTACAATCACAAAGATGACCAATGCTGCGCCGCCGACGCTTAATCCCGTAATCGTATTGGCCGAGGTCCAGCTGGTTCCTCCTTCGCTGACCCCGTACGTCAGCATGGCGAAGGCAATCGGTGCCAACAGCATGCCGAGAATATCCAGATGAGGCGTTTCGCCCCGTTCGGATTTAGGCAGATAACGAATGCCGAGAATCAAAGCAATGACGCCGATCGGCAGATTGATCAGGAAAATCCAATGCCAGCTCACATATTCAACCAGCCAGCCGGATAATACGGGTCCGAGGGCCGGAGCCATCAGCATCGGAACGCCAAGCGCACCCATAATCGAACCTCTTCGTTCCGGAGGGGCAAGCTTGAAGACCATCGCCATCCCGATCGGGGAGACCATCCCGCCGCCGAGGCCTTGAATAACGCGGAATACGATCAGTTGCTCCGGAGTTTGCGCAAGCGCGCATAACGCCGAACCCAAGGTAAAGAAGGTGATGGTGATCAGAAAAATACGTTTTGATCCGAATTTATCGGTCATCCAGCCCGCCAGGGGAATCACGGCGGATAATGCCAGCGTATAGCCGGTAATGGTCCACTGCACGGTTTTCAGGTCCGTATTAAAAAAATCGACTAGCTTCGGCACCGCCACATTGACCACCGTACTGTCCAAAATAACCATGATCATGCCGACGATAATGGCGAGAAGCGGAGCTATAATAGATCTAAGCGAAAATTCATGGGAAGCGGCAGTACTCTCCACTCTTGAATTAGGCATTATTTCACGCTGCTTTCTAATTTTGTTTTTATTTTTCTTTATTTTTTATAGATTAGATTGCCCTGTTATTATCATTTCACCCCCGCTGCGGGCCTTATACAGTATAGTTCTCACGCCGGTTTAAACAGCGTTTTAAACAACGTTTAATTTAAAATTTATCCGCTTCGGGCGATTTTGTCAAGTGGGAACAAAAAGCGCAAGGTTGACCTTGACATTGAAAGGCAGGGCGTATTATTTTGAAATTAAACAAAGTTTAAACATGAATTAACATAAGGTTGATTCAGGCTTAACGCAGCAAGTTAAAGGAGCGGTAATATGGCCAACTGCGCCGATAATCTCAACACCAAACAAAATATTCTGAACGCCACGCTGGAAATTGTAAAAAGCGAAGGCGTCGATCATATCACCTTGCGCAAGATCGCCGCGTCGGCAAACGTTAATCTTGCGCTGGTCAACTACTATTTCGGATCCAAGGAAAAATTGATCAACGAATCCCTGAAAGCGCTGTTAACTTCTTTTCGCGAAGCGTTTCTGATTCTGGACGATACCTCCCTGCCGCCCAAAGAGCGGCTCAGATCGTTTTTGATCCATTATGTGAGCTACATTCTCAAATATCCCGGACTGTTGCGCGAAGTGCTAGGCAAAGGCAACATCTCCTTTGAGTCGCAAATCGAGTTCAACACGTTTATGAAAACACTGGGCGTCACCAAAATCAGGTCTACCCTGGAAGAAATCACGGGGGAAACCGATCCGGACGTGCTCAATATTATGGTGCTGCAGGTGAATGCCGCCGTCTTTTTCCCGATTTTTATGGACCAGCATATCAAGAAGAAAATTTCCATTCCCGACCTCGTTCCTGTAGAAAAGCAAATCGACATACTGTTCGATCATTATTTTGCCAAAACCGCCGATGAACGCTAATCGCCCAGGCCCGGTATAAAAACGCCTCTTCCCTCAATCAACGCGGGAGAGGCGTTTTATTGTCGAAAACAAGCTGCCCGCCAAGCCGATTTTTAGCGCTTTTTGCGCTTTCCCGAGAAATAATCGCCGCGCAAAAATCAAAAGGCCGCCACTGCGTTATCGCCAGTGGCAGCCTTGATATGGCTGTGGTCCTATTTATTCTTCATGCTGACCCACATATTCCTCGATCATTCTTTGCTTCAGCTCCCAAGCCTCCTGGCTGAGGCTGATGCGGTAAATTTCCGGATTCAGCTTCCGCAAGTATTCGGGCCAGAACAGGTTCAGCTGCTCCCGGTGATAAGCCCTGATTTCATCAAGGCTCGGAAGCTCATATACCAGCTCGCCGTTCTCGAAGACGGGCTGCAGCATGGAAATCGCGTCGTAATCCTTTACAGATTTTTTGATATACGGATGGATCGGATCGAACAAGCGAAGCTTGCCTCCCGTTCGGGCCTGCTGCTCGTGAGGGAAACAGATGTAGTCCGCCATGGCTTTGCCGCTTTCGAGGTTAACGATGCGCAAGACATCCTTTTTACCGGGAGTAGTCACTTTCTCCGGATTGCCGGAAATTTTGATCGTCGGCAGCATCTGTCCGTCTTTTTCCCGCTCCACCAGCTTGTATACCCCACCAAGCGCCGGCTGATCCGCCGCCGTAATCAACTGCGTGCCGACGCCCCAAATATCGATCTTTGCCCCTTGGGCTTTCAGGTTGAAAATCGTATTCTCGTCGAGATCGTTGGAGGCCACAATCTTAACATAGGTGAGCCCCGCTTCATCGAGCATTTTGCGTGCCTGAATCGACAAATACGCCAAATCCCCGCTGTCCAGCCGAATGCTGTTCAGGCGTTTGCCCGCCGCTTCCAGCTTCTTGGCGGTCAGGATGGCATTGGGAACTCCGCTTTCCAGCGTGTCAAAAGTATCAACCAAGAGAGACACTTGATCCGGCATCGCTTTGGCGTACAGCTCGAACGCCTCCTGCTCCGAGTCGAAAATCTGTACCCAGGAATGCGCATGGGTGCCTTTGGTCGGAATGCCGAAAATCTCCCCGGCGAGCAGATTCGAAGTCGCATCAAAGCCGGCTACGTAGGTGGCCCGGGCTCCCCAGATCGCCGCGTCCGCTTCCTGCGCCCGGCGTGTGCCAAACTCCAGCAGCACATCGTGCTCGGCGACCCGTTTGATCCGGGAAGCTTTGGTGGCAATCAGCGTTTGAAAGTTCATGAAATTAAGCAGCGCCGTCTCCACCAGCTGGGTTTCCATAATCGTGCCCTCAACGCGGAGCAGCGGTTCGTTCGGAAAACAAAGCGCTCCCTCCCGCATCGAAAGCAGCGTCCCGTTAAAGCGAAAATCGCGGAGCAAGTCCAGAAATTCCGGCTTGTAGTTTTCTTCCTGCTTCGCCAGATAAACCAGGTCCTCTTCCGTGAAACGCAAGCCTTGGATGTAACCCACAATCCGCTCGAGTCCCGCAAACACCGCATAACCGTTCCCGAACGGAAGCTTTCGGAAATAAGCCTCGAATACCGTTTTCCTAAGGTGCGTTCCGTTCATCCAATGGGCATAGATCATATTGATCTGATATTTATCGGTATGCAGCGCCAAACTCGCCGTTTGCATCGTTTCTCATCCTTTCTGACTGTGTAGTACGTTAGCTCCCAAACTTCCGCGGAAATGCTCCAAAGCCCAAATATGGCCCTGAGGATTGAAACTCGCTACCGCGTCCTCATAAACCTTAATGGCAAACCCCTTATTATACGCGTCAACGGCCGTGTGAAGCACGCAGATATCCGTGCATACCCCGATCAGATGAACTTCCGTAATGCCGCGTTCCCGCAGCTTCAGTTCGAGATCCGTACCGCAAAAAGCGCTGTATCTCGTTTTGTCCATCCAGTGAATCCGGTCCGCATGCCGGCGGTAAACCTCAGCCAGTCTGCCGTATAACTGTCTGCCCTCCGTCCCCCTTAGATTGTGGGGCGGAAACAGCTTCGTTTCCGGATGCCAGGCATCCTCCCGCTCATGCAGGTCCACCGCCATTACCACATAATCACCGCTATCTACGAAGCTTTCGGCCAAACGGCAGACGACCGGTTCAATTTCAATGGCCGGCTCCCCCACCGGAAGATTCCCATCCACAAAGTCCTTTGTATAATCAATGACGATTAAGGCTTTCATATGGCGTCACCTCTCCCCTGTTTTTGCCTCTGTGTTCAGCAATATATAAAGTATGTACAATTTGACATCCAATCTACGTGTAAATCGAAAGCTGCGGCGTAAAATCGGTGAACCGGTACAGCTGCGCGGGACGCTGCGAATACTGATTGGACAGCATTGGCTTTCCGTTCTCGTCCCGCACTTCCTCCAGTATGCCCTGACGGCTGCGAGTCGAGGTGATTTTGCGAATGAAATTAAGCTCGGCAAAATCCGGGACGACCGTTTGAATCACCTGGTACAGTTCACCCAAGGTAAACTGCGGGGGGAGAAACTGCTTGGCAATGGTCGTATGCAGCATTTGCTGCTGAATTCTTTTGTAGGCATCCTGTAAAATTTCACGGTGGTCAAAAGCCAGCTGCAGCTCTTCCAGCGCTTCCCGAACCGTAAATAAACCAACCTCCTGGGCATCGTCCGCAGACTGCCGCTTCTCCAGCACCCATTCCTCCACCAGCGCGAAAAAAGCATGCGAAATGATCCAGCCTCTCGGATCCCGGCCAGGTGTGCTGTAAACGCCAAGGTACTCCAAATGGGATCCGTCGACGCCGGTCTCCTCTTTTAGCTCTCTGCTTGCCGTTTCATACAGCGACTCATCCTCCTGGGAGAAACCTCCCGGGAGCGCCCACGCCCCCGCAAATGGCCAGCTGCGCCGGCGAATCAGCATCACTTTCAAATCAAATCGCGGCAATGATTTCGTCGAAGCTTTTCGCTCCTGTCTGGTTAACGTAAACATGACGATATCGGCCGGAATGCCGTCCGGCGTCCGATATTTCTTAACTTCATTAACCTTTTTGTCCTGATCCTGTTCTTTGCTCATCACGTATCACCACATCAGTCATATGATAACGCCAGCCATCCTTGGATGCGCCGGCATTCCAGGTATATATTTCCAACCATATATGCCAAGCTAACGGGAGAGACGAAACGTTCCCGTCGCGATACAGCCGAGCGTGCCGTCTTCGCTGCGAACCTCGGCTTGCAGCGTCATGGTGCGATGAGTCTCATGCAGCGGAAATGCCGCAACGATAAGTTCCCCTATCCTCATGGGACTCAAATAATTGATATTTAAATGCGTAGTGACGCCAAAGCGGCCATTTTTGACGGTCGCCACGAGCGTCCCCATCGCCTGATCCATCATCGACGACAACACGCCGCCATGGACGATTCCCATTGAATTCAAATGCTGGCTGCCTGCCGTAAGACCAAGTTCCACCCGATTGTTCTCCGCCGAAATAACCTTAAGTCCAAGCAGTCCCCAAAAGGATTGCTCGTCCCGGCGCATGCTTTCCTCTACCCAATCCAAGATGCCGAGTCTCCTAACCGTAATGTCTGTCTCTATTTATTAATTCATATTGTAAACTATTAAAATATTTAAAAAAATGCGGAGGATGAAACCTCCGCACCGATAACTTTAGATTAATCCCCATAACCGGAGCTTACGGTTTCATTGCCAGACTCTACGTTGACCTTTTCGGAAACCGTGTCCCGAATGACAGAAACGACGAGTTGGAGCAAATAATTGATATCGCTTTGGCTTTGCTGGAACTCCGTTACGAGCGGAATTCCGTCAAGCTCATCCTGAAGCTCGGAAATTTCCTGTTCGATCTTGGACACCATGGCCTGATTCTGAAAGCTCTCGAAAGCCACGATTTCCTTCTGCTTTTTCTTGATGAGGCTGATTAGGCTTTGAACCCGCTTATGCTGCTGAATCAGCTGTTCGGCCTTTTGGAACTGCTTGACCTCTTCGCTGGTTCCGATCAGTTCGGCCAGTTCCTTTGCCTTTGTCATTATATCTTCACGAATCACCAAATCGCGGGAATCGAATTTCGGGATTCCGCCATTCGCATAATCATGATCCTGCGCCAAGACGATACGCCCCCTCATTATCTGATTTTCCCAACCGGGCAGCCGGCTTAGTAAGATGCCTGACTTACCGGATCGGATACAATGCTCCCTTTAATATACCACGTTTTCGGATCGGTAATTTCCACGTTGACGAAGCTGCCGATCAAGTCCGCGCTCCCCTCGAAGTGAACAAGCTTATTGCTGCGCGTACGTCCCGACAGAACATGGGCGTTGTTTTTGCTCTCGCCTTCCACCAGCACCTCTACGATTTGTCCTTTGAACCCATCGTTGCTCTTCCGGCTGAACTCGTTAACTGTGTCGTTCAAGCGCTGCAGCCGCACCTTCTTGACCTCCATCGGCACGTTATCCTCCATCGTTGCCGCCGGAGTTCCTTCGCGAGGAGAATAAATGAACGTATAGGCGAAATCAAAGCCCACTTCCCGAACCAGAGACAACGTATCCTCGAACTGTTCCTCGGTTTCGCCCGGGAACCCGACGATAATATCCGTCGACAGCACCACGTTCGGAATCTTCTTCTTGATCTTGGAGGCGAGTTCAAGGAAATGCTCGCGCGAATATTTACGGCTCATTCGTTTCAGCACTTCGCTGCTGCCGGATTGCACCGGCAGATGAATATGCTCGACCAGGTTGCCGCCTTTGGCCAGCACATCGATCAGCGCATCGTCAAAATCCCGCGGATGCGAGGTCATGAACCGAACGCGCGGAATATCAATCTGCCGGATATCGTCCATCAAATCGGCGAACGTATACCCGATATCGGTGAAATCCTTGCCGTAGGCGTTTACGTTTTGTCCAAGCAGCGTAATCTCTTTGTAGCCTTGACGCGCCAATTCCCGAACTTCGGCAATGACGTCTTCCGGACGGCGGCTTCGCTCCTTGCCCCGGGTGAACGGTACGATGCAGTACGTGCAGAACTTGTCGCAGCCGTACATGATATTGACCCAGGCCCGCATGCCTTCGCGTTTCTTCGGCAAATTTTCGACGATATCGCCTTCCTTGGACCACACTTCAACGACCAATTCCTTGCTGAACATAGCTTCTTGGATCAAGTAAGGCAGCCGGTGAATATTATGCGTTCCGAAGATCATATCGACGAACCCGTGCTTTTGCAAAATCCGGTTGACTACGCCTTCCTCCTGGGACATGCAGCCGCAAACCCCGAGAAGCAGCCCCGGTTTTTCCGTTTTGAGGCCCTTCAAATGCCCCAGCTCGCCAAACACCTTATCCTCCGCGTTCTCCCGGATGGCGCAAGTGTTGAGCAGAATGATGTCCGCTTCCCCGCGATCCTCCGTCGGGCGATACCCCATCTGCTCCAACAGCCCTTTGATCGTTTCCGAATCATGTTCGTTCATCTGGCAGCCAAACGTATATACGATATAATGTTTCCCTTCGCCAAGTCCTTGCAATTCTTCAGGCACCGCATTTTCGTATAGAACCTGAATATCTTCTTTCCCGCGCCGTTTCTCCATGCGATGATTCGGTTCCGACAGGATTTGAATATCCCGCCCGCGAATGCGGATTTTTTTCCCCCGCTCATCCTCAGAAATGACCCGGGCATCGGAGAAGTCAAAATACTTGGAGTAGTCCTTATTGTCCTTAGCCATTGCCGGCTCACTCCTTCATCCATCTATCTGTTTTCCCTTAATAAAAGCTCAGTCGCAAAAAATGCATTACATCAAATTATAACATGGATCACAGTCGATATCCAGACGAAGGCCGGCCACCGCATGCAAAATAACCCGTTCTCGGCGAACGGGTTACACAATTAAACTTTAATGGGATGTCTTCATTAAAAGCCTTTGTATTGAGGCTCTTCGTTCTCCAAATCGCTCACACGGCTTTCCACCTGGGTGACGATTTGCTGCGTTTGCTGAGCGGCTTGCGTAAACAAATCTTTGGCTTGCTGATTTTGCGTTTCCAGAGCAAATTGCTCCAGGCTGGCTTGGGCGCTTTTTAGCGACGACAGTGTCGTTTTTACTTGGGATGCTACAGTCATCTTGTCACCACCTTTATTTTGCATAGTATCGTTTTTCGGACGAACCATAATTTCACCAGCGGAACTGCAATTCATACAATTCCGGTTTTTCCTTATTTTGTATTAGTAAAAAAACAACCCCCCGCACATAATTTGGTTAGTTCAAGAGTCTTCTGTAAAATGGTTGAGGCCGAAAGGAGCATACGCATGCCGTTATGGTTGGAGGTTGTTCTAAGAACATTAGTCGCTGTGGTTGTCTTGTTTATCATGACTCGGCTCCTGGGCAAGAGGCAAATTTCCCAGCTAACGTTCTTCGAGTATGTTACGGGGATCACCATTGGCAGCATAACCGCTTATATTTCGTTAGACGTTAATACCGACTGGTACCTTGGGCTAATTGCCGTAGCAGTGTGGTTTCTCGTATCCATTGGGATTGAGTATTTGCAGCTCAAGAGTAAGAAAGCCAGGAACTGGCTTGACAGTCAAAGCACGATATTAATTAAAGACGGTAAAATTCTTGAAGACAATTTAAAAAAAGAAAAGCTGACTAACGAAGATTTGCTGGAGCAGCTGCGCAAAAAGAGCATTTTTAAAACGGCTGAGGTTGAATTTGCCGTGATGGAGCCGGACGGAACGATCAACGCGCTGCTCAAAAACGAATATCAGCCGATTACCCCTTCCCATCTTGGGATCAAGGTTTCTCCCGAGCCGGAGCCGCAGACGGTCATCATGGACGGAGAAATCATGGACGAACCGTTGGCAACGCTGGGCTTGAACCGGCAGTGGCTGAATACTGAGCTAAAAAAACTCGGTGTATCCCTGGACAACGTGTATTTGGGGCAGGTCGACGGATACGGACAATTCTATGCCGATTTATACGACGATCAAATTGCGGTGCCCGAGCCGCAGGAGAAAGCCTCTTTGCTTGCAGAGCTCAAAAAATGCGAAGCCGATCTCGAGATGTTCGCACTCTCGTCGGAAGAACTACGCGTCAAGAACATGTACGGGGATTGCTCCGCCAAGCTGCAGCAGGTGATTCAAGAGGTCAGACCTTTATTGATTCAATAGCCATGGACCTAGCGGATCAAGTTTTGTTCGGAGTAAATCAACGTGGCATCTCACCAAACTTTTAGGAGGGAAGAACGATGGCCAAGGCAAAAAATCAGAAGCTGTCTCCGGCCCAGCAGCAGTATCAGCGGCTCGCCAGTTCGCGGGAACCGAAGCGTCCGATTGGCGTAAATTGCCTAAGGGCTTTTCTGTCCGGCGGGCTTATCTGTCTCCTGGGCGAATGCATTCGCCAATCCTTTATTCATTTCGCGGGAATGAGCGAAAAAGAAGCCTCCAACCCGACGGTAGCCGTACTGGTGATTATTTCGGTCATTCTGACGAGCATGGGAGTATACGACAAAATCGCCCAATGGGCCGGAGCCGGAAGCGCCGTACCCGTTACGGGGTTCGCCAACTCCATGGCTTCCTCAGCCATTGAACATCGCCCCGAAGGGCTGGTGCTTGGCGTCGGAGCAGGCATGTTTCAACTCGCCGGATCGGTGATCGTCTTCGGAACGGTGGCGGCTTTTATCATCGGCTTGATCTACGCGATCTTCGTCCCTGGCTACGCGGGAGGGCACTGACATGCTGAAAGGTCATCAAAGCTGGGTGTTTGAAAATAAGCCGAAAATCATCAGCACGGCGACGGTCGTTGGCCCCTTTGAGGGCCAAGGCCCTTTGGCCGAGGATTTTGACATCATCCACGGCGATTTGTATATCGGCCAGGACAGCTGGGAGAAGGCCGAAAAGACCCTGCTCGAGGAATCGGCTTCCATGGCCATCGAGCATGCGAAGCTGACGAACGAACAAGTGCAGTTCCATTTCGGCGGCGACCTTATGAATCAGATCATCAGCAGCAGCTTCGCGGCCAGAACGCTGAGCATCCCTTATATCGGTATGTTTGGCGCCTGCTCCACCTCCATGGAGAGCCTCGCGTTGGCTTCCTTTGTCGTTAATTCGGGGGGCGCGAAGTACGCGCTGGCCGGAACCTGCAGTCATAACTCCAGCGTGGAGAAGCAGTTCCGCTATCCGACCGAATACGGTTCGCAAAAGCCGCCGACCGCCCAATTTACCGTCACCGGCTCCGGTTCTGCCGTCGTCTCACTGGACGGAGAGGGGCCCAAGGTGACATCCGCCACAATCGGGCGGGTCATCGACATGGGCATCACCGACCCGTTCAACATGGGTGCGGCGATGGCGCCGGCCGCGGTCGACACGATCGAATCCCATTTCCGCGACCTGGAAATCGATCCGTCCCATTATGACCTCATCGTCACCGGCGACTTGTCTAAGGTCGGATACGCAATCGCCAACGATCTGTTCGACCGCCACAAGATCCCGATCCATCAAACCACTTATAAAGACTGCGGGATGATGATGTACAACTATGAAACACAGCAGGTTCAAGCCGGGGCCAGCGGGTGCGCCTGTTCTGCCGTCGTCACCTACGGGCATCTGCTGAACCGTATGCGCCGCGGTGAGCTCAAACGAATTCTCGTGGTAGCGACCGGCGCGCTGCTCTCTCCGCTATCTTTCCAGCAAGGCGAAAGCATTCCCTGCATCGCTCACGCCGTTTCGATCGAAGCATAAAGAATCGCATCAAAAAGAGGCGTCCTCCAGAAGCAGAAAACTCTGCTTGGATGACGCCTCTTGATTTAGTAAGGTGGATATACGCTAGCTTACTCCACGATTTCCGCAGTATCGCCGGTTTTGGCGCCGGAAGCATTAGCTTCGTCCGTGTCGATATGCATGTCAAGCGCAAAGTTTTCGGAAACGCGCGCAATGACGTTTTCAAGCACCAAACCGCGTTCTCCGCCAAGACGGACTTTCAGCAGCTGCTTGTCCTTGATGCCCCAATTTTCGGCATCGGAAGTATGGAAATGAATATGGCGGGCGGCAACGATAACGCCTTCTTCCAGCGTGATTTCGCCGGCTGGTCCTTTTACGGTAACGCCTGGAGTTCCGTCGATTTTGCCCGATTCACGAACCGGTGCTTTCACGCCGATGGCGAAGGAATCGGTGCGGGAAATTTCCACTTGGGATGCGGGACGGACCGGTCCCAAAATACGGACTTTATCGAATTGGCCTTTTGGACCGATTACGGCGACTTGTTCATTGGCCGCGAATTGACCCGGTTGGGACAGCGGTTTGAACTCGGTCAGTTGATAGCCTTGTCCAAACAGAATTTCGACATGCTCTTGAGTAAGGTGGATATGACGTGCTGATACGCCGACAGGCACTGTTTTGCTCATTTTTGCAAACACTCCTCGTATGTTCTCTATATCGATGACGATTCACATCGCTATCCATTATACACCTATTATTTGAAAAAAGGAAAAGACGCCCGCAAAAATCGGACGTCTTTTGACACATTATTTGAATTCTGCAACAAGATTGTCAAACTCGGTTTCGGATAAATCGAGCGGCTGATGAACCAGAGGCTCATCCTTGAATCCGTGCACAAGGTTCTCATAGCTTTTCTTTTCTTTGTTTTGATAGATAAGTCCGGTAATCATGCTGCCCGTTTCCATTAGTTTCGTCATCGCCATCGCACGATTTCCCGGATCGTAATCCGGAATAGTCTCCAGGTTGACGATGTTTTCCTTGAACCAGTCGTACGTATTGATTTTGTTAAAGGTTACGCATGGACTGAACACATTGATCAGCGAAAACCCTTCGTGCCGGATGCCCTGCTCGATCAGCGATGTCAACTGCTTCAGATCGCTGGAGAACGATTGGGCAACGAAAGTCGCTCCGGATGCAAGAGCGATTTCCAGCGGGGACAGCGTCGATTCGACGGATCCCTCAGGCGTGCTCTTCGTTTTGAATCCTTCCCCGCTGCGCGGGGAAGTTTGCCCTTTCGTCAGCCCGTAAATCTGGTTATCCATCACGATATACGTGATGTTGATGTTCCGGCGAATAGCATGAACGGTATGGCCCATTCCGATCGCAAAACCGTCGCCGTCGCCGCCGGAGGCAATAACGGTCAAGTTCCGATTGGCCAGCTTCACGCCCTGTGCAATGGGAAGCGCCCGGCCGTGAATGCCGTGGAGGCCATAAGCGTTGATGTATCCGGAGATGCGTCCGGAACAGCCGATCCCGGAGATGACCGCGAGATTCTCCGGTTCAAGACCGACGTTAGCCGCGGCGCGCTGGATCGCGGCCTGAACGGAGAAATCGCCGCACCCCGGACACCAGTTAGGTTTAACGTTGTTGCGGAACTCCTTAAAGGTTGCCATGTTTCACCAACTCCTCCTGCGCTTTGTTCCCCGCCGCTTTTTTGCAGTCTTCGTATACTTCCGAAGGAAGGAACGGATTCCCGTTGTATTTCAGCATGTTGACGATTTTATCGTGATATCCGATGTTAAGCTTGATCAAATTAGCAAGCTGTCCGGTCGCATTGTTCTCGACCACCAGCACCTTTTTCGCTTTGGCGATCTGCGGAAGCACTTCCTCCACCGGGAACGGATGCAGCAGCCGCACCGTCATATGGTTGGTCTTGACGCCTTCGGCTTCCAGATTCCGGCGGGCCTGATCAATCGTTCCCCCTGTCGAACCCATGCCGACGATCAGGAGATCCGGCTCGGCATAAGGAGCATCGAGATGGATCGGATCGGCAATTTCCAGCTTCGCCAGCTTGCGAAGACGCTTATCCATCATTTTCTTCCGATTGGCCGTGCTTTCGGAAGGACGGCCGGATTCATCGTGTTCAACCCCGGTGACGTGATGAATCCCGTTCTTCTCGCCCGGCAGCACCCTCGGCGAAATGCCGTTGTCCGTCACGCCATAACGGTTGAACAGGCTGCCGTCCTCACGGTCCGGAATGTCTTTGACGATATATCCGCGGTCGATGGTAACCCGTTCATAATTCAGCATCTCACAGGATTGTTTCCCCAGAGAAAGCTGCAGGTCCGTCGCCAAAATGACCGGCACCTGATATTTCTCGGCAAGATTAAAAGCCTGCACCGTGTCATAGAAGCACTCTTCGATCGAACTCGGCGACAAAACGATCTTCGGAATTTCCCCGTGCGTCCCGTAGATCAGCGCATTGATATCGCTTTGCTCCTGTTTCGTCGGCAAGCCTGTGCTTGGACCGCCGCGCTGGGTATCGACGATAACGACCGGCGTTTCCGTCATGCCCGCAAGACCGATCGCTTCCATCATGAGCGACAGCCCCGGACCGGCCGAAGCCGTCATCGTGCGGACACCTGCGTAACTCGAGCCGATAGCCATCGTGATGGCGGCGATTTCGTCCTCGGTCTGAACGACCGTTCCGCCGAATTTTGGCAGCTTTTTGATCAAGTACTCCATGATTTCGGAAGCCGGAGTGATCGGATATGCGCTCATAATACGGCAGCCAGCGGCTACGGCGCCAAGCCCGATCGCATCGTTGCCGATCATGAAAAGCTTCTGCTTGCCGTCCGCCGGTTCCAGCTTGAATTCCTCCAGCGGTCCGCCGGCAAGCTCCAACACGAAATCCGCTCCGCGTTTAACGGCTTCGACGTTTTTCTCGACGACAGCTGGGCCTTTACGGCCAAATTCTTCTTCCACCGCTTTATTAAACACTTCCAGCGGCAGCCCGAGCAGCGCCCAAGAGGCGCCGGAAGCAACCATGTTTTTCATCAGCGAAGTTCCCAGTTCCTCGGCAATGCTCGTGATCGGAACCGGAAACAACCGGGCGTTTACGCCTTCGGGTACGGTCGGTCCGAATTTGGCATCCGCCACAATTACCCCGCCCGCACGCAATTCATGCGCATTCAAATCGATACTTTCTTGGTCAAAAGCGACTAAAATGTCCAAGTCGTCGGAAATCGCACGAATCGGCTTGGTACTAATCCGGATTTTATTGTTCGTATGGCCGCCTTTGATACGGGAAGAGAAATGCCGGTACCCGTACAAATAGTAACCCAATCGGTTCAAAGCCGTCGAAAAAATCCGATCCGTACTTTCAACGCCTTCGCCTTGCTGTCCACCGATTTTCCAAGACAATTGACTAATCAAGATCGCCCACCCCTTTAATCGTATCGCACTGGATAATGAATCAATTAGTGCAAACTAGAATGTTGACGTGCAAGAAATCACAATCAATTCCTATTTTGTGAACATTCTGTTTCAGAGTCATGTCAATTTTATGTCTCAGATCGGTAAAAAGCAAGCGTTTTCTAGCCTTTTTTCATATAGTAGTTTTCGATAAATTCAATCTATTTCCGTGATTAATTAAAGCGCTTACTTCCTTGAGGGGAGCCATGCCCGCAGGAATGAGCTTGCATGCCCGGACAACCATCCGCGGACAAGCTCTTCAGGGTAGTGTTTCAGGAGGAGATCCGCCCATTTGCCATAATCTCCGGCATGCCGCAAATCGTTTAAATGCGATTCGATCCCGTCGAAATCCGAACCGAACATGATCGTTTTCTCCCCGCCAAGGGAGCAAATTCGTTCGATATGCGGCAAAATATCCATGCCGGACGCTTTGCCCCCCTCCTTGACGAACCAGGGAACAAAGGTGATGCCGATGCGTCCGCCCAGTTTTGCGATCGCCCCAATTTGATCGTCGTCCAAATTTCGGACATGCGAACAAACGTGATATGCATTGGAATGAGAAGCAATGAAGGGTTTGCCTGCGGTCTCGGCCATTTCGGCGAGCTCCCAAAACCCTTTATGCGATAAATGGGAAACGTCTAGAATAATGCCCAACTCGTGGCAAGTCTTGACCAATTCTTTGCCCATCGGCGTAAATCCTTGATTTCTCGACTCCAAAATGCCGTCCGCCGCCCAGTTGGCGTAATTCCAGGTCAATCCGAGCAAACGTACCCCCCGGTCATAACAAGAACGCAGATTGCCAAGGTCGTCTTCAAGCCCGTCCGATCCTTCGATCGAGAGCAAACCGCCTCTCTGCTCCGTCCCCTCTAAAGCATTCAGATCCTCCACCGACCGGATGAGGGTTATCCCCTGCGTCGCCACCTTTTTCTCGAAGATCTCCAGCTGATCCAAAATCAGCTCCATTTTAGGTTCTCCGAGCAGACCATCGGAGAGAAAAATCGCAAAGCACTGAATTTTGACGTTTCCTTGCTCCATGCGTTTTAGCGAGACATCCAATTTTCTGCTTTTCGCAAAGCCTAACTTCGGGTTCAGCGCCATTTTATACAAAACATCGCAATGCAAATCGATCACTTCCATAGCCATCGGCGGCTCCCTCCTCTTTCATTTTTCATAGGCAAATACAAAAAAACCTGTCTACCTAAGTAAACAGGCTTTATCTATTGGGTATTTTTATCTGGGTTCTACGATTAGTTTAATTGCCGTCCGATCCTCGCCGTCAATTACAATATCCGTAAACGCCGGAATGCAAATCAAATCGACACCGCTTGGCGCGACAAATCCCCGGGCGATCGCCACTGCTTTGATAGCTTGGTTGAGAGCCCCTGCCCCAATGGCCTGAAGTTCAGCAGCGCCACGTTCTCTCAGAACACCGGCTAGGGCGCCGGCAACGGAGTTGGGGTTGGATTTTGCTGAAACTTTTAATACTTCCATGGTTAGTACCTCCCTGGGAATAATCGTTTGATTCCACTACTTAGAAGATATTCGTGAGAGCTCAAATAATTCCTTCTTTTTCCCATGCGGGAACTTTGGGGGGACTCGCCATGTCTAGCCGAATAATAATACCCATGGTTGCACCCATAAGGCAGTCGCGTGAAACGTTCTTTCGATCGCTGTTGTTCCCCGATAAACCTAGCAGATCCCTTTGATCAATCCATTTGCCATTCGTCTTCCAGCAGACGGATCTTCTGGATCCGCTTCGCCCGTCCTGTAGAGTCGTCCAAGTCCACCATAACGGCGTGGAAATGCCATTTCCCTTCACAGACCTGAAACCGCACCGGAAGCTGGGTCGTGAATTTACGGAGAACGGCGGCCCGTTCCATGCCAAGCACGCCTTCCCGGGAGCCTACCATTCCGGCATCCGTCATATAAGCGGTTCCTTGCGGCAAAATGATGTCGTCATTGCTCTGTACATGAGTGTGCGTGCCAACCACGATCGAAGCCCGGCCGTCCAGATGCCAGCCCATTGCGATTTTTTCCGAGGTCGCTTCCGCATGAAAATCCACAAGAATGCATTTGTTTTTCTTGGACAGCCGGCCGATGATCTCGTCCGCCGCGCGGAACGGGTCGTCAATCGCCGGCAAAAAGGTTCGGCCCATCAAATTGACGACGGCCAGTTCCTTGCCGTTCGCTTTGATGACCGTATATCCCTGCCCCGGAGTTCCGGGCGGAAAATTAGCCGGTCGCACCATCCGTGGCTCGTCGTCGATAAAATCAAAAATTTCCTTGTTGTCCCACGTATGATTGCCCATCGTTAACCCATGAATGCCTTGGTCAAAAAACTCCTTGGCTATATTGGCATTAATGCCCCGTCCCGCCGCCGCGTTTTCTCCGTTTGCGATGATGATGTGGGGCTGATATTTCGTTTTTAGATGGGGCAGCGTTTCTTTGAGTGCCTTTCTCCCCGTATTTCCGACGATATCTCCAATAAATAAAACTTTAATGGTGTTCCCTCCTCAATTCGGTGCCTCGCAAAGACCGGGCCTTACGAGCAATGAAAAAGCGGCCCGCGAGGGGCCACTTTTCAGCATAACCTTTACTTGGCGTATTCAACCGCCCGCGTTTCGCGGATAACGGTAACTTTGATATGTCCCGGATAATCCAGTTCATTTTCAATCGTTTTCGTAATATCCCGCGCCAAGCGGAAAGCTTCCGCATCATCGATTTTGTCCGGTTGCACCATAACGCGAACCTCGCGTCCCGCTTGAATGGCGAACGATTTCTCGACGCCTTCGAACGACTCGGAGATTTCCTCGAGTTTCTCCAGACGACGGATATACGTTTCCAGCGTTTCGCGGCGCGCTCCCGGTCTTGCCGCCGACAAAGCGTCGGCTGCGCCAACCAGCATCGCAATCACAGAGGTTGCTTCGCAATCCCCGTGGTGAGACGCAATACTGTTGATAACTACAGGATGTTCTTTGTATTTCTTAGCCAGCTCTACGCCGATTTCGACATGAGATCCTTCCACTTCATGATCAAGCGCTTTACCGATATCATGCAGCAAACCTGCACGTTTTGCGAGCGCGATATCCTCGCCCAATTCTCCGGCCATCAATCCGGCCAAATAAGCGACTTCCATCGAATGCTTCAGTACGTTTTGGCCGTAGCTTGTCCGGAACTTGAGGCGTCCCAAAATTTTGATCAAATCGGGATGCAGTGCATGTACCCCCACCTCGAAGGTGGCTTGTTCCCCGTACTCGCGAATCCGTTCATCCACTTCACGGCGGGATTTTTCGACCATTTCTTCAATCCGGGCCGGATGAATCCGTCCGTCAGCCACCAATTTCTCGAGGGCAGTGCGGGCGATTTCGCGACGGATCGGGTCAAAGCCCGACAAAATCACCGCTTCCGGCGTATCGTCGATAATCAGGTCTATCCCGGTCAAGGTTTCCAGAGCCCGGATGTTCCGGCCTTCGCGGCCGATAATCCGCCCCTTCATTTCCTCGTTCGGCAGAGTTACCACGGAAACCGTCGTTTCCGCGACGTGATCGGCAGCGCAGCGTTGAATAGCGAGCGTAATGATTTCACGCGATTTCTTGTCCGCTTCTTCCTTCGCCTGCTGTTCAATATCCTTGATCATCTGCGCCGTTTCATGGCGAACTTCTTGCTCTACGTTATTCAGAATGATGGCACGCGCATCTTCCATACTTAAATTCGAGATGCGTTCCAATTCCTGAACTTGGTTTTTGTAAATCAAATCGATTTGTTGTTGAGTTTCCTCAATTCGTTTCTCCTTGCCGGCCACTTGCTCTTCTTTGCGTTCCAGCGATTCCAATTTTTTATCCAGCGACTCTTCCTTTTGCAACAATCGTCTTTCTTGTCGTTGAATTTCATTCCGACGTTCACGAATGTCTTTATCAGCTTCGGTTCTGAGCTTGTGGATTTCATCCTTGGCTTCCAAAACCGTTTCCTTTTTCAGTGCTTCTGCGTCCTTCTTCGCGTTATCTAAGATTTGACTTGCAGCTTGTTCCGCACTGGAAATTTTAGCTTCTGCAAGAGACTTGCGAATAAAATATCCGATCACGAACCCAAAGAATAAAGCGGCTGCAACGAGAACGATCCAGATTACTGTATCCATCTGTTCACCTCCCCGTTGTTTCCTCCAAGGCATTCCTTGGGATGTTTGCAGTTGTCAGTTACGTTTCACATTCATCATCATACAAAGAATACATTACATGCCGATTCAGTTCAGCTTCCATGCTATGAGCATGACCGTTCCAAGTAATAGGGACGTAATGGCCTTCATGACTGGCGAATAGAATCTTTAAGGAAGAGTTCGTTAATTTGGAAGGAAAAAATGAACTCCCCTTTATATGGACTCATGTTCATTTTATTATTTGACAAAAGAAATTGTCAAGCAATTGACAAGTATCTTACTTGTATGCTCTAATCTTCCTCCCATTCTTCTTCCCAATGACTTCCTTCCATGCGGGCCAACTCGCGAATGACACGGGAAACGACAGATCCTGAATACCCGCGCCGCTGTAAAAAAGAGCCTGTCTTTCGTTTCTTGTCCATCGGTTCGCCCGAGGTGCTCTGCCACTTCTTTACGCCCAGTCCAAGCGCGCTTTCGAATTCGTCATCCTCGCTGACTTCACCGAGCGCATCCTCGATCAGAGGCTTGGAAACGCCCTTTTGACGCAATTCATGGCGAACCCACATCTTTCCCTTTCCGCGATTCTTCACCCGCTGTGAGGCCCATTCCTGAGCGTATGCGGCATCATCAATGAAGCCCTCGGCAGTAAGCCTCTCGATAACGGCATGAATCGTTTCCTCACCCCAGCCTTTTTCTCCCAAGCGGGCGGCAATTTCATAGGCGGTTCGCGGCTTTCGGCTCAGATACAGCAGCGCATCGGCATATCCCCGCTGTCGTTCGTCGGCGGACACTATTTCCTCCAGCTCGCTTTTGGTGAATACTGCTCCCTTCATCATGCGGTATTTGATCATGACATCTTCGTGAACCTCCAGCGTATAAGGCCCAAAGGAAATCCGGTACCGAAATTTGGGCCGCTTCAGCAGCGATACCGAAGTGATCGTCAAATCCGCGTCATCCGGAAAAGAAGACAGTCCGTCCTTTTCCGGCTCGGAGGCTTCCTTGTCCGTATCCGCGCTTCTTGGTGCCGGGCTCCAAAAAGCTTCATCCGAAATGTCAATAATTTCCTCCCCGTTGTTTCGTCCCGCCGAAGAGCCTTGCTGCCGCCCTCTCGGCTTGCCATTTCCATAATCCACGCGGATTCCTCCTGTCTTTTCAGCAAAAAGCGCTCTGCCCCGGCTCACGCCAGGCGTCAGAGCGCCGGTTCATCCATATCGAAATGAAAGTTAAGTGAACTATTTATTCATCCCCAAAAAGCGCCTGCTCTTCCTTCTCGTCCTCTTCCAGCTCGGATGCGGAAGATGGAGCAACGGAAGTCGTCAAATTGCTGGATTCGCGAATCTTCTTCTCAATCGCATCGGCGATTTCCGGGTGCTCTTTCAAGTACTGCTTGGCATTCTCCCGCCCTTGTCCCAAACGGTCCCCGGCATAGGAATACCACGCGCCGCTCTTGTCCACGATATCCAATTCAACGCCGATATCGATAATACTGCCTTCCTTGGAGATACCTTCCCCATACATAATGTCGATTTCGGCTTGTTTGAACGGGGGAGCCACCTTGTTCTTCACAACCTTGATGCGCGTACGGTTACCTACCATGTCGTTGCCCATCTTGATCGTTTCTATACGCCGAACATCAAGGCGAACCGTGGAGTAGAACTTCAAAGCCCGTCCACCAGGAGTCGTCTCCGGATTTCCGAACATCACGCCTACCTTTTCGCGCAATTGGTTAATGAAAATCGCAATCGTTTTGGACTTGCTGATCGCGCCGGACAATTTACGCAACGCTTGCGACATCAGACGCGCCTGCAAGCCCACATGGGAATCCCCCATTTCGCCTTCGATTTCCGCTTTAGGCACCAGCGCTGCAACGGAGTCGATGACGATAACGTCCACCGCACCGCTGCGAACCAGCGCTTCCGCGATTTCCAGCGCCTGTTCGCCCGTATCCGGCTGGGACAACAGCAATTCGTCGATATTGACGCCAAGTTTGCTGGCATACGATGGATCCAACGCATGCTCGGCATCGATAAAGGCGGCTTGTCCTCCGATTTTTTGAACCTCCGCAATAGCGTGCAGCGCTACCGTCGTTTTACCTGAAGATTCCGGTCCGTACACTTCAATAATCCGGCCCCGAGGAAATCCCCCGATACCCAGCGCGATATCCAGGGCGATCGATCCGCTCGGTACGACTTCTACCTGCATATGCGTGGATTCTCCCAGCTTCATAATGGAACCTTTACCGAATTGTTTTTCTATTTGACGAAGCGCCATTTCCAGCGCAGCTTTACGATCTGACAATCAGCTCACATCCTTATCGGAGATAAAAAACGGATTTCTAACTTTTTTAATTGTACCGTGTTTTGGAATGTTTGCCAAGCATTTTTTCGAACATATATTCGCGTTATCTCAACCCTCCCAAACCAGGGACTCATCCCTCCCAAACCCTCCCTTACCGTAAGGGAGGGCCCCAAGGGCTTGCAGCCCTCTGGACTCCCGCAAACTGGACTAACGGGGGAGGCACACAGGCGCTCCTGCTCGCTGTTCCCTGCGGGAATGCGCTTGGGTACGTGCGTGGATCGCTTTTCTCCCCTCCGGGGTACGTCTTACTTTTGATGCTCCCGGGTGACCTGTTTTGGCGAATTGCTTCCTCTTCTTCGGAATCCTGCCGGTAGTTCCACTAACGGAGGAGGCGCACAGGCGCTCCTGCTCGCTGTTCCCTGCTGGAATGCGCTGGGGGCGTGCATGGATCGCTTTTCTCCCCTCCGGGGTACGTCTTACTTTTGGTGCTCCCGGGTGACCTGTTTTGGCGAATTGCTTCCTCTTCTTCGGAATCCTGCCGGTAGTTCCACTAACGGAGGAGGCGCACAGGCGCTCCTGCTCGCTGTTCCCTGAGGGAATGCGCTTGGGTACGTGCGTGGCTCGCTTTTCTCCCCTCCGGGGTACGTCTTACTTTTGGTGCTCCCGGGTGACCTGTTTTGGCGAATTGCTTCCTCTTCTTCGGAATCCTGCCGGTAGTTCCACTAACGGGGGAGGCACACAGGCGCTCCTGCTCGCTGTTCCCTGCTGGAATGCGCTGGGGGCGTGCATGGATCGCTTTTCTCCCCTCCGGGGTACGTCTTACTTTTGGTGCTCCCGGGTGACCTGTTTTGGCGAATTGCTTCCTCTTCTTCGGAATCCTGCCGGTAGTTCCACTAACGGAGGAGGCGCACAGGTGCTCCTGCTCGCTGTTCCCTGCGGGAATGCGCTGGGGGCGTGCATGGATCGCTTTTCTCCCCTCCGGGGTACGTCTTACTTTTGGCGCTCCCGGGTGGCCTGCTTTGGCGAATTGCTTCCTCTTCTTCGGAATCCTGCCGGTAGTTCCACTAACGGAGGAGACACACAGGCGCTCCTGCTCGCTGTTCCCTGCGGGAATGCGCTGGGGGCGTGCATGGATCGCTTTTCTCCCCTCCGGGGTACGTCTTACTTTTGGCGCTCCCGGGTGGCCTGCTTTGGCGAATTGCTTCCTCTTCTTCGGAATCCTGCCGGTAGTTCCACTAACGGAGGAGACACACAGGCGCTCCTGCTCGCTGTTCCCTGCGGGAATGCGCTGGGGGCGTGCATGGATCGCTTTTCTCCCCTCCGGGGTACGTCTTACTTTTGGTGCTCCTGGGTGACCTGTTATGGCGAATTGCTTCCTCTTCTTCGGAATCCTGCCGGTAGTGCTACTAACGGGGGAGGCACACAGGCGCTCCTGCTCGCTGTTCCCTGCGGGAATGCGCTTGGGTACGTGCGTGGATCGCTTTTCTCCCCTCCGGGGTACGTCTTACTTTTGGTGCTCCTGGGTGACCTGTTATGGCGAATTGCTTCCTCTTCTTCGGAATCCTGCCGGTAGTTCCACTAACGGAGGAGACGCACAGGTGCTCCTGCTCGCTGTTCCCTGCGGGAATGCGCTTGGGTACGTGCGTGGATCGCTTTTCTCCCCTCCGGGGTACGTCTTACTTTTGGGTGCTCCCGGGTGGCCTGCTTTGGCGAATTGCTTCCTCTTCTTCGGAATTCTGCCGGTAGTTCAACTAACGGAGGAGGCGCACAGGTGCTCCTGCTCGCTGTTCCCTGCGGGAATGCGCTGGGGGCGTGCATGGATCGCTTTTCTCCCCTCCGGGGTACGTCTTACTTTTGGCGCTCCCGGGTGGCCTGCTTTGGCGAATTGCTTCCTCTTCTTCGGAATCCTGCCGGTAGTTCCACTAACGGAGGAGACACACAGGCGCTCCTGCTCGCTGTTCCCTGCGGGAATGCGCTGGGGGCGTGCATGGATCGCTTTTCTCCCCTCCGGGGTACGTCTTACTTTTGGGTGCTCCCGGGTGGCCTGCTTTGGCAGGATTCCTTCCTCTTCTTCGGAATCCTGCCGGTAGTGCTACTAACGAGGGAGTTACACAGACGATCCTGCTCGCTGTTCCCTGCGGGAATGCGCTTGACCTCGGCTTGTGACACACTTTGGCTCCCCTGAATTCACCCGCGGCAAGCCCTGCAGCTCCCGCGAAAGCCGGAGCTGCAGGGGCCACTGCCCCTTCCCCCAACCGTGCAAACTGCAGTTGCCCATGCGGGCAAATCAAGTTTGGCGTTCTCCTTAAGGGGGATGCGTTATCGAAGATAGCGCAGATTGCCGGTTTTCGGTGAATACAGAGCGCAGCGGGCCGTTTGAATCTGAAGAAGCGTCAGCGTTCGCCTTTGCAGCCGGATTATTACCCTATTGGAATTTATAAAATCAAATAATCCGGCTGCAACAGCGATCGTAAGATCAAACGGTGTGCGGAGCGGCCAATATTCACCAACTTCACAGCAAGCTGCAATTTTATCAACATCCCCCCTCTTCAAAAAACGCCAAACAAAAAAAAGAACCGCAGCACAACTGGACAGTTTGCTACGGTTCTTCCGTATCCAAATTATAACAGGAAAAGCTCCCCGCGCGCAATACCGCGTTACGCCTCAGGCAGATCCTTAAGCTGTCTCCACAGACGGTACAGCAACGTCTTGACCGTGCGGATCCGCACGGTTTCGCGGTTGCCTTTGATGTTCAGCTCGTGAACCGCAGTTTCCCCGCCACGGCGCGAAATGGCGATATACACGAGCCCCGCGGGCTTGCGTTCGGAAAAGCCCGGTCCGGCTACGCCGGTAACGGACAAGCCAAAGTCCGTGTCCGAAAGCTCGCGCACCTGCTCCGCAAGCACACGAGCCGTTTCGGCACTGACGGCGCCGGGGGCATCGGGGCCCTCCAACAGCTCGTGCGGCACGTTCAACAGCTTCTCTTTCATCGCGTTGGAATAACACACGATGCCGCCGCTAAAAACGGCAGAGCTTCCAGGAACCGACGTAATCGCGCCCATCAGCAGGCCGCCGGTGCAGCTTTCAGCCGCGCTCAGCGTCAGACTCCGCCGAGTCATCATGTCGACGATCACCTTTTCGATCGGTATGTCCGTATCGGCATACAAATGCTCGGGGAGCCGGGAAGCGATCTCCGCTTGAAGCGCGTCCAGCTTAACCAGCGCCTCCCTTTCGCTTTTCGCCTTGGTGGAAATCCGGATCGTGACCTCTCCCTCCTTGGCGTAAGGCGCAACGGTCGGATCACTCTGCTCTTTGATAAGATCAAGCAGGCTTGTCTCCAGCGCGGATTCACCGATACCGGCGAACTTCAACATTTTGGAGAAAATCGGCATTTCCTCCGTCAGCACATGGCGCAGAATCCACGGCTTCGCCTGATTTTCGAACATCGGCTTCATTTCTTTCGGCGGACCAGGCAGCACGATATAAAACTTCTCGTTCGCCGAGACAGCGTTGCCCACCGCCAGCCCGGTTTCGTTCGGCAGCGGCGTTGCCCCCTCGATCGAGAGCGCCTGGCGCCGGTTATTTTCCGTCATCGGGACGCCCCGCCCCTGAAAGAAGCGATCCACATTCTCCATGGCGTCCGGATCGATATGCAAGGTTCGTCCAAGCACGGACGCCAGCGCGTCCTTGGTCAAATCGTCCTGCGTTGGTCCAAGGCCTCCCGTAAAAATCAGCACATCGGCCCGGGATGAAGCCGTTTCGATCGCCTGGGCCAACCGGTTCATGTTGTCGCCGACCACAGTTTGAAAATATACGTCAATGCCGAGAGCCGCCAGCTCCTGCGACAAATATTGAGCGTTGGAGTTCACGATTTGTCCAAGCAGCAGCTCGGTGCCGACAGCGATGATTTCCGCTTTCATTCTCTCACATCTCCTTCAGCTTAGCTTAGGCTCAAGCCGCATGAACAAACTTAAGCTTTGGAAAAAGAAAGCACGCTTTTATTTTTAATAAAGTAGTCAACGCCGGAATAGATCGTGATGATCGTGGCGATCCAGATCATGATATCGGCAAACGGAATGCCCAGCCACTCGAACGGAAAATTGTTCAGCAGCAGCGCCGAAATCGCAATGATCTGCGTGATCGTTTTGGCTTTGCCCCATTTGCTCGCCGCAATAACGGAGCCTTCCAGCAGCGCCACTTCGCGCAAACCGGTGACGGCGAATTCCCGGCTGATGATAATGACGGCGATCCATGCGTCGCATTTGCCCAGCGCAACCAGTGCAATCAGCACAGCGGCAACGAGCAGCTTATCCGCTAACGGGTCCAGCAGCTTGCCGAGGTTCGTGACCAGGTTGTACTTGCGGGCGATATAACCGTCAATCCCGTCCGTGCTGGCCGCAACAATAAATAAAATGGCAGCAATCAGCTGATTCACCGGCAGCGAATAAGCGCCCGCCGTAAGCTCATGGGACAGCCAGCCGCCGTGGAGCAGCAGAAACAGCACCATCAGCGGAATCATAAAAATACGGGTTAGTGTAATTCGATTGGGCAAATTCACGAGACAGCCTCCCCGGACAAATCGTATTCATAAGCATGCGTAATTCGCACTTTCGTCATTTCGCCAATAGCGGCGGAACAATTCGTAACAAACACTTCCCCGTCGATCTCGGGAGCGTCGAATTGCGAACGCCCTACGTAGATATCGCTGCGGCCGTCATCGCGCTCAACCAGAACATCCAACACTTGTCCGATAAATCTGCCGTTGTTATCGTTCGCAACGGAGCGCTGAATTTCCATTAGCGTATTGGCGCGCCATTCCTTGACGTCCTCATTCACCTGGTCGGGCAGTCTGGACGCGGGCGTATCTTCCTCTTTTGAATAGGTGAAAACGCCCAGCCGGTCAAATTTGACTTCGCGGACAAAATCGCACAAGCGCTCAAAATCCTCCTCGGTTTCCCCAGGGAACCCGACGATCAGCGACGTGCGCAGAGATACGTTCGGAATGCGGGCGCGGATTTTGGAGATCAGCTCGCGAATATCCCGGTTTCGCCCCGGGCGGCGCATTCTTTTAAGGATGGAATCCTCGCTATGCTGCAGCGGCATGTCCACATATTTGCAAATTTTCGGATTCGCGGCCATCACTTCAATTAGTTCATCGGTAAAAAATCCCGGATAGGCGTAGTGGAGACGGACCCATTCGATTCCTTCAACCTGACTCACTTTATCCATTAGCTCGGCCAATTTGAATTCGCCGTACAAATCCGTTCCGTAGTTCGTGGAATCTTGAGCGATCAGGCTGATTTCCTTCACACCCTGGGCAGCCATCTGCTTCACCTCAGCCAAAACCGATTCGATCGAGCGGCTGCGGAAATTCCCGCGCATGATCGGAATGCTGCAGAAGGTGCAGTTGTTGTCGCAGCCTTCGGCGATTTTGACATAGGTCGTATACTGCGGTGTCGACAGCTTGCGCGGCATAGCCTCTTCGTAATTGAAGACAGGATTGCCTACATAGACCGGTTTTTTGCCTTTAAGCGCTTCATCGACAATCTGGTTGATGTTGTGAAAATCGCCCGTTCCGACGATTCCGTCGATCTCCGGCATTTCATCCATCAGTGCTTGTTTATAACGCTGCGTCAGGCAGCCGGATACGATCAGCGCCTTCAGCTTGCCCGTTTCCTTCAGTTCGGCCATCTCCAGGATCGTATTGACCGATTCCTCCTTGGCCGCATCGATGAAGCCGCAGGTATTGACGATAATGACCGTTGCATCTTCCTGCCGTTCCACCAAAGAATAGCCGCGCTGATCCATGAGACCCGACATCATTTCGGAATCGACGAGATTTTTCTCGCAGCCCAGCGTAACGATTTTGACTTTTTCATTCATGTGCGATTTCCCCCATCAAGTTCGAGCACAAGTTACCATTTTTTTCTCTACAAGTATAATATCCGAAGGGCATAGTGTCAAAAATGCGAAAAGGTCCCAACATGCACCATGCGGCGCTGCAGGAGACCTCTTTAAGCCGGTCTATTTGAAGTTGGTGAACTGCACGTCGACGGTCAAGTCGGCTTTACGGATCATTTGCATAACCTCTTGCAATTCATCCTTGCTTTTGCCGGTTACCCGAATTTGATCGCCTTGGATTTGGCTTTTGACTTTCAGCTTGGAATCGCGGATCAGTATGTTGATTTTCTTGGCGTTCTCCTGATCAATCCCCTGCTTCAGATTGATGCGCTGGCGCACCGCTCCCAGAGAAGCCGGTTCGATTTTTCCGTAATCCAGGTTTTTGATCGGCAATCCTCTTTTGATCATTTTGGACTGCAGGATATCGATCACAGCGTTAAGCTTGTATTCATCGTCGGACAAGATTACAAGCACGTCCTTTTCAACCTTGAGCTCGCTTTTGCTGCCCTTGAAATCGAAGCGGCTGGCAATCTCCCGCTCAGTTTGGTCAATCGCGTTGGACAATTCCTGCATATCCATTTTAGATACCATATCGAATGAGCTTTCCGAAGCCATAATTCACATTCCTTTCTGACGTAACTATATAAATATTACTAATATATTCCTTCATTATATGTAAAATTTTTCGCAAAGTCGAGCCTTCGCCTAGCGCAAGCAAAAAGGCATCACAAAACCTCTCAGGTTCCATAATGCCTTGAATCATCTTGCGTATTCTTATTGGCCGTCACCGGAGTTGGCGCCATCTACACCCGTATCCGTTCCGTTCCCCGTACTTCCATCCACGGAGCCGTCCGTGCCGGCAGTATCCAGATTCAGTAAAATTTTAGTCGTCGTTTTGCCGTCGGTGACCGTTTGGCCGCCTACGGCAATGGAGGTATACTGGGAGTTCCCCGAAACAATATAGATTCCTTCCGGTCCAAGTGGATAGGTCAATACATCGCCATCTTTCGTATTATCGAAGAAAAGCTTTTCTCCGTTTTTATCTCCTTTACGCACTTCCACCCAACTCTTGCCGGATGCCGTAATCACGACGTCAACAGGCGTATCTCCAGCACCTTGCACCTTGAATTTAGTGGTACTTCCAGACTTGCCGTCCGGAGCGATCACAATGGACTGAGGCAATCCCGAATCCGTGCCTGTATCCGTGTCGGTACCCGCATTATCCGTTCCACCGTTCGTTCCGTTTCCGGATTGGCCGTTGTCGGCCGCATTATCGCCGGTCTGGCCCGAGTTGCCCGAATTTCCTGCGTTCGTTCCGTTCCCGGCCGCATTATTACTTCCGCTGCCCGGTTTATTTTCGTTTTGGGTCACCGGCGTCGGATCGGGTTGATTATTTTCCGCCGTTTGGTCGGACTTGCCCCACTGCGTGAAATACAAGTAAATGACAACCAGGATCAACACAGCAAAAGACCACATCAACGTGGTCGACAGCCATCTCGAATTTCGCTCTGTATGCGTTCTGCTGCGCCGTTTTTGCATAACGGGCTCCATCGTAGGTTCAGGGGCGACAGTCGGCACATTTTGCCGATGCTCCGTCAAGAGTTCGTCCGCATCCAGTCCAACTGCTTCCGCATAGGTTTTGATAAATGCCCGTACGTAAAAACTGCCTGGCAAAACTTTATAATCACCCGATTCGATGGCTTCCAAGTATCTTTTGCGAATTTTTGTCATCTCTTGTACATCTTCCAGCGAATAACCTCTGGCAAGGCGGGCTTCCCTTAACTGCTGGCCCAAATCCGACACGACCATCACCTCCTGCAAACTTTTAGATTTTTGATTCATATTCATAGTGATGCGTCTTCCGCTAACGGAAGGCGCCAAAAGGGCTCGTATTCAAAATTGAACGAATAAAGAATTCCGATTACAGTTCGTCCGTATAAATCGTCGTGAACGTATCATAAACGATTTGCTCGTCCGGATTGTTACGCAATTCTATAATTATGTCAAAATTGTCATAGGTATATTCCGATTCTTTGACAAAAACATCGGGATGTTCGATGACTTTGGTTGACGGCATGGCCATCAACTCCTGGAGCAGTTGGTGATGCCGTTCATTGGAACGCAGCGTGCTGATAATTCCGTCAATAATGAATACGTTATGCGGGTTAAGCTCATCTTCGGAGAGCTGGCTCCGGACTGTTTGCCGCAGAAGCGTAGACGACACGAAAGTCCAACGTTTCATGGCGCAGACACTTCCGGCGATGATTGACTCCGTTTTGCCTACACGAGGCATGCCGCGCAAACCAATCACCTGGTTTCCTTCTTTTTTGAAAACCTCGCCTAAAAAATCAACCAATATTCCCAGCTCATCGCGGGTAAATCGGAAGGTTTTGCGATCATCCGAATCCCGGTCGATATAGCGGCCATGCCGGACCGCCAGTAGATCAACGAGACGAGGCGAACGCAGTGCCGTCACCGTAATGCTGTCCACTTTGCTGAGCATTTTGCTGACCTGTTCGATTTTCTCGTCGTCATCGCTTTCCAGAAGCATTCCCCGGGTGATATCCTCTACACCGTTAATCGTCAATATGTTGATTTCCAGCATACCGAACATGGAAGCGATGTCGCCAAGTAATCCCGGACGATTTTTATGTATTTTATATTCCAGGTACCATTGCTTAAGTTCCATCGAAGACACCCTCTTATGCCCTATAGCCAACTTTCGACAAAATAGGCCTAAATTCCTGCTCCCTTTTTTGAAAACTTTGGAAACCCTTCCTAAGGAAGTGTAAAAATAAATTCGTACTTGTTTTATGATATATAAAAATTTTTTGAAAGGCAAGGGAAAGCAAAAAATGGAGGAAAAGCTCCCGGTTACGGGAGCTTTTCCAATGTAAACTATGCGTTTTTCTTCGCCAGCTTGACCATGAGCCGAGCGATTGTTCTTCGTTCTTCCTCGGTTCCCACATCCCAAATTTCCTTCAGAGTCCGGTTCGATTCGTTTTGGGGATCGACCTTGTCGTCCAGAAATCCGCCGATTTCATAAGCAAGATTTGAGATAGCCTCATCGCTGAAACCGGCTTTTTCGGCATGTTTAACGCGTTCACCCAGGAACTTTTTCCAATTATCGAAATTTTTCAGTGCTGTTGACATGCTTAAATCCTCCTTCGATTGACGATTTAATATCAACAGTCGTAATATGCGTATTTTCCGGAAACCTTATGCGTACCGCCAAAACCTAACAAATGCCGGTTCTGCCAAATGCCTAAGCACTGCGTTACGTGAGCCAGCCGCCGTTTGGACTGATAACCTGTCCGGTAATGTAGCCCGATTCCGGCAAAGCCAGGAAATAAACGAGCGAAGAGATTTCTTGCGGCGAGGCGAGACGTCCCGCAGGAATTTCCTCTTCAAGCTGCCGCATTTCATCCTCATCGAAACCGCCCATCATGTCGGTCTTCACAGCTCCGGGAGCTACGGCGTTGACTGTAACACCCGACGGAGCCAGCTCTTTCGCCAGCGCTTTCGTAAAAGCGTTTACCCCGCCTTTGGCTGCGGAGTAGACGACCTCGCAGGAGCCGCCGGAAATTCCCCAAACCGAGGAGACATTAATGATACGGCCAAAGCGCTGACTGATCATCTCCGGCATAAACAGCTGGGTGCAGAGAAAAACGCTTTTCAAATTGACATTCATCACTTCATCCCATTCGGTTTCCTCTAAATCGGAAAGGAGTCCGTAATGGGAAATTCCCGCGTTGTTCACTAAAATATCCGGCTGAAGGCCGTGGCTTTGCAGCCGCTCCTTCATCCGCTTGATCTGTTCCATGTCTCGAAGATCCGCCGTAACCGTATATACTTTGGCTCCCAGATCCATACATTTGCGGGCGACTTCATTGGCCGCTTCATGCGACTTCATATAATGAATGATCACGTTCATGCCGACCGAAGCAAAACGCAACGCCACTTCTGCGCCGATCCCCCGGCTTGCTCCGGTTATCAGCACGGTCATATCCGCGAGATTTTTCCCCATCCCATGATCCATAGACATTTACGGGCTCACCACTAACGATACGGCCATTTGATTCCAATCGATATGCTCGCGGAGCCGGCTGTTGACTTCTTCCAGAGTCAGCGATTCATAAATCGACTGAACGGCGAACAGGTCGCCGCCACGGAAACGGTAGCGGGTAAATTCATTGGCGATATTTTCGGGGGAGTTCAGCATACGCAAAAATCCGCCGATTTTCTTTTTGCGGGTGCGTTCAAAATCCTCTTCCCGGAATCCGGAAGCGAGCACCGCGTTGATCTCTTCCTTGATGATGTCCAGCAAACGGTTCGGGTCGCTGGTATCCCCGCCGATCGCGGAAAATGCATAGTTCGGGTTGCTGTTGTACTCATGGCCGAAGCTGTCGGAGATCAGATCCATATCGTATAGCTTCTGATACAGCTTAGTGCTGCTTCCAAGCAGCAAATCGAGCGCAAACTTGGTGGCCAGATCCCTGCGCAGCAGTTCTTCGCCGGTGAGTCCGAGCTTCGTCTCTTTGAAGCCAAACAAGCATTTCGGCAGCGATACCGGAAGCTTCGACTCCCGCCGTTTTTCGCCAACTTCGCTTGGCTCGTTCTGAAACAACCGGGCAATGTCGCCTTGCGGCCCATACGTTTTGTTCGCCTGATTGTCCCGAACCAATCGGAATACCTCGTCCGGGTCAACTCCGCCGACGATAAACAGCAGCATATTGCTCGGATGATAAAAAGCGTTATAGCATGTATACAGCGTTTCTTTTGTAATCGTCCCAATCGATTCCACCGTTCCGGCAATATCGATCCGAACCGGGTGCACTTGATACAATGCTTCGATCAGGCCGAAGTAAACTCTCCAGTCCGGATTGTCGCGGTACATGCCAATTTCTTGCCCGATAATTCCCTTTTCCTTATCCACGTTTTGATCCGTAAAATAAGGATGCTGCACAAAATTGATCAGCGTTTCGAGATTAGCCTGAATATTTTCGGTTGCCGAAAACAGGTAAACCGTTTGGTCGAAGCTAGTAAACGCATTGGCGGACGCGCCTTGGGAAGCAAACGTGGCGAAAATATCGCCTTGCGGCTCTTCAAACATTTTGTGCTCAAGAAAATGGGCGATTCCGTCCGGTACCGAAATCTCTGCTTCTCCTTCTACCCGGAAATGGTTATCGATCGAACCGTATTTCGTGGAAAATGTAGCATACGTTTTCTGGAATCCCGGTTTAGGGAGCACATAGACCTGAAGTCCGTTGTCCATTGTCTCGTGATACAAGGTTTCTTTCAATGCTTCATAGGTGATCGCTTCCAAGGACTACCCCTCCTTCTGTCCTGTTAAAAAGTAAATCGTATCCAGTTCCACCGTATTCGCCGCTTCTACCACATCGCTTGGAGTAACGCGTTCAACTTGAGCCAGCAATTCTTCGGCAGGACGATCTTTGCCGGAGAGAATCCGGTTGAAATCATAGGAGATCATTTCAAAGGCGGAATCCTGAATTTCGAGCAGGCTGTTGCGAAGCATCGCTTTCGTCTGCGACATCTCCAGTTCGCTGATCTCGCCGCCGCGCAGACTTGCAAGCTGCGCCTGGATGATCTTCAGCGCTTTCTCGTAATTTTCGATTTCAATTCCCGCTTGAATGCCGATGATTCCTTTATGGCCGTCGAACCGGGAAGAGGCATAATAAGCCAAACTTTCTTTCTCGCGCACATTGATAAACAGCTTAGAATGCGGATAGCTGCCCAAAATACCGTTATACAGTAAAACCGAGGCGTAACGGTCATCCGAATACGTAATCGGCGTTCTAAGCCCGAGATTCAGCTTGCCTTGATTCACGTCAAGCTCTTCTTTAATCGTGCGGACTTCCCGAATGTTGAATTCACCGCGTTCAGGAACATATTCCGGCGTCGCCGTACGGTTCAAATGAAACTCGCGTTCCACAAGCTCCTGAACTTCCGCCAGCGTCGTATCCCCGGCAACATATAAATCGAAGCTCGCCTGCTGCAGCCAATTCCGGTATGCCGCATAAAGGGATTCCGGCGTAATTCCGTCCAGATCGCTCCGTTGTCCCAACGAATGCAGCCGATACGGATCGCCGCGGAACATTTCTTCCGTGCAGCGCTCAGCCGCATAACGGATTTTATCGTTTATGATCGCCTCAAGTTTTTTGCGAACGCCCTCGCGTTCCGTATTTACGTAAGACGACCGGAAAACTCCATTTTCCAGGGCGGGTTTAGTAACCACTTCTCCAAGGAAAGAAAACGTCTTCCCCAGTAAAGATTCTTTGCTCTGGACAAACGAATCGTTAATGGTATCCATGCGAAACTGGACAATCTGATAATTGCCCCGTTTATAGACATCAAATCCGAATCCGGCTCCGTACAGATCCTCAAGCTGTTCGCGAAATGTCGTCGTTTCGGGATAGGATTCCGTTCCCCGACGCATCACAAACGGGGTCAGCGCCGTAGTGCTTACCGTATCCTCGTGAAGCGGAATTCCGGCATATAAAGAAACCGCAAATGTTTTAAATCGGGTTGTAGGAAGCACGTGAATCCGGATATGGCCCACATTGCCACGTTCAAAAACCGTCTTGTTCAAGACCAAAACTCCTTTGCAAGAGACTTTTACTACACTTCTTATGAAACTTTACAATATGAAATTCAGTTCCATTCTATACCAATCTAAAGTAAAGAAGCAACCGGCTGGACAAGTCGGCTGCTCCTTGATCTATGCGGGTTTTCACATACAGAAAATATGCTCGCCGATGGTCTTAACCTGAGGGCGGGACCAAATCCATTTGGAAGTTGCGGTCGCCGGGTTAAAATAATAAATGCATCCTCCGGTTGGATCCCAGCCGTTGAGCGCCTGCTGTACCGCCTTCCGGGCGGTTGCGTTAGGCTCCAGCCAAATTTGTCCGTCCGCGACGGCCGTGAAGGCCCCTGGCTGAAAAATCACACCTGATACCGTATTCGGAAAGCTGGGCGATTTCACCCGGTTCAAAATAACGGCCGCAACGGCTACTTGGCCTTCAAAGGGCTCGCCTCTGGATTCCCCATAAACGGCATTGGCCATAATCTTCAAATCATTCGCCGATAAACCCATCGCGTTGGAGGGGGCGAGCCCGGACGATACCGTTTTGGGCTTGGTGCTTGTTGTCTTCCCGCTGGATGGTTTCCCCGCGGCCAATTCCGAACCCGGACGCCAAGCCGTGGTCGCATTATACAGCTTGAGCTTGGTTTTCGCTCCGGCGAGACCGTCCGGGGGCATACCGAATTCCGATTGAAACCATTTTAAGGATCCTTGCGTTTTCGGCCCGAAATAGCTGTCCAATTTCCCGTTATAAAAGCCTAAGTATTTCAACCGGCCCTGAAGCTCGTAAACATCCTTGCCAAAAGCTCCATATTGGATGACTTGATTGCTGAACGCAGGTTTTACCTCCTGCGCGACCTCGTCGTGTTGGTTGTTTACGCCAAAATGGCTCCGAAGCGAATAAGCTCCGTACAAGGTTCCGAACAAAAGCAGCACTAAACCGGCAGCAAACCAAATTTTCGCTTTATAATTCATACGTTTAGCTCTACCTTTCTTTAGAGGATTAACATGGATGGGTAACTTTAGTATGACAAGCAAAGTCCCTTCCTATGCACCGGCAGAAGTAAGACAAACGGCCCGGTTTTGCGAACGCTTGGCCAATCTGAAACTAAAGGATGCGAATAATAAAACACAAAAGAGCCAAGCCGTATGATTCGGCTTGGCTCCTTTAATTCTGGTGTTTCGTATCTGGCGGAAAATGCTATTGATTCATCTTTCCCGAAGTTTATTACGACGGGATTTTCCCCATTTTGTATTGTTCGATGGACATAAGCACTTCCCGCGGCTTGCTGCCTTCGTAAGGTCCGACGATTCCTCTGGCCTCCATCGAATCGATCAGTCGCGCCGCCCGGGTATACCCCACGCGCATGCGCCGCTGAAGAAGCGATACCGAGGCCTGCTTGGCCTCAAGAACGATTTGCACCGCCTGATCGTAAAGCTCGTCAAGCACCTCTTCATGCTCCTGAACTTCATCGTCGATTTCCGGAACGAGACTTTCGTCGTATTCCGCTTGGCCTTGCTCACGGACATAATTCACGATCGCTTCCACTTCCTGATCGCTCATAAAGGCGCCCTGTACCCGAACCGGTTTCGAAGCGCCCATCGGCATGAAGAGCATATCTCCACGGCCAAGCAGCTTTTCCGCCCCGGCCATGTCGAGAATGGTACGCGAATCCACCTGAGAGGAGACGCCAAAAGCGATCCGTGAAGGAATATTCGCTTTGATGACCCCGGTGATGACGTCAACCGAAGGGCGCTGCGTGGCGATGATCAGATGAATGCCGGCCGCGCGGGCCATCTGGGCTAGGCGGGCGATCGCATCCTCCACGTCGCTGGCGGCGACCATCATCAAATCGGCGAGCTCGTCCACGATAACGACAATGTAAGGAAGAATGGCGTCCGGATTGTCCTTCATCAGCAGGTTATAACCTTCTACGTTGCGCGCACCCGATTTGGAAAACAGCTCATACCGTTTTTCCATCTCGACGACGATCTTTTTCAGCGCCAGCGAAGCCCTTCTCGGATCGGTAACGACCGGCGCGAGCAAATGAGGAATCCCATTATAAACGTTGAGTTCGACCATTTTCGGGTCAACCATCATGAACTTGACCTCATCCGGTTTGGCTTTGTACAAAATGCTGGCAATGATGCCGTTAATACATACCGATTTCCCGGAACCGGTTGCCCCAGCGACGAGCAGATGGGGCATTTTCGCCAGGTTACCGACGATCGTCTGCCCGGAAATATCTCGTCCAAATGCGATGGACAGCTTGGATTCGGCTTCCTGGAAGGTTGGCGTCTCCATTACTTCGCGCATAGTAACAAGCGAGACCTCATTGTTCGGTACTTCGATGCCGATGGCGGATTTACCTGGAATAGGCGCTTCCATGCGGATATCTTTGGCTGCCAGCGCCAACGCGATATCGTCGGTCAAATTCACGATCCGGCTGACCTTAACGCCGATATCAGGCTGAATTTCATAGCGCGTAACCGCTGGGCCTCGCACCACTTCAAGCACCTTGGCCCTTACGCCAAAGCTCTCGAGCGTCGCCTCCAGCTTGCGGGCCGTCTGCATGTAATCGGCTTGATCGCCCGATTTGCCGGAACCGGCCGGCTTCGAGAGCAAACGGAACGGCGGCAGCTTGTACGGCTTTGGCGCCGGTTTAGGCGCAGGAGGAGGAGCGGTCTGCAAACTTTCCGAGCCCTCCGGAAGTTGGGCTAACGGGTCCGATGATTCGTCATCCGCCGAATCATCGATGTCCAGTGCATGAATGCCCTCAGCGATGTTGGCTTCCCCCGCGGGAGGGTTGGCATCGAATCTCTCGCCGTCCGCTTCGTCTTCATGGTAAAGACCTTCCCGCTGAATATTATCAAAGAAATCGCGAATGATCGGCCCCGTGTCCGAAACGTCTTTTTTATCTTCATGAGATAAAGAATGCAAAACGCCACTGCCAAGTGCATCATGAACATCCTGGCTATTTCTGCCGGCATAGTCCAAATCATTCCAATTAATAGCCTCCATGCCGCGATGTTCCATGTCCTCCTCACCTTCCGGTGATAGAGCGGGTTTTGCTGTATTTTCCTCCGTACTGCGTCCTTTAAAGCCAAGCAATTGGAAAAATACCGGTTTCTTGCGCGGCTCCAGCGCCCGTTCTTCTTCATCGTCTTCCTCATCGGCCAAATTGTCGGAAGATACGGGCTTGGCGGCGTTTTTGGATTTGTTGATTACCGGAACAGGGCGGAGCATGCGCATTTTTTTGCCAAACTGCTCACCCAGCCCGCTAAGCTTGGAACTAAACAAACGAACCAAATCCACATAAGATAACCCGGTTACCAGCATAAAGCTGATGGCCAGTAAAACGATCATAATCAGCTTGGCTCCGGCCATGCCGAATAATGAGTACAGCAAGGCAAACTCAAGCCCGCCGACGTAACCGCCGCTGATATCAAGTCCCAATAAACTGAAGCCGTTGCCGACCTCGGCAGCGGGATGGAATAACGCGCCCTGCAGATCTTGATGAATTTGCGACATGATGTGGCCGGCCGTCAAAGGCACCGTCGGCACCAGCTTCTGCTGCATGGCCGAAATCGTGCTCATGAGCGTCAGCGCCAGAACCCCGAGCAGCACGCCGGTGCGTCTTGTATTCCATCTCGACGGCCATTTGCGGTTGATCATCACGGCCAGTCCTATGTAGATGCCAATAACAGGAATCACGAAATAAAACTTGCCGAGAACAAGCGCCGACATTTTGGACAATGTTCTTCCGACGGCCGCCTCCCCGGACAAGGCGATAATCGACAAAGTGATCAGGATGATCCCATAGATTTCATATTTCAGCATGCTGCCAAGAGCAGCCTTTTTCTTCTTCCGTTTCCGTGCCAAACGAAGATCACCCCCCAGATGAATATTATACCATATTCGCCAGGGGGGTACCTATAGGCTGTCCGAATTGTACCCTCAAAGTTTCTTCATGAGGATGGGAAAAAACGCGACCTGCTGGCCCGGTTGAAAAGATGGATTCAAATAATCCTCGAGCGAGCAGCGCAAAAGACGCATGATGGTCGCACGGTTGCCAGGCTCCATTCTGACCTGCATCAGAACGCCGCCAAGCTCGATTTCTTCATACGAAACCTGAGCCTCGAAGTTCTCCCAATACGCCTCCTCCGGCAAAATCGTATAATGGGTCACTGGGTCATTCCTCCTAACGAAGCTGCGCCGCGTCTGGATTCGATCAGCTGATTCAGCCGGCTCAAGCCTTCGCCGATTCCGCCGATTCCGTCGATGAGCCCGTATTTCACCGCGTCTCCGCCTCCGACGGCCGTGCCGATATCCCGGTTAAGTTCGCCGGTTTTGAACATAAGTTCTTTGAACATCTCTTCGGAGATTCGCGAATGCGTGGTCACAAATCGAACAACGCGCTCCTGCATCTTTTCGATATATTCGAAGGTCTGCGGCACGCCGATGACAAGTCCGGTCATTCGGATCGGATGGATTGTCATCGTAGCGCTCTCGGCGATCAGCGAATAGTCGGAGGCAACGGCGATCGGAACCCCGATGCTATGGCCGCCTCCGATCACAACGGTCACCGTCGGTTTGGTTAAAGAAGCGATCATCTCGGCGATGGCAAGACCGGCTTCCACGTCTCCGCCAACCGTATTCAAAATGATAAGCAGCCCTTCGATATGCGGATTTTGCTCCGCCGCCACCAACTGCGGTATGACATGCTCGTATTTCGTCGTTTTATTTTGCGGCGGCAATACCAAATGTCCTTCGATCTGGCCGATGATCGTCAAGCAATACACGTTGGATTCACCGGGAGTCGGCACTGCGGTTTGTCCTAATTGTTGTATAGCTTCGGTGACGCCCATCTCTTTCTTCTCCTCGTCCGGCTGTGCGGGAGGCAGCTGCATTTCTTCCCGGCTTGAAGCGCTTTTACCTCCAGGTATCTTGTTCATGATCTATGCCATCCTTCTGGCCTCGGCGGCCTGTTGTTGTCGTTTTGCCTTTCGTACTTTCGCAACAACTAGTATGCCGACAACCTTCTTTCTCCTATACCAAGAAATGAAAAAAGCCTCTTCCCCGCGCGATAACGTCCAAATATCGGCGAAAGAAGAGGCGTACTGTGTGCCTTAATAGGTTATTTCATTCGATTTATGTTCAGCTCTTATACTTCCATGATGATTGGAAGGATCATCGGTCTCCGGCGTGTTTGTTCATACAGGAACCGGCCGAGCGCATCCTTAACGTTCGTTTTGAGCGAAGCCCATTCGTTGACGTTTTCGCTCATTAGTCTTTCGAGCGTACTGGAAACGATCCGATTGGCTTCTTCAAGCAACCCTTCAGATTCCCGCACATACACGAAACCTCTGGAAATAATGTCCGGCCCGGATACAATGGTGCCATCCTGCTTGCTCAGCGTTACTACCACGACAAGGATTCCGTCCTGGGACAGCAGTTTGCGGTCGCGAAGTACGATGTTTCCTACATCTCCAACTCCCAAACCGTCAATCAGTACGTTGCCCGCGGGCACTTTCCCCGCCTTACGAGCAGCCCCATTCTGAATTTCCACAATTTCGCCGATATCGATAAGAAAAATGTTATCAGGATCTACGCCAACGGATTCCCCGAGCAGCGCATGTTTGCGAAGCATCCGGTATTCCCCGTGAATCGGAATAAAGAACTTGGGCCGCATCAAATTGAGCATCAGCTTCAATTCTTCCTGGCTGCCGTGACCGGAAACGTGTACACCGGCGTGGGATCCGCTGTAAATGACCTCCGCTCCCAAACGGAACAATTCGTCGATCGTCCGGCCCACATATTTTTCATTGCCCGGAACCGGTGTAGCCGCAATAATGACGGTATCGCCCGGCAAAATATCGACTTTACGGTGCGTGGAACGAGCCATGCGAGTAAGCGCGGACATCGGCTCGCCCTGGCTGCCAGTGCACAAAATAACAACACGGTCAGCCGCCATTTTATTGACTTCTTCCGGCTCGATCAAAATACCGTCCGGCACGTTAAGATATCCCAACTCGGAAGCTATGGTGACCACATTCACCATACTGCGCCCGATAATCGTCAGCTTGCGCCCAGTCGTGTAAGCGGCGTCGATGACCTGCTGAATCCGGTGCACATTCGAAGCAAAGGTGGCAACAACCACCCGTTGTTGAGCTTTTTGGAAAATATCGCTGAGCACAACGCCGACGTTTTTCTCCGATGGCGTGAAGCCTGCTCTTTCCGCATTTGTACTATCGGACAAAAGCGCAAGCACGCCTTTTTGCCCGATTTCACCCATCCGGTGCAAATCCGCATATTGATCATTGACTGGGGTATGATCAAATTTGAAGTCGCCGGTATGGACTACATTCCCTTCCGGCGTCTCGATGCAAACCCCGACGGAGTCGGGAATGCTATGGTTCGTCCGGAAGAATGTGGCTTTCATGGTGGTGCCGAGCGCGATTTCCGAATCGGCGTTGATCAGCACGCGTTTGGTTTCGCCAAGCAATCCCGCTTCCTTCAGCTTGTTTTCGACCAAGCCCAAAGTCAGCTTCGTTCCGTAAACCGGAACATTCAGATTCTTGAGCACGTAAGGTAACCCGCCAATATGATCTTCATGGCCGTGCGTCAATACGATACCTCTTACTTTATCACGGTTCTCCGTCAAGTAAGTGATATCGGGAATGACGATGTCTATGCCAAGCATGTCCTCTTCCGGGAATTTCAGTCCGGAATCGATGACAACGATATCGTTGGCATATTGAACGACATACATGTTCTTCCCGATTTCTGCGACGCCGCCCAATGCAAAGATCGACAGTTTCTCATTATTAATTTTTTTCGACAAGTGTATCTAACCCTCCTAATTATTTTGGACGTCGTATAACTTTTTTAAAATGAAATGGCGCCGATCACTGCTATCACTTGGAAATACATACCAATATAGGCATAACTATACAGTTTGTATTTATTTGTTTTCCGCAGGAACGGGAAATCGCCTCCACAAAGGCGACTCAGCCGCTACTTGTATTCATTCTTTTTTAAAAATTCACCGCACCCAGTCACTTAAATTCATTATACATGATTAAATTAACAAAAAACAAGTCAGTCACTTTACATCCGGTTAACGTTACCTTGCTCCACAGCAAAAAAACCGATGCCTTAAGCAAGGCATCGGTTTGTGGAAAAGCAGTGCATTTATGGTTATGTCTTTCGTCGCTTAGAGACTAATTAAACCAGCAAGCTCCGAATGAATTCCGCTTCCTTGTCATTTGGCGGAACGAGCGGCAAACGTACGGAACCCACGGGATGGCCAGTTTCGTTCAGCGCGAATTTAACCGCAACCGGATTCGGACATTCAAACAAGCCCTTAAATACAGGAAGCAGCTTTTGATGGAGCTTTGCCGCCTCCGAAACATGCCCTTCCAAATAAAGATCGATCATCTCTCTCATCGTCTTTCCTGCGATGTGGCTTGCCACGCTAACAACGCCGTGAGCCCCAACGGTTATTGCCGGAAAAGCGGAGGCATCCTCGCCGGAATAAACTCTGAAGCCCTCGGGAGCTTCCGAGACAATCCGTGCCACCTGATCCAACGGAGCGCATTCTTTGGTGGCCACAATATTCGGGATCTGCGCAAGCCGCAAAGTTGTTTCCGCACTAACGCTGACCATCGTCCGCCCGGGCACGTTGTATAACATCACCGGCAGCTTTACGGATGCCGCAATCGCTTCGAAATGACGGTACAACCCCTCTTGATTGGGCTTATTGTAGTAAGGCGCGACAAGCAGCAAGGCATCCACGCCAAGCTTTTCAGCTTCCCGTGATAAGTGGATCGAATGCGCCGTGTTGTTGCTTCCGGTACCAGCGATCACTTTGCCGCGTCCGTTCACGTGACTTATCGCAAACTTGAACAACTCTAATTTCTCGTCGTCGCTCAGAGTAGGTGATTCGCCCGTTGTCCCGCAAACCACAAGGCTTTCCGACTTCTGTTCTTCGATCAAATAATCGATTAGACCGGCTGTACGGTTCCAGTCTACGTTTCCTTGTTCATCGAAAGGCGTTACCATGGCTGTAAGCAATCTTCCAAAATCCACTTTCGTCAACTCCTCTTCCGATATACCGGCTGGCGTCCGAACAATGGCCAGCGGCGAGGGCGCCGGTGTTTGACGTCCTTGTCAAGCAAATTAGCGGCCTAGCTCAAATTTCGCATGCAATGCACGAAGCGCATGGACCATGTCTTCCTTGTTTACAAGCACCCAGATCGTCGTATTGGAGTCGGCGGATTGCAGAATTTGTATGTTTTGCTCCGCCAAGGCTTCGACAATTTTCGCCATAATTCCGGGAACTCCATTGATTCCTCCGCCAATGACGGAAACCTTTGCACAGCCTTTTAATATTTGAGGCTCGAGATCGAGCGATCTTAAAATAGACTCTGCTTGGGAAGAATCTTTGTCAAAAACGGTATAACCTACCCCCGTAGGGGTAACATTAATAAAATCAACGCTGATCGAATGATCGGCCATGGCCTTGAACACCCGCAGTTGAAGGTTGTCCGTGCCCTTGCCTGAGGATTCTACGCGAATTTGCGTTACGTTGGCTACATAGGCGATACCCGTTACATATCGATCCACAATTCCGATTTGAACGTCTTTGAACCCTTCCGGGTTGGCGACAAGCGTTCCTTCTCCTTGGGAAAAGGTAGAGCGAACACGAACCGGAATTCCGGATTGCATCGCAATTTCCACCGCCCGGGGATGAATGACTTTCGCCCCCTGATGCGCCATGTTGCAGATTTCGGCGTAGCTTACGTAATCGAGCGGTTTGGCGTCTTCGACGATCCGCGGGTCGGCGGTCAAGATGCCGTTTACATCCGTGTAAATATCGACCATTTCGGCATGTAAAGCAGCGCCCAAGGCCGTCGCCGACGTGTCGCTGCCGCCCCGTCCCAACGTTGTGAAGTCTCCGTTCTGGTTTTGCCCCTGGAAGCCGGTGACGATGACGACGTCTTTATTTTGCAGTTCTTCAATTACTCTTGACGGAACAATGTCCAGAATTCTTGCATTGCCGTACTGGCTGTCCGTGCGAAAACCGGCTTGTGCGCCGGTCAAGACAACGGACGAAATGGACTTCTCCTTAAGTAAGCTGCACAGTTTAGCCGCGGATATGATTTCGCCGCAAGCCATGAGCAAATCCTGTTCCCGCGCCGGCAGGTTCCCGTCGCCTTCGTTAATCAAATCAAGGAGCGTGTCCGTAGCGTACGGATCTCCTTTGCGTCCCATGGCCGAAACCACAACGACGAGCCGGAAACCGTTTTCCAGTTCCCGGCGAATATGTGAAATGACATGCTCTCTCGCTTCACCGGTCGAAAGAGACGTGCCGCCAAACTTTTGCACCAAAATGCGCATGGGTATTCCTCCAATTAATGTATCCGGGCCAAGGCGCCAGCCTTTCCCGTTGTTCTTCTGTCCGGTTATGCCTCACGCATACCGTTACCCTTTCGCCGCAATAAGCTCTGCGATTTGTACGGCGTTCCAAGCTGCGCCTTTGAGCAGATTATCCGAAACGATCCATAAGTTCAGACCGCGTTCATTTCCCAGGTCACGACGTAAACGGCCTACAAATACTTCATTTTTCCCGGCCGCATCTGCAGCGAGCGGATAGGCCTGAGAAGCAGGATCGTCAACGACGACAACGCCCGGGGCGTTTTCAAGCAATTCTCTTACTTCGGCAAGATCATAGTCCTGCTTAAGTTCAACGTATACCGATTCGGAGTGGCCGTAAACGACCGGAATCCGTACACAAGTCGCCGTCACGTCGATCGTGTCGTCGCCGAAAATCTTCTTCGTCTCGCGTACCATTTTCATTTCTTCCAAGGTATATCCGTTATCCTGGAATTTATCGATTTGCGGAATCGCATTAAAGGCAATTTGGTGCTTCACCGGCAGCGAACCTACCGGCAAAATTTCCGGCGTCAGCTCGTTGCCTGCAAGGACTTCCTTGCTCTGGCGTTTTAATTCCTGAATCGCTTTAGCCCCGGCTCCGGAAACCGCTTGATAGGTAGACACAATGATCCGTGAAATGCCAAATCGGTCGTAGAGCGGCTTCAGAGCGGCTACCATTTGAATGGTGGAGCAGTTCGGATTAGCGATAATCCCTTGATGCTCGGCAATCTTATGCTCGTTGACTTCGGGTACGACAAGCGGAGTGTTCGGATCCATCCGGAACGCATTCGTGTTATCAATGCATACGGCGCCATGGCGAACCGCATGCGGAGCAAGGGCTTTGCTGACATCTCCCCCCGCGCTGAACAGCGCGATATCGATGCCCTCAAAGCTGTCCGGGCCAGCTTCCTCAACGGTAATTTCCTGTCCCTTAAAGTGAAGGACGGTGCCTGCGGAACGGGCCGAAGACAAAAGCTTCAGCTTATCTATCGGAAAGTTCCTTTTCTCCAATAGTCCGATAATTTGCTCTCCAACAGCTCCCGTCGCTCCGACAACAGCGACATTAAACTTCGTTTTGTTCATCTGGCACGTCTCCCCTTCTCTAATATAACGATTTATAGTAAATGAAATGAATCTCCTGATTCGCGGCAAAATTAGTGAAAACGTTCGATAATAACCGGCTGCAGCTGCTTGCCTTCTAATGCGGCATAGCAGGTTTCCGGGATCAATTCCATATTGGCGACCAATGAATTCGGTTTTCCGGCCGGATTGTCTTGGCCGAACGGAACGAAATAAATGTTTTTGGCCACGATCAGCTTGGCGATATTCGCCAAATTAAAGCCCAATCCGTCATTAGTCGACACGGCAATGACAAGCGGGCGGCTGTTGCGAAGCTGCGTTTTTGCAGCCATCAAAACAGGACTGTCCGTCACCGCGTTGGCCAATTTACTCGTTGAAGTGCCCGTGCAAGGAGCGATCACCAAAACGTCAAGCAGCTTGCTTGGACCAAGCGGTTCTGCTTCAACAATTGTAGAAATGATATCATTCCCGGTAATATCTTTCAACTGTTTCCGCCAATCTTCCGACTTGCCGAATCTCGTATCGGTCATCATCACCGATTGGGAAATGATTGGGACGACCTTCGCGCCCCCATCCACGAAGCGCTGGATTTGCGGCATGACTTCGGCAAACGTACAATGCGAGCCCGTAATGGCATATCCTACCGTTTTTCCCTGCCAATTCACTCTTCATCCCCCCGTAATTGGAACTCTTCCAAAATCGACCGGCTGATCGTTTTTGCCATGATGATTCCAGCCGTTTTGGGAGCGACGATTCCAGGCAGTCCGGGAGCCAAAAGCGCCTTGATTCCACGCTTCTCGGCAAACCTGAAATCGGTTCCTCCAGGCGCCGAGGCAAGGTCGATAATAACCGCCGTACGGGGTAATTTTGAGATGATTTGCGCTGTGACTATCATAGTCGGAATCGTATTAAAAATCAAGTCAACTCCCCCCGCAAAAACGGCCAAATCCGTTGTCGCAAAAGGCTTCCAGCCCATCTGAACCGCCCTTGCGATATCGTCTTCCCTGCGCACCCCTACCTGAACCTTCGCTCCCAAACCCTGCAGCGTATTCGCCAGCGTGAAGCCCGTTCTTCCGATCCCCAGCACCATGCATGACGAGCCGTGGATCGTGATATCGGTATTTTGGATCGCCATCATGATGGCGCCTTCGGCCGTCGGAATCGAATTGTAAATGGCGACATCGTCGCGCTCCAGCAGTTCGATTAGTCTAAAGCCGTATTCCTCGCTCATCGCCTTCAAGAAGCTTTTCGCCACCCCCGTATAAACCAAGGCGTTTTGGCGAACAGCGGAGAACAAGTCCTTCCCTACCACAATATCTTCTGAGGAAAAAGGAGCCTTTACGGCGCCGTTATCCTCGCAGCCCATAACCGGAAGAATGATGACGTCAGCGCCGGCCAGCAGCTTGGTTGTCAACGATTCCTGGGATACCCCCAAGATCGGATTCTCCAGCCGATCGAATCCTACAATCCTTACTGTGGCGTCCAGTTCCACGCATTTATTGATGACCTCGACCTGGCGGGCATCTCCACCAAGGAATACGATCGTAAGGCCGGTTAGCATTCAAGATGGCACTCCTTCCAAGCAACACAGTATAGAGCATCTTATGCCGCGGCCTACGAAGTGGTGAAAAGCACAACCCCAAGCATAAGCAAGTGAGGAACGTCATTGAAAACGAAAAAAGCGAATTTCTACGATATAACAAATATGGAGGGGAGAGTTTATGAAAAAAGCGAGACGAACTGCGGTTATTTTTGTCACCGGCGCACTGCTTGGAGTCCTTATTTTTCTCTTCCCAGACTTGAGCCCATCGAAGAATAATTCTTCCCCGCCTAAGGAGTCGCTAACGGAAGTAAAGGCAACGCAATCTGAAGCTAACTCGGCGGAAGCATCCGTCAAGTTATTGACCACAACGGAGATGAAGAATGACCTTGATTATTTGGTTAAAACACTTGCGGAAGTTCATCCCGCCCTCGTCAATGGCTGGAATAAGGAGCAGCAAGCTGCGATAGACGATGCTTACAAACAGGTGAAAACGCCCTTGGAGCCGGAAAAGTTCTATTTCGTGGCTGATACAATCGTCACCTCGGTACATGACGCCCACACTTCGATCAGCCCGTTTTCGACAATCCTCCAAACTTTGAACCTGCCGCTTTTCTGGGCTAAAGACGGTCCGGTCTTTTTGAGTTCAGGGACGGATTTCAAGAAAGGAGATTTATTGCTGGAGCTTGGCGGGTTCAAACCTGAGCAACTGCTTGATGAATTATCCAAAGTTATTTCCTCAGAAAATGAGAGTTGGGTAAAAGTCATGGGGATACCAATGCTTACAGGCGCCGCCTTTCTGGATCATTTGAATGTTTTGCATGACAAGAAAGTGGACCTTAAAGTTCAAAGAGAAGGCCGAGTCCTGAGTTTCGATGTGCCGATTTTTAACGGAAGACTGTCAGACCGTCGTATGCTTACTCCCTATGGAACAGGGAGAGAGCCCTATAGCTTTCTCTTTGACGAAGCTCTTTCTTTGGGAGTGATCCGGATCAATACGTGTGAACCCGGCAGCCTTTATTCGGAAACGCTTGACACTTTTTTTACCCGCGTTAAAGAAAACAATATCCAGCATGTCGCTATCGATCTCAGGAATAATGAAGGAGGGAATTCTGCCGTTATCAATGAATTTATGAGTTATCTGAATATCGAAGAATACCAGGATTACTCTATGTTAGTCCGGTTTTCTCCTCAAATCTCCGAGCAAAATGGGGTAAATCAAAAAAGTGGTATTCGAAATTTTCCTTCCGTCAAAACAAAAGTAACTCACACATCCATGAATCTTCTATTTAAAGGCGATTTATATGTCTTGACCTCGGCTAATACATTCAGTTCCGCAAACATGTTCGCCGTTACTTTAAAGGATAACAAGCTGGCTACGGTTATAGGGGAGCCGACCGGCAACAAACCGTCAATGTACGGGGATCTCCTCGAATTTCGACTCCCCCATTCCGGTTTTAATTTCAATGTGTCCTATAAGCAGTTTACGCGCCCCGATACCAGCCTTAACGCCAAAACAACACTTGAACCCGACATTCCCGTTTATACTGCGTCTAAGGATATTTTGGATGATCGGGATCCGCAGATGGACAAATTAAAGGATATCATTGCTGGCAAATAAAAAGCCTGCAGATGTTGTGCCGAATTTGGCCAACGCTCTGCAGGTTTTTTTATTAATTCTACTCAATCAGTTCCGCCCGGTATGCCCGAAGCCCCCGGAGCCGCGCACCGTATCCGACAGCTCGTCCACTTGAACCAGTTCAACCTCCGGCACAATTTGGAACACCATTTGCGCGATCCGTTCATTGCGCTTGATGGCAAACGGCTCCTGGCCCAAATTAATTAACAGTACTTTGATTTCCCCGCGGTAATCCGCGTCGATGGTTCCCGGAGTATTCAGGCAGGTGATGCCGTGTTTATATGCCAAGCCGCTGCGTGGGCGAATTTGGGCTTCAAGCCCCCCTGGCATAGCAATGGCGATGCCCGTCGGAATGAGCTTACGCTCTCCCGGACTCAGCACCTCTTCCTCCGCGACCGCAGCGTAAAGATCAAAGCCGGAGGCCAGCTCCGACATTTTGCGGGGAAGCTCGATGTCTTCGTTTCCCGCCAAACGGTTCATTTGCACTTCAAATGACAAGTTCATCTCTCCTTAATCCCGATATAACCCGATCGGACGCCCCTACCATAGCCAGCGAGAAAGGCTGCTTAAACATTTCACGTATCACGGCGTTCACGTCGTCCATCGTCACCGCTTCAATCCGGGCGATCATTTCATCCAGCGTAAAATGGCGGCCGGTCATCAGCTCGTTTTTGCCGAGCCGGTTCATGCGGCTGCTGGTGCTCTCCAGGCTGAGGATCAAGCTGCCTTTCAACTGCTCTTTGCCTTTGCGGAGTTCGCTGTCGCTGATCCCCTTTTGGGAGACCTCATGCAGGATTTCTTTGGTCAGATCCAGCACTTCTTTCGTTTGCTTCGGAGCCGTGCCCGCATATACGGTAAAAAGTCCGCTGTCAGCGTGGGAGCTATGGTATGAATATACCGAATAAGCAAGTCCGCGTTTTTCACGGATTTCCTGAAACAGCCGGGAGCTCATCCCCCCGCCGAGCGCATTGTTAAGCAGCACCATCGCATATTGCTTGTCGTCACCCACCGATAACCCGGGAAAAGACAAGCAGATATGGTTCTGCTCCGTTTTTTTCTTATGGAATTTGAGTTCCCCGAGAAAGGACGGCGCGGCGAGCGTATCAGCCGGTCCATGATTGGCGAAGTCCCCGAAATACCGCTCCAGCAGTTCGAGAATGCCGTCGTCAATATTGCCGGCCACGCTGATCACCGTGTTTTCAATCGTGTATTTCTCGGCCATGTAAGCGCGAAGATGATCCGGTTCCATGGGAAGCAACTGCCCTTCGGTGCCCAAAATCGGAAAAGCTAGCGGATGATCGCCATACGCTGCCGCAGACACCAGATCGTGAACCATATCGTCCGGAGTATCTTCGTACATCGAGATTTCTTCCAAAATCACGTTTTTTTCCTTCCGCAGTTCCTCACCGTCAAATTGCGAACGGAAAAACATGTCGGAGAGCACATCAACCGCGATCGGCAAGTGCTCATCGAGTACCTTGGCGTAGAAGCAAGTATACTCCTTGGACGTAAACGCGTTGACGTTGCCGCCGATCGCGTCGAATTGTTCGGCGATATCCTTGGCGCTGAATCGTTCCGTTCCCTTGAACAGCATGTGTTCGATAAAATGCGAGATTCCGCCGAGTTCGGGGCGTTCATTGCGCGATCCCGTTTTGACCCATATGCCGAACGACACCGAGCGGCAGGTCGGTATTTTCTCCATAACCACCCGGAGGCCGTTTTTTAACTGCGTTCTCTTCACGAAAGGTCCTCCTAAAAGATTAGCGTCATAAGTAAAAACTGCGTCAGCGGATTGACGAGGAATATGATTCCATTTTGATTAGCTGAGCCACCCACTATCGTATCAAAAAAAGGAGCCCTTCTCAACTCTTGGGGATGTTAACCCGGTCGGAGGACAAAGTCTCTTCTACGGTTCCAAGCGCAAGTCCTTTGCTGCGAATCGCTTGGATCATGCCCTTCAATGCGTCCCGCGAAGACGCCGTCGGATGCATCAAAATCAATGACCCCGGCTCCGCTTTTCCGGCGATTTTGGTCACGATGGAGGAAGCGGGCGGGTTTCTCCAGTCAACCGTATCAAGCGTCCACAGCACCGTTTTCAAGCCTTGCTCCGCAGCCAGCTTTACTGTCCGGTCGTTGAAATCCCCCGAAGGCGGCGCAAACCAGCGGTTCTCCACGCCCAGCTTCTCCTTCAACAGATCTTTCGTTTTGGAGATTTCCAACCGGGCACGGTTCGCTTCGAGTTGGCTCATATTGGGATGAGAGTAGGCGTGATTCTCGATCTGGTGGCCTCTTTTTTGAATTTCCTTTGCCAACTCCGCATTTTTGCTTAGCCAGCTGCCGTCGAGAAAAAAGGTGGCTTTGACTTTAGCCTCATCCAAAGTGTCCAGCATCGGAACGATATATTCGTTGCCCCACGCCACATTAATCATAAGCGCGACCATAGGCTTATTGGGATTTCCCTTGTATATAGGATAGGGCCCCAAATCCTCAAGACCTACCTTCGGTTTGATCTCTTTATAGATATAATTGATTTCCGTTCCGGGCGTACTGGTCCGGGCTTTGGCGTACGTACCGTCAATATCCACTTCAAGTCCGTTATATCCCGGGATCGCCTTCCACACCCGGTCTACGGTCGCGTCAATCGGTTCAACCCGCTTACTTGCCGCTTCCTCGCGAATTTTGGCAAGGAGTGCGGTGTCCCGTTCACTTTCCTTGAACAGCTTAAAAGCAAAAGCGCCCTGGTTCCCTCCGCCGCCGTTCACAAAATCCCTGATACCGGCAAATTGCCCCAGTACCAGGACAAGGAGGATGCAACCCGATACTACCGCGAACTTCATCCGACTCATTTACCGCTCATCCCTTCAATCCGGCTTTGTCCCCATTTATATGTAGGCAAGTCCCGATTTATGCAAGCCGGGAGCGGGAGGAGCAATAGGAAGGCATTAAAAAAGAGCCAGAATTGATTCATTCTGTCTCTTTTCCCGCATACCACGATTTCTATGCAAATGTTAGGAAGGGGATTTTTCCGTTTCAGCGGTCAGAACCGCTTTGCGGGAAAGATTGACGCGGCCTTGCTGGTCGATTTCGGTCACCTTTACGGTGATCGTATCGCCGATGGCTACAACGTCCTCAACTTTACCGACACGTTCGGTCGACAATTGGGAAATATGCACCAAACCGTCTTTACCCGGCAAAATTTCCACAAATGCTCCGAATTTTTCGATCCGCTTTACGGTACCGACATAGATCTCGCCAACCACCACTTCTTTGACGATGCCTTCGATGATCGAGCGTGCTTTGTTGTTCATTTCCTCATTGGCGGAGGCAATGAATACGCGGCCGTCTTGTTCGATATCGATCTTCACGCCGGTTTCCTCGATGATCTTGTTGATGATTTTGCCGCCGGCCCCGATGACATCGCGGATTTTATCCGGATTGATGTTCATGATGAGGATCTTAGGCGCATACTGCGACAGATGTTCCTTCGGCTTTTGAATGCGTTCCAGCATTTTCGAAAGGATGAACATCCGGCCTTCACGGGCTTGCTTCAGCGCATCGGTCAAAATCTGGCGGTCGATCCCGTCGATCTTGATGTCCATTTGAATCGCGGTTACGCCTTCCGAGGTGCCCGCCACTTTAAAGTCCATGTCGCCCAAATGGTCTTCCATGCCTTGAATATCCGTAAGAATGGATACATGTTCTCCGTCTTTGATCAGACCCATCGCCACGCCCGCAACCGGAGCTTTGATCGGCACGCCCGCATCCATCATTGCCAGGGTGCTGGCGCAAATGCTGGCTTGGGAAGTGGAACCGTTCGATTCAAGCACTTCGGATACGAGGCGAATCGTGTACGGGAATTCGCTTTCCGGCGGAATAACTTTGGAAAGGGCCCGTTCTCCGAGCGCTCCATGCCCGATTTCGCGGCGTCCCGGTGCGCGCAGCGGACGAGCTTCGCCCACGCTGAACGGCGGGAAGTTGTAATGGTGCATGAACCGTTTGGACTCTTCCAGATCGATACCGTCCAAAATTTGCACGTCGCCCAAAGCGCCAAGCGTACAAATACTGAGAGCCTGCGTTTGACCGCGAGTAAACAAGCCGGAGCCGTGTGTACGCGGCAGCAGATTGATATCGCATTCGATCGGACGAATTTCGTTCAGCATGCGGCCGTCCGGACGGACTTTATCATGCGTAATCAAGCGGCGCACTTCTTCTTTGACGATATCGTGAAGCACTTCTTTCACGTCGGCCAATAGTTCGGGAGATTCTATGTACTTCTCCGCAAAATAAGCCACGGTTTCGTCGTTAACTGCATCGATCGCATCCTGACGAGCATGCTTCTCGGCGATTTTAACGGCTTCCACGAGACGTTCGGCGGCAAAACCGCGAACTTCCTGATTCACGTTTTCGTTTACGCTGTGCAGCTTCACTTCCATTTTTTCTTTGCCTGCGATTTTGACGAGCTCTTCAATCACATTGACGATGTTCTTGATTTCATCATGCCCGAACATAATCGCTTCCAGCATAACTTCTTCAGGCACTTCGTTAGCTTCGGCCTCTACCATCATGATCGCGTCTTTGGTACCGGCCACAACGACATAGATGTCGCTGATTTCCTGCTGAGCCACATTCGGATTAATGATGAATTCCCCGTTAATGCGGCCTACGGCAACCCCGCCAATCGGTCCGTTAAAAGGAACGTCCGAAATGCTGAGTGCTGCGGAAGTTCCGATCATGGCAGCGATTTCCGGCTCGCAGTCCTGATCCACGCTCATTACAAGGTTCACGATTTGCACGTCATTGCGGAATCCTTCCGGAAACAGCGGACGAATCGGACGGTCGGTCAACCGGCTGGCAAGAATCGCTTTCTCGCTGGGACGACCTTCCCTCTTAATGAACCCTCCGGGGATTTTACCTACGGCATACAGCTTTTCTTCATAGTTGACGGTCAGCGGAAAAAAGTCCAGATCCTTGGGCTCCTGCGACGCCGTTATGGTACACAGCACGGCCGTATCGCCATAACGCACCATTACCGCCGCGTTCGCCTGCTTGGCCAAACGGCCGGTTTCCAGAATTAGAGGTCTTCCCCCCAACTGCATTTTCACATGATTCTCCATGAAATCCCTCCTTATCACAAATAAGTTCGGTACAGAGTTCATTATTTCCTGCTTTTGATCAATTCATAAGAAGCAGAAAACATCCGGCGGCGGTTTAGCCGTTGTGCCGGTGAAATGAGAACTTGTCCCGCTCACAACAAAAGCTCCTGACGGAGCTCCCAATAATCACGATGTTTGCAGTTATCGAAAAACGGAATATGTATTTTAAAAAGCAACCCGGCCGCGGCCGAACGCAAATCTTGCGATCCGGCGGCAACCAGGCTGCTTCTGTAAAACATGTCCGAATTAGCGACGCAATCCGAGTTTCTCGATCAAAGCGGAGTAACGTTTCACGTCTTTGTTCTTCAAGTAAGCCAACAATTTACGACGTTGACCAACCATTTTCAGAAGACCGCGACGGGAATGATGGTCCTTCTTGTGCGTGCGCAAGTGGTCCGTCAAATTCACGATGTTCTCCGTAAGGATAGCAATTTGCACTTCTGGGGATCCGGTGTCGGATTCATGAGTTTTGTGCGCTTCAATCAATTGTTGTTTACGTTCTTGAGTCAATGCCATCCTGTTCACCTCCTTTTCAAAATCGCCGTTAGCCTCGTTGCGGGTGGTGAGACCGATCAACCAAGCTAAGGTTAATTGCGGCAACAAGCGGAAAACCAAGGTCCTCCGTTGTGACAACGTAAGACAGTATACCATAACTCAAGAATAAAAGTAAATGCCGCTAGTCCGGATTATCGGATGTCTTGCAATAAACTTTTGGCCGTCTCGGCATCCTTGGAAATTTGCGCAATCAATTCGTCCATGGAACCGAATTTGCGCTCCCGGCGAATGAAGCCGATCAGTTCAACCGACATGGCTTCGCCGTACAAGTCGCCGCTGAAATCGAACAGATGGATTTCAAACGTCGGGATCGTAGCATCGCTGTGAAAGGTCGGCTTGACGCCAACATTCATCACGCCGGAATAACGGGTTCCTTTGTGCTCCGCTTTGACGGCATAAACGCCGGTAATGGGATGCACAAAATGCTCGCTTAACTCAAGATTGGCCGTCGGGAACCCGAGCAATCTTCCCCGTTTCTCGCCGTGCATCACGATTCCGTTCAGGTTATAAGGCCGCCCCAGGAAGCGGTTGGCCAAATTGATATCGCCCTCCTGCAGCGCCTTGCGGATGCCCGAGCTGCTGACTTTTTCTTCGCCGATCAGGAACGGAGACACGGTGCATACCTCCAGCGTATCCTCGCTTAATTCACGCAGCATACCGGCATCGCCTTCGCCTTTATAGCCGTAACGGAAATCAAAACCGACCACCGCCGTATGTACCTGCATGGGAACGAGCATCCGGGATACGAAATGCTCCGGACTCACTTGGGAAAAAGCGTCATTAAACTCTACGATATATACATAATCCAGCCCCATATTCCGTAAAATTTGCTCTTTCACAAGAGGTGGAGTCAGATATCCTTCATAGTCGCCTTTTTTCATGACTTCTTTCGGATGGGGATGGAAAGTCATGACCGAAGCCGGAAGACCCGACTGCGCGGCCAGCTTGACCGCCGCCTCAATCACGCTGGCGTGCCCAAGGTGTAGACCGTCGAATTGCCCGATGGCAAGCACCTGCGGCTTAGCATACTGCGCAATAAATGGTTCTGTTAATGGATAGGATAAAGTAATGGTTTCCATGATTGTCTCACCTGCAATTCCACTCGAATTGGCACAATTCTTCTATTCTTCATTCAGGAAGGAATACCTTAACGGGCTTAACCGCTCCTGTAGGCTCCTCCACGCGAAAAATCCCTAAAAACTGCCGCTGCGGACCGTACAGTCGAATCGTCGCCCCTAGCTCGGGGCGCGGCTGTACCGCGTCGGAGGACAGGCGCTGTCCCTGGAGCGCCGCTTGCATCTTTTCTTCGGCGACAATATGTCCCGGCAAATGCTCTACCGCTTTATCAACGGGAAGCAGGCAGGACTCTAGCGTTCCGTCCATAACGTGCTGCGCCACTTCCTCCATCGTCAGGCAGTTCGCTTCCGTCATCCCGGCGGACATCGTCCGTTTCAGCTCCGCCATGACCGCAGGAACGCCAAGCGCCCGCCCGATATCAACGCATAAAGTACGAATATAAGTTCCTTTGGAGCACAACACCCGAAAAGACAGCTTCGGATGAGGACCCTCCGGATCAAATCCGGTTAATTCAAGCTCATGAATCGTCACTTCGCGCGGCTTGCGCTCCACCGTCTTGCCTTCTCTCGCCAGCTCGTACAACCGTTTGCCGTCCTGCTTAAGCGCCGAATACATCGGAGGAATTTGCGAGATCGTGCCCATAAAACGTTCCAGTACGCCCTGCACCGTCTCCTCCGTCACGGAAACACGATCCAAGCTCTCAATTACAGTGCCGGTCATATCCTCCGTATCGGTAGCGATTCCAAGCACCAGTGTTGCGTTGTATTCTTTAGGAAGCTCCTGCAAATACTCGACCATGCGCGTCGCGCGGCCTAAGCACAAAGGCAGCACCCCTGTTACGGCCGGATCCAGCGTGCCGGTATGACCGATTCTCTTCATCTTAAGAATGCCGCGGCATTTCGCCACCACATCATGGGAAGTAAAACCTGCCGGCTTGTGGATCGGCAAAATACCTTCGTAAGAATGATTCATAACTGCTGGTTCACCTGCTCCACAACCCGGGCAACCACATCATCCAGGGTCCCTTCCACTCGTGCCCCCGCCGCGCGAACATGCCCGCCTCCGCCAAAGCTTTTGGAAACCAAAGAAACGTCGACATTTCCTGCGGAACGCATGCTGACTTTGACGGCAGTCTCATCGATCACTTTGAACAAAAGGCCAACTTCCACGCCTTGGATATTGCGGGGATAATTCACGATCCCCTCCATATCTTCATGAATTGCGCCGGTTGCTTTCAAATCCTCATCCGTGACCGACACCCAGCTGATCTTGCCGTCCTCCGTTATCTTCAGTCCGTTTAAAGCCCGGGTCAGCAAAAGAAGCTGCGGCAGCGTCACTTGCTCCAGCAACAGTTCTGAAAGTCCGGGACCGTCAACTCCATATTCAAGCAATTTGGACGCGGTCGCCATGACCTTCGGCGAGGTGTTGGCATAACGAAATCCCCCGGTATCCGTAAGGAGTCCGGTATAGATTGCGGTCGCCACCTCCCGGTTCAATTCCAAACCCATGTACGCGATCAGATCGAACAAAATTTCCGCCGTCGCGGCGGCAGTCGGCACGATCAGATTCACTAAGCCATAACCATCATTTGTCGGATGGTGATCAATATTCAAAATTTGCACGTCGTCCGCAAAAAAATCCCGGGTTTTTCCGACACGTTTGAAATCCGCACAATCGACGCAGATGACATGGCTATATTTTTTCTCAAGCGGTTGCGCCGACAAATCGATGATTTGGTCCGATTCCCATAAATAAGCCATACGTTTCGGAATGGAGCCTTCATTGACCATTACGTATTTTTTACCCAGACATGAGAGAAGCCAGCCCACCGCAAGGGTGGAACTGACTGCATCTCCGTCCGGCTGTACATGCGCCACTACCAGGAAATCATCATGTTCCGTCAAAAATTGCTCGCTCTGCCGGAACTCCCGTTCATTGGTCTGCATTGCCGTCTCCTTTAAATTCTATTTTTGATCCTCGTGCGAAATATCGCCAAGCAGCTTCTCGATCCTGCTGCCGTATGCGATGGACTCGTCGATTTTGAAAATCAGCTCCGGCGTATGGCGAAGCTGAATTCGCTTACCAAGCTCCGTTCTGAGGAAGCCGTTTGCTTTTTCCAGCCCTTTCAGCGATTCGTTCTTCTTTTCTTCGTCGCCAAATACGCTTAAATAAACTTTGGCCTGCGACAAATCAGATGTCACATCGACCCCGGTCACCGTAACAAATCCGATGCGCGGATCTTTGAGTTCGGTCTGGATGAGCACGCTAAGTTCCTTTTTAATTTGTTCGCCTACGCGGCCGGTACGATTTTTAGCCATTTATGCCACCTCACCTTACTTCCGTTCGACGGTTTCCATAATGAATGCTTCAATCACGTCGCCCTCTTTGAGGTCGTTATAGTTATCAAGCGTAATTCCGCATTCATAACCTTGCGCAACTTCCTTGGCGTCGTCTTTGTAACGTTTCAGAGAATCGATCTTCCCTTCGAATATAACGATACCGTCGCGGATCAAGCGCATTTCCGCAGAACGGGTAATTTTCCCGTCGGTAACCATACAACCCGCGATCGTGCCCACTTTACTGATTTTAAACGTATTGCGGACTTCGGCATGACCGATCACGGTTTCCTTATAAACCGGATCAAGCATTCCTTTCATCGCCTGTTCAATTTCTTCAATCGCGTTATATATAACCCGGTGCAGGCGAATATCAACTTTCTCTTGATCTGCAGTCGCTTTTGTTTGTGTATCCGGACGAACGTTGAAACCGATCACAATGGCATTAGATGCCGCTGCAAGAATGACGTCGGATTCTGTGATTGCTCCGGCACCGCTGTGAATAATTTTCACGCGCACGCCTTCGACTTCGATTTTTTCCAAAGCACCTTTAAGTGCTTCCACCGAACCTTGCACGTCTGCTTTGATGATGACGTTCAAATCCTTGATTTCGCCTTCTTTAATGTGGCGGAACAAGTCATCAAGCGTAACTCTCGTATTGACTCCAAGATCGCTTTGACGCTGCGCAATTGCGCGTTTGTCAGCGATTGAACGGGCTTTGCGTTCATCTTCAAAGACCATGAACGGATCGCCGGCTTGCGGCACTTCCGTCAAACCGGTAATTTCAACCGGTGTCGATGGTCCGGCTTCTTTAAGACGGCGTCCTTTATCATTCACCATGGCGCGAACGCGTCCGAAGCAGTTGCCTGCGACAAATGCGTCGCCGACTTTCAGCGTACCATGCTGCACCAATATGCGGGCAACTGGTCCGCGGCTCTTGTCGAGCTCGGCTTCAATAACGGCGCCACGAGCGCGTTTGTCCGGATTGGCTTTGTACTCGTTCACTTCTGCAACCAGCAGAATCATTTCGAGCAGCCCTTCCAGGCCGATCTTTTGTTTGGCAGAGACATTGACGAAAATCGTGTCGCCGCCCCATTCTTCCGGAACGAGTCCGTATTCGGTCAATTCCTGTTTGACTTTGTCCGGATTAGAGCCCGGCTTGTCAATTTTGTTGACAGCTACGATAATTGGCAAACCTGCCGCTTTGGCATGGTTAACGGCTTCAACCGTCTGCGGCATTACACCGTCATCCGCTGCAACCACGATAATCGTAATATCGGTAAGCTGCGCTCCGCGAGCACGCATGGCGGTAAACGCTTCATGGCCAGGCGTATCCAGGAAGGTGATCTTCTTCCCGTTGATTTCAACTTGATAAGCACCGATATGCTGGGTAATCCCGCCGGCTTCTCCGCCCGTTACATTCGTGGAACGAATCGCGTCAAGAAGCGTTGTTTTACCATGGTCAACGTGACCCATAATGGTTACGACTGGCGGACGATCCAACAGATCTGCTTCATCATCAACCTCTTCCAGCGTTTCGAAGCGGTCGTCCTCTACCGGAATTTTCACTTCTACTTCTACACCGAAATCTCCGGCTAAAAGCAGGATCGTGTCGATATCAAGCTCCTGATTGATTGTTGCCATAACGCCAAGCAAAATCAGCTTCTTGATGACTTCGGAAGCGTCTTTATGCAGCAGTTTGGCCGTTTCGCCAACTGTCATCGTGCCGCGCACGATAATTTTTTTCGGTGTGTTGTCGATTTTTTCGCGAGGAGGCTGTTGGAAGCCGCCTTTTCCGCCACGGCCGTTTTTGCCGCCGCCGCGGTTATTTCTGAAGTTGCCTGATCTGTTGTCATCAAAACTTCTTTGATTCGGGCGGTTATTGCCGTTGTTGCCGCCTCGTCTTCTGTCCTGGCCTTGACCCTGACTACCTTGTCCCTGACCGCCTTGTCCTTGACCTTGGCTTCTGCCGCCGCTAAAACCTCCGCCGGAGTTGCCTCCAAAGCTGCTATTTCCCCCGGAGTTGGTCCGGCCTTGTGATTGCGGACTGCGGCTTGGACTGCTCGATTGCGGGCCGCGGTTGGCGCCGCCCGATTGAGGACGCGAAGCCGCCGACTCATTGCGGTTTTGTCCTCCGCCTTGGTTATGATGTGGCTGAGAGCTACGTCCGGATGGACCGCCTTGGGAATGTCCTTGTCCTTGCGGACGGGAGTGCTGCTGATTGCCACTGGCTGGACGACTGGTTCTTTCTTGGGTAGCTTGGGAGCTGCCCGTTGTTACAGTTTGGATGTTTTGTGTTCTATTATTCATGCTTACCTGCTTTTCCTGTTGATTTTTGTTACTGCTGTGACCCGGTTTATGATCCTGAACTTGACGAACTTGCCCTCCGCGCTGGCCGGTTCCTTCTCCGGCCGGAGTTTTCGGCGCATGGCTTCCTCCTGCGGAAACCGAAGCCGACGTTTTGGCTGTAGCTTCAGCGCGTCCGGTATTTTCCCGCTTCGCCGCGGCGTTGTTCTTAATATCCTTGAAGAATTGCTCGACGCTCGATACGGCGTCGTTCTCCATTACGCTCATATGGTTATTGACCGGGATATTAAGACGCTTAAGAATCGTAATAATTTCTTTGCTGCTCATGTTGAGTGACTTGGCATATTCGTACACCCTGAGCTTATCTTTGTTATCTTGTTTACTCAATATACTCCACCTCCGACGTTTTCACGATCGCTTTTCGAATCATATCGGCAAACCCTTGATCGGTTAGCGCCAGAATGACCCGTTCCGGTTTTCCCACACTGGATCCGAGCTCTTCCCGGTCAAACCCGATAATCAAAGGTATCTTGTAGGTCCCGCATTTATCGCGGAATTTCTTGTGAGTATTGGCAGATGCATCTTTTGCGACAATGACCAGCTTGGCCTCCGAAGACCGAATCGACTTCATGACGATTTCATCCCCGGTGACGAGCTTGCCGGCCCGCATAGCTAGCCCAAGATTGGATAGCGCCTTATTCAACGGCTTCCTCGTCCTCATCGGGCTGAGACTGAGCGGCAAGGAATTCGTCTTCAACCGCCAGAAAATCGCGGGCAAGCTGCTCATAAACCTCGGGGCCGACCGGCGCTTTCAGCGCGCGGTCGAGCGCCCGGTTCTTATGAGCCAGCTTGAAGCACGCAACTTTGCCGCATAAATACGCTCCGCGCCCCGACTTCTTGCCGGTCAGATCTATCGAAACATCCCCTTCCGGGGAACGCACAATGCGGATCAGGGACTTCTTGGGCATCATTTCCTGACAAGCCACGCATTTGCGCAAAGGTACTTTTCTAGGCTTCATCGATCATCCCCCCCGTTTTTAATCTACGGAAACGGAATCTTGCGGCAATTCGCCCAGATCGGTTCTTTCTCTGCCGAATTCCTCTTCCGCCTGAGTCTCGCTCTTGATGTCGATTTTCCAGCCGGTCAATTTGGCCGCCAGACGGGCGTTTTGCCCCTTGATCCCGATCGCCAGGGAAAGCTGATAATCAGGAACGATGACGCGGGCCATTTTCTCAGCTTCGAACACCTGAACCTCCAGCACACGGGACGGGCTCAGGGCATTGGCGACATATTCCTCGACGCTCTCCGAAAAACGGACGATGTCGATCTTCTCGCCGCGGAGCTCGTTAACGATCGTCTGTACGCGGGTTCCTTTCGGTCCTACGCAGGATCCTACCGGATCCACTTCCGTGTTGCGGGAAAATACCGCGATTTTGGAGCGGAAGCCGGCTTCGCGCGCTACGGAACGAATCTCAACCACACCGTCAAAAATTTCCGGCACTTCGAGCTCAAACAGACGCTTTAGAAGGCCCGGATGTGTGCGGGACAGCAAAATTTGCGGACCCTTCGTCGTATTTTCAACTTTGGTGATGTAAGCCTTGATCCGGTCGCCGTGCTTGAATTTCTCGTTTGGCATCAGCTCGTTCAGCGGCAGATGCGCTTCGATTTTGCCAAGATCAACGTAAATGTTGCGAAGATCCTGACGCTGCACGATCCCGGTTACGATGTCTTCTTCCTTCTCCACAAAAGCGTTGTAAATGAGACCCCGCTCCGCTTCGCGGATACGCTGCGTCACGACCTGCTTGGCGGTTTGCGCCGCAATGCGTCCGAAGTCGCGAGGCGTCACTTCGATTTCGCTGATGTCGTCAAGCTGGAAGTTCGGATTAATCTCGCGGGCGGCCGGAAGCGAAATCTCCGTGCGCGGATCAAGCACTTCTTCCACAACAAGCTTGCGGGCATATACTTTGATGGCTCCCGTTTGGCGGTTCATATCAACACGCACATTTTGCGCAGTATTGAAATTCCGTTTGTAGCTGGAAATCAGCGCAGCCTCGATCGCTTCAAACAAAATATCTTTGCTGATTCCCTTTTCCCTCTCCAATTCATTCAAGGCATCGATAAAATCCATACTCATTTGCCTCGAGTTCCCCCTTTCATAATCTACCTATCAATTTCGAATCCGGCTGCATTTTAGAAAATAATGGCCAATCTGGCGCTGGCTACTTTGCCGTAAGGAATCGTGTGGCTTTTCTTCCCGACCTCGACAACCAATTCGTCGCCCGCAAAGGAAAGAAGCCGGCCTTCAAACTCTTTCAGGCCATCAACCGGTTCGTATGTAGTGACAAACACATCTTTGCCTACGGCTTTTGTGACATCTTCCGCTTTTTTCAGCGGACGCTCCGCTCCCGGAGAAGAAACCTCCAGAAAATAAGCGGAAGGGATCGGATCATTCTCGTCGAGCTTTTCGCTTAAGTATTCGCTGATGCGGCCGCAGTCATCGATATCGATGCCTCCGTCTTTATCCACGAATACGCGAAGGAACCAGTTGCTTCCTTCCTTGACGTATTCCACGTCTACCAGTTCAAAGCCGTTTTCCTCCAAAAAAGGCGTGACCATTTGTTCGACGGCCGCTTTGATCTTTGGTGTGCTCAAGCTTACATTACCTCCATAATGGTTCATTCCTGTATACCAAAGAGTAAAGAGTGGGTTTCCCCACTCTTTAAACAACGGTTCTATCTCCATGATTACCAAAAAAATTATAACATAGTCCAGTAGGAGTGACAAGTAAGAGACCTTTACTTAGGCGCATTCCGAGCCGTCAGAACAACGAAAGCTGGTTGCTCTCCGGCAAACCGCGGAAGCATCCCATCGTTCCGAGCAGTTCGACGATCGTTTTACTTGCTTTGGATTTCTGCTGAAAATCCTCAATGGAGAGGAATTCGCCTTGCTCTTTGGCCGCCGCAATATTGCGCGCCGCGTTATCGCCGATTCCCGCAAGCGCGGAAAACGGCGGAATGAGCGAATCGCCGTCGACGGTAAAGCGCGTCGCATCCGAGCGGTACAAATCGATAGGTTTGAAATGGAACCCGCGAGCCGTCATTTCCAGCGCCATTTCCAGAATCGGCAGACTGGCTTTTTCCTTTGGCTGGGCCTGAAAGCCCTTTTGCTCGATTTCCTCGATTTTGCGGTAAATGGCCTCGTATCCCTGGCAGCACAGCTCGATATCAAATTCTTCCCCGCGTACGGAGAAGTAGGTCGCATAATATTCGATCGGGTGATACAGCTTGTAATAAGCGGTACGTACCGCAGAAATAACATATGCCGTAGCATGCGCTTTTGGGAACATGTACTGAATCTTCAAGCAGGAATCGATGTACCACTGAGGCACTTTGCATTTCTTCATTTCTTCGATCCATTCCGGAGTCAAGCCCTTGCCTTTCCGCACGCTTTCCGTAATTTTAAAGGCCAGTCCGGCATCCATTCCCGCTTTATAAATCAGATATAACATGATATCGTCACGGCAGCCGATAACGGTCTTAATGTTGCAGGTGCCGTTTTTGATCAAATCCTGCGCGTTGCCGAGCCATACGCCGGTACCGTGCGACAGCCCGGAGATTTGCAAAAGGTCGGCAAACGAAGACGGATGGGATTCGATCAGCATCTGCCGCACGAATTTCGTCCCCATTTCCGGGATGCCGTAAGTGGCCACGGGAGTCCGAATCTGTTCCGGGGCAACTCCCAGCGATTCGGTAGAATTGAACATGCTCATGACCTTCGGGTCGTTCATCGGAATGGTCGTCGGATCGAGTCCGGTTAAATCCTGCAGCATCCGCATCATGGTCGGATCATCATGGCCCAGAATATCGAGCTTCAGCAAGTTGGAGTCAAAGGCGTGATAATCAAAGTGCGTTGTCTTCCATTCCGCTTCCGTGTCGTCGGCCGGGTACTGCACCGGCGTAATATCCTCTACATCGATATAATCCGGCACGACGACGATCCCGCCGGGATGCTGGCCAGTACTGCGCTTTACTCCGGTACAGCCGGCGGCCAGCCGATTCAGCTCGGCTCCGCGCCAATGCTTATTATGCTCTTCCTCATACTTTTTGGCGAAACCGAACGCGGTTTTCTCCGCTACCGTACCGATCGTGCCGGCCCGGAACACGTTCTTCTCGCCAAACATCACCTTCGTAAAGTTATGTGCTTGTGGCTGATATTCCCCGGAAAAGTTCAAATCGATATCGGGCACCTTGTCTCCCTTAAATCCAAGGAATGTTTCAAAAGGAATGTCATGTCCTTCCCCTTTGAGCATTTCGCCGCATTTCGGACAGATTTTGTTTGGAAGGTCAAACCCGCTCGGCACGCTGCCGTCCAAAAACCACTCGCTGTACTTGCATTCCGGATTGTGGCATATGTAATGCGCCGGGAGCGGGTTTACTTCGGAAATGCCAAGGAACATGGCGACGACGGAGGAACCTACCGAACCCCGGGAACCAACGAGATAACCGTCCTGATTCGACTTTTTGACGAGCCGTTCGGAAATGAGATAGTTGGCCGAGAAGCCGTATTTGATAATTGGCTCAAGCTCTTTCTCCAGCCGTTTGACAACAACCTCCGGCAGTTCTTCCCCGTATATCGTTTTCGCTGTGTTGTAACAGGTTTCGCGAATTTCTTCATCCGCACCTTCGATGATCGGCGTATACAGCTTGTCCGGGAACAGCTCAAGCACTTCAAAGGAATCGGCAAGCTCGGAAGTGTTCGTAACGACCACTTCATGGGCTTTTTCTTTACCCAGAAAAGCGAACTCCTCCAGCATTTCCTCAGTGGTCCGGAGATGAGCGTCCGGCTTGCGGATATCCTTAAGCGGACTAAAACCGGTGATCCCGTGGATCGTAATATCGCGGAATAGCTTGTCGCGCGGGTCCAGATAATGCACGTTGCCGGTGGCGATTACGGGCTTGCCGAGCTTGGCTCCAATCTCCACGATTTTGCGCAGCGCCGTTTCCAGTTCTTCCACGCTGCCTACCAAGCCCTTTTCCACCAAATGCATATACATCGTTAACGGCTGGATTTCCAGCACGTCGTAGAACTCGGCGACCGCCTCCGCCTCTTCAAGCGATTTATTTAAGACGGTTTCGAAAAACTCGCCTTTTTCGCATCCGGAAATGATGAGCAAGCCTTCCCGCATTTCAACCAGCCTGGATTTCGGAATGCTGGGAACTCGCTTGAAATAATCGGTGTGCGACTGCGAAACCAGCTTGAACAAATTTTTCTTGCCGGTCATATTTAAAGCGTAAATGCCGCAGTGGAACGGACGGGCGTTGGATAAGTCCTTGCCGACCTTGTCGTTCAGCCGGTTCAGCTTCGTGAAGCCTTCGATCTTGGCGGCGTCTTCCAGCAGTCCATTCATAATTTCTGCAAGCGCTAGCGTATCATCGATGGCCCGGTGATGGTTTTCGAGCGAAACTTTATATTTAGCCGCCAGCGTATTCAAACGGTGATTTTTCAGCGTCGGAAAAAGCATCCGGGCAAGCTCGAGCGTATCAAGCACCGGATTGTTCATCTCCGGAATGCCCAGCTCCTTCAGCTTGGCGTTGACGAAGCCAACGTCGAATCTGGCGTTATGGGCCACCAGGATTGCTTTCCCGGCAAACTTGATGAAATCATGCAGCACCGGCTCGACATCCGGCGCGTCCTTGACCATATCGTCGTTTATATTCGTCAGTTGCTGAATATTGTAAGGAATTCGCACATGCGGGTTTACAAAAGTAGCGTACCTGTCAATCTCTTTACCATCCTGAATTTTAACCGCCGCGATTTCGATGATTTTGTTCTGGGTCACCGAAAGACCGGTGGTTTCTATATCGAACACGATGTAGGTCGCCGTTTTCAAATCGTCCTCGCGCGGGTTTAGCACAACGGCCACGTTATCGTTGACCACGTTGGCTTCCACGCCGTAAATCATTTTGATGCCGTTCTTTTTGGCCGCTTTTGCCGCATCCGGATAGCTCTGTACACCGCCGTGATCGGTCACGGCAATCGCTTTATGGCCCCATTTGGCGGCCATCTTCACGTAGTCCGCAATCGGGGTAACCGCGTCCATCGCGCTCATCGTAGTGTGAAGATGGAACTCGACCCGCTTCTCCGCGGCATTATCTTTGCGTCCCGCCGGCTGCGAGATTTCCACCAGATCGGACGGGATCATGACTAGTTCAGGAATCGTCATGAAACGGTCCATCTCCACTTTGCCGCGGGCTTTAACCCATTTCCCGTCGGCAAGCTGACCCATAATTTTCAGATCCTCTTTATTTTTGGCGAACAGCTTCATTTGAAGAGAGTCGGAGAAGTCGGTCAGATAAAACATAAACAGTGTATTTCCGTTGCGCAATTCCTTGCGATCCAGACCAAAAATCGTTCCCTGAATCGTAATTTTCTTCTCTTCGTCCTGGATTTGCTGAATCGGAACCGGCTGTTCCTTGATGTCGTACCCGATTTGCAGCTTGACTACTTCCCCGTCAACCTCTTCTGGAGGAGCCTCCACGCTCATGCTTTCCATCATTTGCTGGATAACTTCGCGTTCCTCCTCGACGATGCGCTGCTGAAACTCCTCAAAGGCTTCGGTGCTGTTTTCCCCGGTTTGCAGCTTAACCCGTAGATTCAGGGCAAAGTAAGTCTCGTAAAAAGCGGTGATCGCCCGGTCGATATTTTTCTTTCGCGCCAGTTCCAGCGCCACTTGATCCCCTAATGTAACGGTAACCAAGTCATTCTCGACCTCAAAGCCCGCTCTGGCCATCCAGCCGTTGACGGACGGGATTTCCCGCTGAACCCACTCCAGGAATAGCTTCCAGTATTCCGTTACGATCTCACTACCCGATACATCGCTACCGTAATGAAATTCGAAAGCAATATGGGCAATGTGTTCCATACGCTCCCTGATTCGCAAGCAGAACGTACGATACGCCTGCGCGGGAACAAGCGATGGTTTGCGGATCGAGATTTTCCAATCCCGGTTGGTTCGGCTTACTTCGACTTGATCAATCCAACCGTCGAGAAAATAAGGATCTATTAATGAGGCAGGTACTTCCGCCTGCTTCATCAGCAGCTCAAGCCGTTTTCTCTTCTCCTGAGTGTCGGTCATATCTTCCTCCCCAATCTAAAGATGCAGCAATAGCAACTTAATATGTTTCTATTAAATCACATTTGGTAGAATTCAAGGAATAAAGACGCAAAAAATCAAAAGGGCTCCAGACGCAAGATCCGACAGACGCTGAACCTGTCGGCGCCCGATGCCGGAAGCCCTCTTTTTTTGTGTTTATCCTCTAATAAGATCATACACCAAATTTATGAGTTGCAGCCTAATTTTTAATAAGCCCTGGCAAAAACGACGGTATGTTTGGCTTCTTCCCCGCACACGAGGCATGTTTTCTTGTGCACTTGCGGGTTGAACGGAATATTCCGGCTCGTTGCCCCGGTTTCATCTTTGACATGGCGTTCGCAAGCTTCCGAGCCGCACCAGCCTGCCAAGGTAAACCCGCGTTTTTCCTCGATGCTCGCTTTCATTTCGTCGAGTGAATCCACAGAATAGAAATGTTCTTCGCGGAACGATTTGGCGCGTTCGTACATTTCATTATGAACCTGCTCCAGCATCGCTTTAACCTCTTCCACAAGCTGATCCTGCGGGATGACTTTCTTCTCGCCGCTGATCCGCGACACGAGCACGCAGACGCCGTTCTCCATATCGCGAGGTCCGATTTCAAGACGAACCGGCACGCCGCGCATTTCGTATTCGTTAAACTTCCAGCCCGGGCGCACGTCCGCGCGGTCGTCGATGCCTACGCGAACGCCGGCCTTCTTCAGCTCCGCAAACAGTTCGTCCGCTCTTCCTACAACCGCATCCCGCGTTTTCGGCGGACCGATCGGAATAATCATGACCTGCTTCGGTGCAACCTTCGGCGGCAAAGCTAAACCGCGATCGTCGCCATGCACCATGATCAGCGAACCGATCAGACGCGTGCTGACGCCCCAAGAAGTGGTGTGTACATATTCGCGCACATTGTCGCGGTTCAAATATTGAATATCAAACGCGGTGGCGAAATTCGTGCCGAGATAATGCGATGTCCCCGCTTGTACCGCGCGTCCGTCTTTCATCATAGCCTCAATGGAATACGTATCTACTGCGCCGGCAAATTTCTCGGACGGCGTTTTTTGTCCTTCAATCACCGGAATTGCCAAGTAGTTCTCGACGAAATCACGATAAACTTCCAGCATGCGCATCGTTTCTTCGCGCGCTTCCTGCTCGTTTTCATGGGCCGTATGGCCTTCCTGCCACAGAAATTCGCTGGTCCGCAGGAAAGGCAGCGTTCTTTTCTCCCAACGCACCACATTGGCCCATTGGTTGATCAGAACCGGCAAATCCCGGTATGATTGAATCCATTTTTCGTACATATGCCCGATCATGGTTTCCGAAGTCGGACGAATAGCAAGCCGTTCTTCCAGCTTCTCTCCACCGGCTTCTGTCACCCATGGCAGCTCGGGATTGAAGCCTTCCACGTGTTCTTTTTCCTTTTGGAAAAAGCTCTCCGGGATAAACAAAGGGAAGTAAGCGTTGCGATGGCCCGTTTCCTTAAAGCGCCGGTCCAGCTCCGCCTGGATATGCTCCCAGATTTCATAACCGTCCGGTTTGAAGACGATACATCCGCGCACCGGGGAATAATCCATCAAGTCCGCTTTTTTAATGACATCGATATACCACCGGGAAAAATCTTCTCCCTGTGGAGTAATTTCAGTTACAAATTGTTTCTCCTCATTTGCCATATGAACCCTTGTCCTCCCGTTATCAAAAACACAAGTTTAACATGTAAAGCGCGTGCTCGCGGTCCTTCTAAAGGTCAACCCCGAATCAAGCGCAGAATGTCATTGTAGGTTACCGCGATCATCAGCAGGAATAGCATCGCAAAGCCGATAAAATGCACCATGCCTTCCCGGTTTGGATCAATCGGTTTGCCTCGCAGCGCCTCGACTCCCAGGAAGATCAAACGGCTTCCGTCCAGCGCCGGAATCGGGAATAAATTGAATATCCCCAAGTACAGGCTCAGAATGGCCGTCCATTGAGTCAACTGGGTAATCCCCTGCTTAGCGATTTGGCCCGTTACTTCAAACGTACGCACCGGCCCGCCGAGATCATCCATCGAGAAGCGATTCACAAGCTGCTGAAAGCCTTGGAAAATCAGCCTCGTGGTATTCACCATGTCGTCCCCGGCTACCTTAAACGTCTCCCCAAAGGAGGCACTGCGGGTCGGGAAAAACGTCACGATGGAGCTGCCGACTTTGCCGGCTTCGTTCTCCGCGCCTTTTGGCGTGATGGAAATGGAGAGGCTTTGATCACCGCGTTTCACTTTCCAGTCCATCGCTTTATTTTTCGAAGCCTGAATCATCTCGATCATCTTATTAGCATCGGTACCTACCGGAGTCCCGTTGATCGACTCGACGATATCCCCCGCTTGAAGCCCGGCTTGCTCGGCCGGCATGCCTTTCATCACTTCGCCGATTTCCAGATGGGTGGGATTCTCCAGAGGGATGCCCGCCATTTGGACGTGAAGCGCAAACAGCACGAAAGCCAGCACAAAGTTCATGAGCGGTCCGGCAAAAATGGACAAAGCCCGCTGCCCGACTGTCTTGCTCCCATACTGACGGTCTCTCGGCGCAATTTGCGTTTCCTTGCCTTTGGTGACCAGCTCAGCCCGAGGGTGTACCGGATAAGCAATCCCTTCGCCGTCAACATCCAGACGGATCGTCAAATCATCCTCCAAATCAACCTGCTGCACTTCGCCACGAATTACATTCTTGCGGCTGTCGAGTCGATCCAGATAAATCCGGCGAACCGTGTCTCCTTCCAAGCGAAGCGCCACAGTTTGTCCGACGGCGATTTGAACCAGTTCCGGATCTTCCCCGGCCATTCGGGCATAACCGCCAAAAGGCAGCAGCCGCAGTGTGAACCGGGTTTCATCCCTTTTATAAGAAAACAGCTTCGGTCCAAATCCAATTGCAAACTCCCGGACCAAAATGCCCGCGCGTTTGGCAAAGAAATAATGTCCCCATTCATGAACAGTGACGATGACAAAAAACATAAGCACCGTCAAAAATATAATCTTAAGCAGTTCCAATCGTAAGCATCCTCCTTTTGGCCACGGATCGTCCAACGTCCTTCTAGATTAACATTATTCTCCGATCAGGCACAAGAGAATACCGCCGCCGTACTTTTAGAGGAAAATTTATACGCCCTAGATGGATTTAGCCAAGTCCCGGGCCCAGCGATCAACGGACCGAAGAACTTCCAGATCCGGATTCGGCTGGACATCATGCCTGGACAACACCGTTTCAAGGATTGTCTCGATATGCAGAAACGGAATGCTTCCATTCAAAAAGCGGGCGACGGCGACTTCGTTAGCGGCATTGAAAACGCTAGTAGCTGTCCCCCCTATTTTACCACATTCGTAGGCAAGTCTTAAACACGGGAAGCGTTCGAGATCCATCTCCCGAAAATGCAGCTTGCCAACCTCGGCGAGCGACAGTCTTTTCCGGTCGGTCGACCATCTCTGCGGATAGGAAAGCGCGTATTGAATCGGGGTCCGCATGTCCGGGGTCCCAAGCTGGGCGATCACGCTTCCGTCGCGATATTCCACAAAAGAGTGGATAATGCTTTCCGGGTGCAGCAGCACGCCGATTTGTTCATAGGGAAGATCAAACAGCCAGTGGGCTTCGATCACTTCCAGGCCTTTATTGACCATGGTAGCCGAGTCGATCGTGATTTTGGCCCCCATCGACCAATTGGGATGCTTTAGCGCATCGGCTGCGGTAACGTTTTGCAACTGATCCCGGGTCAAATCGCGGAATGAACCGCCCGAAGCCGTCAATGTAATCTGCCGTACTTCGTCGATGTTTTCTCCGTTCAGACATTGAAAAATTGCCGAGTGCTCGCTGTCGACCGGCAGCAGGGAGACGCCCTTCCGGCGTGCCAGTGCCGTAACCAGATGCCCGGCTGTGACCAAGGTTTCCTTGTTTGCCAAAGCGATGTGTTTTCCGGCTTCAATTGCCGCAAGCGTCGCCGGCAACCCGGCGCTGCCGACAATGGCGGTGAGAACGGTATTCGCATCCGTGCCCGCCGCCACTTCGATAAGGCCTTGCTCTCCGTAAAAGAGCTCTACGCCTTGCGGCAACTGCGGCCGAAGACGATCCGCCAGCTCTTTCGTGGCGACCGAAGCTTTTTTCGGCCGGAATGCGTTCACCTGCTGCGCGAACAATTCCAGATTCGCTCCGGCAGCCACCCCCTCCACTTGAAAATGCTCTGGATGCTCGCGCACCACGTCCAGCGTTTGGGTACCAATCGAGCCGGTCGAGCCGATGATGGCTATCTTTTTCATCTCGCACCTCGAGTCTTATTAGGCTACCGTGTGAAATGTCCTTCCGACGTTTCTTCCAGAACATTTCTCACTCTAGCCAAGATACTTTTCTTGTTTAACTTACATTGGTAGCAGCATGAGGATATGTATGAATGGAAACACCATAATCCAGCTATCGCAGCGATCCAATATTCCGCCATGTCCGGGCAGCAGCGTGCCTGAATCTTTTATTCCGTATATACGTTTGTAGGCCGACTGGATGAGGTCGCCCATCTGCCCAACCACTGCGGCCGAAATGCCCAGAACAACAGCTCGTCCGATCGTCAAAAGCCCGCCGGAAGCAACTGCAAAAATAACCGCGGCCGCAACCGCCAGAACAATACCGCCGATGGCGCCCTCCACCGTTTTGTTCGGACTGATTGCAGGCCAGAGTTTATTCCGGCCGAATCGGCGGCCTGTAAAATACGCCCCGGCATCGCTGCTCCAAATGGCGGCCAGCATCAAGAAAGTCCAGAATAACCCGTGACCGTCCGGAGTATTCCGCGTTTCGGCAATCGAGGAGAAGCCGATCCCGATATAGACGGCCCCCAGAAACAACATAGCGGCCTGTCCGATCGGCACCTCATTTTTGGTAACGACCGTCACGGTCAGCAGCAATAGAAGCAGAATCCAAAGAACCGCGAGTGTATTTAGCGGCATTACGATACCAAGTAATTTCCAAGGGAAGGCCAAATACGCGACCCCCAAATAACCCAATAAGGCGGTGCCTCCAAAAGCGGGCTGCTTGGTCATCCGCACAAATTCGTAATAACCGATCAAAGCCATCAGCAAGATCAAAATATGATATGATAATCCGCCGATCAGGCAAACTCCCAAAAATAAGCCCCCGGCGATAATTCCCGTTATCAAGCGCTGTTTCAAATCTACACACCTTCCATCCAGCTAGGATAACCCGCCGTACCGCCGAGATCTCCGCTGATATTCAGCGACCGCCTCGATCATATGCTTTTCACCGAACTCAGGCCAATACACTTCGGGGAACCAGAGCTCGCTGTAAGCCGTTTGCCAAAGCATGAAGTTACTTAACCGCAGCTCTCCGCTGGTTCGGATCAAGAGATCAGGCTCAGGCAACCCCGCCGACAGCAATCTGGATTGCACCGTATCCTCCGTAATATCCTCAAGAGCAAGCTCCCCGGCTTCCACCGCCCGCGCAATTTCCCGCACGCTTTCGGCAATTTCCCGGCGGCCTCCGTAATTCAAGGCAAAGTTTAAAATAAGTCCGGTGTTATCCTTGGTTCTCGCGATCGCCTCCTCCATGGCTGCGATCGTATGCTGGGGAAGTTCCTTTGTATAACCCATCATACGGACCTGAACATTTTTTTCGATCAGTTCCTCAAGCTCCAAAGCCAAAAATTCCCGGGGAAGCGACATCAGGTAATCGACTTCATCCTTGGGCCGTTTCCAATTTTCCGTTGAAAAAGCATACAGCGTCAAAATACGAACTCCCAAATCATCGGCAGCAATCGTCGCCCTCTTTACGGCTTTCATTCCGTTCCGATGGCCAACCGCGCGCGGCAAACCGAGCTTTTTGGCCCAACGCCCGTTGCCGTCCATAATGATAGCGACATGCTCCGGGATATTGTCCTCCGATAACTTGACAGGCTTTTTGCTATTTTCTTTTTTTCGCCAGGATTGAAATAACTTGATCATTTCTTTTCCTCCAGCCGATGATGAAAAAGAGACAAAACCCCACCGTAATAGGAGGGGCCGATGGTTGTCTCTTATACTTCCATGATCTCTTTTTCTTTCGCAACGAGGACCTTATCCACTTCAGCGATAAATTTATCCGTCGTTTTTTGAATATCCTCTTGATGCCGATGAGATTCATCTTCCGAAATATCGGTTTTTTCCAACTTCTTGATGTCGTCGTTGGCATCGCGGCGAATGTTGCGGATGGCGACTTTCGCCTCCTCGCCGAATTTCTTGGTCATTTTTACGAGTTCGACGCGTCTTTCTTCCGTCAAGGCAGGAATCACCAGGCGAATCGCCACTCCGTCATTGGCCGGAGTCAGGCCCAAATCCGACTTTAGGATGGCCTTTTCGATATCGGACAAAGACGATTTGTCCCAAGGCTGAATCATCAATGTCCGGGAATCCGGCGTGTTGATGTTGGCAAGCTGATTTACCGGCGTCGGCGCACCGTAATATTCCACTTGAATCCGATCGAGCAGCGAAGGAGTCGCTCTGCCGGCGCGAAGAGTGGCAAGATCTCTCTTCAGGGCCTGGATGGCTTTATCCATGCGCTCCTCGGCATGTTTCTTAACCGATTGTGGCATTTAGTCTACACTCCCTTTGACGATCGTTCCGATTTTCTCACCGAGAACGACGCGCTTAATGTTCCCTTGTTCCGTGATAGCAAACACGATGAGCGGAATGTTGTTATCCATGCAAAGCGAAGATGCTGTGGAGTCCATGACGCCCAAATTCTTGTTCAGCACTTCCAAATAGGTGAGCGTTTCATACTTCACCGCATTCGGATCCACAAACGGATCGGCAGAGTACACGCCATCTACTTTGTTCTTCGCCATCAGGATCACTTCGGCTTCGATTTCAGCGGCACGTAAAGCCGCCGTGGTATCCGTGGAGAAAAACGGATTGCCTGTTCCGGCTGCGAAAATGACGACCCGCCCCTTCTCCAAATGCCGAATCGCCCGCCGCCGTATGTAAGGCTCGGCAATTTGCTGCATCGCGATCGACGTTTGCACTCGGGTCGGAACTTCGATTTGCTCCAGCGCATCTTGCAGGGCAAGCGAGTTCATCACCGTAGCAAGCATTCCCATGTAGTCCGCGGTTGCACGGTCAATGCCTTTGGCGCTTCCGGCGATTCCCCGCCAGATGTTGCCCCCCCCGCAGACGATGGCCACTTGAACGCCAAGCTCAACCACTTCTTTCACCTGCTGCGCGATGGAGGAAATGGTATCCGCATCGATTCCATAGCCGTTTTGACCGGCCAGCGACTCTCCGCTTACCTTTAAGACAATACGTTTAAACACTGGCTGTTTCAAATGTATACCTCCACAATGAATCTTTCATAAGACTCTTAGGTTAAAAAAGAAGGAACACGGCGTGTTCCAACTTTCGTAACGTTCAATTAGGGGTTGAAGCTTATTTATTCACTTGGGACATAACTTCTTCGACGAAGTTGTCCACTTTCTTTTCCAAACCTTCGCCAAGTTCATAGCGAACAAAGCGGCGGATGGAGATATTTTCTCCAATAGTGCTGATCTTTTCGTTCAGCAGTTGAGAGATCGTTTTGTCCGGATCTTTAACGAATGCTTGTTCCATCAAGCAGAATTCTTCATAGTATTTGCCGATGCGGCCTTCAACCATTTTTTCGACGATTTTTTCAGGTTTGCCTTCGTTCAAGGCTTGAGCCTTCAAAATCTCTTTTTCCTTCTCGATTGCTTCTTGCGGAACTTCTTCACGGCGCACATAGCGAGGGCTCATGGCAGCAATGTGCATTGCGATGTCGCGGGCAAATGTTTTAAATTGATCCGTAATTGCTACGAAGTCGGTTTCGCAGTTGATTTCTACCAGAACGCCGATACGGCCCCCAGCATGAATATACGACTCAACAACACCTTCAGAAGCAATACGACCGGCTTTGCTTGCACTGGCCGCCAAGCCTTTTTCGCGAAGCAGTTCAGCCGCTTTGGTCAGATCGCCGTTCGCTTCTTCCAGCGCTTTTTTGCAGTCGAGCATACCTGCGCCCGTTTTTTCCCGTAGTTCTTTGACCGATTTTGCATCAACAGCCATGTTCAAATTCCCTCCAAAATTGTTATAGGACCTATTAGGTCATCAGTTGCATTTACTTTAAAAAAAGGGCAGTGAGAGGTTTACACCTGCCAACCACCCTTTTTGATTTAATTTATCGTTTGGTTAAGCGCAAGGCAGATTAAGCAGTTGTTTGTTCGCCTTGGTTCGCTTCGATAACAGCGTCAGCCATTTTGCCGGTCAAGAGTTTAACCGCGCGGATTGCGTCGTCGTTACCGGGAATGACGTAGTCGATTTCATCCGGATCGCAGTTCGTATCAACGATACCAACGATTGGGATACCCAATTTGCGTGCTTCAGCAACCGCAATGCGCTCTTTGCGCGGATCGATGATGAACAGAGCGCTTGGCAAGCCCTTCATGTTCTTGATGCCGCCCAAGAATTTTTCAAGACGTTCTTTTTCCTTGCGAAGCAAAATAACTTCTTTCTTAGGCAGAACGGAGAAAGTGCCGTCTTCTTCCCAAGTTTCCAGCTGTTTCAAACGGTCGATCCGTTTTTGAATCGTTTGGAAGTTGGTCAGCGTGCCGCCGAGCCAGCGTTGGTTAATGTAGAATTGACCAGCGCGTTCAGCCTCTTCCTTCACGGAGTCTTGAGCTTGTTTTTTCGTGCCTACGAAAAGAATGGTACCATTCTCTTCAGCTACGCTTTTAACGAAATTGTAAGCTTCTTCGACTTTCTTGACCGTTTTTTGCAGGTCGATAATGTAAATGCCGTTTCTTTCTGTGAAGATATAACGATCCATTTTCGGGTTCCAGCGACGAGTCTGGTGACCGAAGTGAACGCCTGCTTCAAGCAGTTGTTTCATGGAGATTACTGCCATCTTCACGCACCTCCTAAGTTTGGTTTTTGTGATGCTTCCTCCGCAAGAATCATCTCCCGCCAAGACTCTTTTCTCTTTAATCAAGAAGAGAGCACCCCTCGCGAAATCATCCTGCGTGCGTTATAACACCGTCAATTACTATACCATAAGTAAAATGGGGATGCAACCAATACAATTCGCTTTTGAGATCAAATAGAAAAGCCGTCCATAATCGGGCGGCCGCGTATCTTTTTCCTATTTTGATGAGTCTTTTAAAGATATTTTAGAAATAATCGAGGAATAATCTTCCCCTATTTGGAATGAATATGTTCCGGCTCTAACCGTATAATTGATTTTCTTCGATTTGGCTTCCTTGAGAAAAGCATCCTTGTCCTTGATCACGCCGGCCTTCGCCAATCCTTCAGCAACGCCGGTCAGCGTTGTACCGTTGGAAATGCTGTACTTTACGACAACATTATCCGGGGACTCCGGCGATTTCGGTGTGTCTGTCTTGGGTTGCTCCACCGTTCCCGCCGTTTGATCCTTTCCCGAATCGGAAGCGGATTTATCCGAGGTTTCTGGATTGCTCGGAGCGGTTGGCTTCGAGGGCTGAACCGGCGCTTGAGCCGCATCTTGATCCAGCGCGCCGTTTTCCCCAATTTCCGCTTCTTTGGCCTTCCACTCTTCCGCAGTATACATCTCCTGATCTTTCTCAACAACTTTAAGATTCAACTGGCTCGCCGCCTGTTGAACCTCTTCCTTGGTAACAAGTTTCCCGGTTTCTCCCTGACCAACCATCATCAATTGAAGAAGCAGCGCGCCGAAAATGAGTCCGAGACCAAGGCCCAGCATGAAGTTACGATTCTTGATCACTCGGATTCCTCCTTTTTGGATAACTGGAGGATTAACTGTACTTCTCCGCGCTGAAGGCCGATTGATTTGGCGATCATATCAATCGATTTCCCTTGGGAATACAATTCAAACAGCTCGGGATAACGGTCACGAACATGCTCCTTGACCTGAGGCATATTTACCGGCTCAGAGACGATAGCCGGAATTTCATTCAAATCCGAAGCCGGGTCTGAAGGTTCCTGAATCGCCGGATCTTCTTCCAGTTGTTGCGGTTCATGATCAATCTGTATCGGATCGATTGCTTCTTGTGAAGCGGCATGTAAACCGGAGAAAAGAGACTCGCTCTGCCGGGCGGAGAACTCCACATCCCCCAAACGCTGGCGTAGCTCGACAATTTGTTCCTGCTGGGCCAGCTGTTTTGAATTAAAGTCCTGCTTCATCTCCGATACCAGAGTGATCAGTTCTCCATTTTCTCTTTCGATTTCCGACATATATTGTTCCAGCGTCGCTTCCAGTTCACTGCTTGCATCCGGGCTTGGTCCGGAAGCCTGCTTTCGCGACGGAAGCATCAGCGCATATACCAATGCGACCGCACCCAGCAGAACAATATAAACCCAGGGATCTCCCAATGACAATGTTATCCTCACCTTTGTGCTGTTTAATTATGTTTGATTTCCCGCTATAGGGACAGATCGATGTGCTTTCCTTTATACGGATGCTCCGCCATGTGTTCCTTGACCGGTTCAACAAGCCTTTCTTCGGAATGAGGCTCATCCTGATTCCGTTCTTGTTGCGAGGAGCCATTGCCCTCTCGCCTTACTGTCGTGTTATGAGCGCTCTCGTCGATGCCGGCACTGCGCTGACGCTCATGCTCACTCTCTTTTATGGTTTGCCCCGACAGCAAAGCCTGATCGATAAGGGGGCGCTGCTGCTGATCATGTTGAACACGTCCCGCATCGCTGGTACGCGGGACCGCGATTTGCAATTCTACGGATTTCATATCCATCGGGATCACCTCAATCTAGAACAAGATTTTTGCCAAAGCCGAGTGCAATCATCTTCTTTGAAATACTAGATATAAGCCGACATGGAAATATCTCCTTCACTATAATAGAAGGACATTCTTGAAATCGGTTCTTTGATATATTTCGTATACCGGCCAATCACGATTTTGGATCCGCCGTAAATCATCTTCAATACGTCTACGCGAGCTTTACCTGTATCCTCCAGCTCTCTTTCGATGACCAACATGCGTTCTTTCATATCGTTCAGTTCTTGTATGTTTGACTTTTTGGTCATGCTGAGCTTTGATCTCAACGCGATTTTATCAGGCGTCAATTTTCCTAAAGAAGCCAGCTGATCAAGAAGTGTAAGCGCTTTTTCAGTTTTGTCCATGTTAGCCAGTTGATCCTTTACCTGCTGGCGAAGCTCTTGCAATTCGTTGCGAAGCTCCGGTAACGCGCCTACTTCGATTGAAGTAGTCGTTGACATCGGATTGCCGATGACTCGTGCCGTGACTCTTTCCCCCGCTTGAATATTTCCTCCAACAATCAATCCCTTTGGACCGTTGCAAATAACATCTCTGCCCGCCCGAATATTGGAATGCATAATGCTTTGAGAAACGACTACGTCTTCTCCCGCCTGCACGTTTCCATCCTGAATAAATGAACTTTTGACTTGTCTTCCGGCTTTAACAAGTCCTTTATTGTAACCGATAATCCCTCCGCTGATTTCAATGGATCCTTCCGCGAACAATTCGGCGCCTTCAACCCCGCCAACAATGCGAATATCCCCGGACGCACTAACTCTAAACCCAGTCAGTACATTTCCGCGGATCACAACAGTCCCTACAAAATCGATATTTCCTATACTGTAATCGACATCCCCGTTGACTTCATAGACCGGGAATACGTTCAATTTCCCTTTATCCGTACGTGCCACAAGACCGTCGATAGCAGCGTATAAGGCCGTCTGCTCGGGATTGAGCACAACATTTTTCCCAATTTTAAATTTGGCTTCTTTCCCATCCTTACATGGGATTTGTTCGCCGGTTACCGCTATACCGGGACGGCCGGGTACAGGAGGTACAAGCTCAGCAATAATCTGACCTTTAAGAACGTTGTTTAGCCGAGTGACGTCTTTGTAATCGACTTTACCGTCTTCGGACTCCATTGGTTTGTGTCGATTGTCATCATCCAGTGGAATAGCATAGCGGATCATCCCGTTTTCCCCGTGAACGGGCTCGTTTCCTATTGCAATCGGCGTTTTGCTAAAGTAATACTCTTTCGGATTCGCAACAAAGCGTTCAATGATGTCTTCTTGAATTCCGTATTTCAATCCCTCGCTTTGGAGAAACCGATGAAGCGCATCCGCCGTGCATGAAAAATCCTCTTCCTTCTTCAAGAACTGCAGATAAGCTACCGTCTTGTCGTCGTTTAGTGTCACACTTAGGATTTGTCCTAAATCACCCATAAACTCCACTACGTCCTTCCTCCTTCCGTCCATGCATAAACTTGGACCCCAATTTTCTTAATCTTACTAGTCTTCCTGCATCAGCAAATCCCGCTGCTTCTCAAGGCTTCCCCTAAGCCTCAATATCGCTTTTGAATGAAGCTGCGAGATTCGAGAGGGCGACAACGACATTACCTCTGCGATTTCGCTTAACGATAAGTCCTCATAATATAGTAAAGAAACCACTGTCCGCTCTTTTTCGGTCAGCTTCTCGATACCTTTAGTCAGCGAATCTCGCAAATAAAACTCTCTGACTTTATAATCCGGGTTTTTTGCCTTTTCGTCAACGAGAAGTGTTAAACGAGTCTCCGCCTCCTCTTCCCGAATCGGATCTTCCAGAGAACAAAGCGTCATGACAGCTACTTCCTGCAGCATGCTCTGAAACTCTTTTTCACTGATTTGCAAGTAGGCGCTCATCTCCAAATCCGTGACCGAACGAAGATATTGCTGCTCCAACTGCTGATAGCCCTCTTCAATTTTCTTGGCCTTTTCTCTAACCGAACGTGGAACCCAGTCCCCCTGCCGCAGACCGTCGAGGATTGCCCCTCTGACTCTCCACGATGCATAGGTTTCAAACTGCAAACCGCGCTTATAGTCGAATTTCTCGACCGCATCGATTAAGCCCATCACTCCATTGCTGGACAGATCATCTTTGGAAACGTTTCTGGGAAGGCCAACGGCCAAGCGTCCCGAAACATAATCTACGATATGGAGATACTTTTCAATAAGCTGCTTCTTTGCCTCCAAGTCGCCGTCTTCCTTCCACATCTCCCAAAGGTCAACGTGATTTAGTGTGGATGTCTTCTGCTCGATCAATTGTCTTCACCTTCCTTATTGTTCTGTCAGGTGACGAACGACCTTAGCCAGTTCTGCAGGATCCTTGTCGTCAGATGTTTTTACTAATTTAGGCGGATTTAAAGGTGCAAAATCTTGTGCTGTCGCCTGATTTCCAGGAGGCTGTTTAAGCAGGTCGTTTAACTCCTCGCTTTCATCCGGAGTTATAATATCAAGACTGCCGCCTTTACCCGGCTCTATAGAGGAAGACGCCTGATCGTGGTTTGCAGTGCCATCCGGCAGCTCCTTCAGGAACGAAAACATCCAATTTGCAGCATAAGCGAGCACAAACCAGACGGCAAATGCGATAAGACCACGAATCAAGCTCGTCATGAACAAATTGTTCCCGGCCGACACAGCAAAAGAGATCAGAAAACCGATAAAGCCCAATAACAAGTAATATCGCAATTTTCCTGTCATAGCTACAATTCCTTTACACCCATTTGTACGCTTCGTATAAACAAAATACCTGTCTCATTATCAAGTTCGATCGTTCGACCGTAGTTTCCTCCGGTATCCTCCGCCAGCAACGGAATGCCTAATTCGGACAGTTGAATTTTGCATGACTCTACATTTCTGGGACCGATGCGCATCGAATCCCCGGTTCCCGCGAACGAGAACATTTGCGAGCCTCCAGCCATCTTGGCAACCATGCGCCCGGGAGAAGCGCCGATGGAAATCATCTTCTGAAACAGTGCCGGAACAGCAGTATCGGCATATTTGGCGATATTCAAGTTTCCTTCTCGAGCGATCTCCGAGGAAGGAAGCATGACATGAGCAAGACCTGCCACTTTCAATTGTGGATCAAAAAGCGTCAGTCCCACACAAGAGCCCAGCCCAGTTGTGCGAATCAATCCCTGCTGAGTAATCACATTCAACTCGGCCATGCCAACCTTTACTACCCGTTGCTCGTCAATCATGATCGGTCGATACTCCTAGTGCCGCGAAAATTTTGGAGAACGATTCCGGATCGGGAATGAGGAAAAATTGTCCTTCCACCTCATGGTGTCCTTCAATAAACGTTGTATCGATCAGCAGGGCGGAATCCCCCATTTCTCCGAACTGCAAAAGACCATAACTAAGTATAGCTCCCGCCATATCAAGCGCAATCGCGGGAACGGTAGGCGACATCGAAAGGGAAGTGAAGTCGGCGAGCGAAGACAAGTACGATCCCGCCAAAATATTCCCTATTTCCGATAAAGCGGACCATTCCATCTCGGAGAAGCCTTCTTCGCTCTCCACACTTAGCCCGGCCAAACGGTGCAGCAGCTTTTTTGCAGCTTCCGGGCTTAGAATAAAGAACAAATTTCCCGGTGCATCCCCTTCGACCCGGAAGAAAATGGCGAGTACGATGTTTTCAGCGCCGCCGACGCGGTCTGCGACCGCCTCGAACGGCATCATCTGAACTTTAGGAACAGCCATATCAATCGGCTTGTCGAGCAATTTGGACAAAGCCGTTGCTGCGTTACCGGCGCCGATGTTGCCGACTTCCTTTAAAATATCCATTTTGAATTCTTCCAGCTCTTTGAACAAATCCACGATTTAACCCTCTAGGCTTTCCAATTGAATGATTTCACTTCGATTCAGTACCTCGGACAGATTGAGCATCACGAGAAGGCGCTCCTCCGAAACTTTGGCAACTCCATGCAAATATTTGGCTTTAACCCCGCCTACGACATCCGGCGGCGTATCGATGAGATCGGAGTTCAAGTCAATTACATCATTGGCCGAATCAACGATGAAGCCTACTTCCATTTCGTTCGCCGAAACGATGATAATCCGGGTTTGATCCGTAAATTCCGATTCCGGCAATCCAAAGCGGCCACGCAAATCGATGACAGGAATAACTACACCGCGAAGATTAATAACTCCCTTTACAAAGGCATACGTTTTGGGAACCCGGGTGATCGGCATCATCCGTTCGATCGTTTGAACCTTGTCCACTTCAATGCCGTATTCCTCAGACCCTAACTTAAATACGATTGTCTTAATTTCCTCTCCCATGGTAAACCCTCCTTGTGATTCCGGCCCGCTCGGGCCGGGATAGCTTCGAGACGAATCTATTATTTAATGAATGCGTTTGGATCGACGATAAGTGCAACCTGTCCGTCACCAAGGATGGTAGCCCCCGCAACCCCTTGAATCGAAGGCAGGTATTTGCCCAGGTTTTTGATGACGATTTCGCTTTGGCCGATGAAATCCTCAACCGTCAGAGCAGCGATCCGGTCACCCTTGCGAATAACGACGATTTCGGTTTCTTCTTCCTTGCTTTCATCAAAATCCGGAACCGCAAACAAGTGCGCCAGCGACATCAGAGGAATATGCGAATCTCTGTAAGGGATCATGGTATAGCCATGAACCTCGCGGATTTGATCCCGCTTGATCAGGCCGGTTTCGACAATGGACGATAAAGGAATCGCATATTTCTCCGACCCCACCTTGAACAGCATTGCCGCAATGATCGACAAGGTTAGCGGAAGCTGTACCGAAAACTTCGTGCCTTGTCCAAGCTTGGATGTTACAGCTACAACGCCGCTAAGCGATTCGATCTTCGTTTTGACGACATCCAGCCCCACTCCACGACCGGAAATGTCCGAGATGACCTCAGCCGTACTGAAGCCAGGAGCGAATAGCAGCATGTAAACCTGTTCATCGGTCATGGAAGCCGTTTCGCTTTCTTTAACGACTCCGTTTTTAATCGCCTTTTGCAAAATTTTCTGGCGGTCAATACCATGTCCGTCATCTTCGATTTCAATGAATACATGGTTACCGCTGTGGAAAGCGCGCAGTTGAACAGTTCCGGTCTCCGGCTTGCCGGCGGCAATCCGTTCGGCCGTAGCTTCAACGCCATGGTCAACGGCATTCCGCAGTAAATGCACAAGCGGATCGCCGATTTCATCGATGACTGTGCGATCCAACTCCGTTTCGGCGCCGACGATCACGAGATCGATTTTCTTATCCAGCGACTTGGCCAAATCTCGAACCATCCGCGGGAAGCGGTTGAATACGGTATCGATCGGAACCATCCGCAGCTTGAGGACAATATTTTGCAAATCACTGCCAACCCGGCTCATATGCTCTACCGTTTCGGTCAGATCGGTGCGTTTAACTTCACCGGCCAGCTGTTCCAAACGGGAACGGTCGATCAACAGCTCGCTCAGCAGGTTCATCAGTACATCCAACCGGTCGATATCGACCCGAATGGTTCTAGAAGGAACCGGTGCAGCATTTCCATGGGCTCCGTTTTTGCTTTCCGCGGCTTGTGCCGGTTTTTTGGAGGCAGCTGCGAGCTCCGAATTAGCCGCAGGTGCCTGCGTCGATGCAGTTTCGGCAGGAGCGGAAGCTGCCGCGGCTTCCTTCGATCCTGAGGTCAACTGAGCCAGTGTCTCATGGTCAAGCGGCGCAACCTGCGCCGACTCGATTTCCGAGAGATTCAAGATCATGTTCCGGATCTCGGTTGCCTCTTTTTGAGTTATGTAATATAGCGAAAAACTGCGGTCGAATTTCTCTTGTTCAATGTCTTGTACCGATGGATAGGATTTGACGATTTCACCATAGCGTTCAAGCAAATCGAAAACAAGATAAGCGCGGGCCGCCTTTAACTGGCAATCTTCGCGCACCGCCACTTCAACGTACAACACTTTATGTCCTTCGGCGATCGATTGCTCAAGCACCGAATATTGATACTCATCCAATTGAATGGCCGACGTTCCTGAATCGGCCTTGGAACCGCCTGCCGCCGGGGCCGCCGCTTCTTTTTTTCCCTGGCCGAAATCACCTCGGACAATAGATTGCAGATCGGCGACAATGGAACTGACGTCCTCTTTGCCGTCTCCGCCTTGCGTAATGTCCTGAACCATCGATTGGAGTGCGTCCAAGCTCCGGAACAAGGTGTCAAAAATAAACTCCTGCATTTTCAGCTTCTCATTGCGAACCAGATCAAGAACGTTTTCCATTTGATGCGTCAAGGATGACAAGTCTTCGTAGCCCATCGTGGCCGCCATCCCTTTAAGCGTATGCGCGGACCGAAAAATAACCTGGACGATGCTGAGATCGTCGGGGTTGTTCTCCAGTTCCAGCATATTTTCGTTTAATGACTGCAAATGATCATTCGACTCATCGATAAACATGGATAAATATTGGTTCATGTCCATGGTGAGGCACCTCCTCCAAGAGATTCCGTTATTTCACAATTTGTACAAGCTTAGGGCCAATTTCATGCAGCGGTAAAATATGACTGACGCATTTCAACTCTACTGCCGAGCGCGGCATTCCGTACACGACACATGTTTCTTCACTCTCGGCAATGGTGGAAGTCACACCCGCGTCATAAAGCCGCTTCATGACTTTCGCCCCGTCACTGCCCATCCCCGTCAGGAGTACAATATGCCGCCTCAACGACTGAAGCGGAAGAATCGACTCATACATCACATCCACCGAAGGCTTATGACCATTTCGAGGCTCATGGTCGGTAAGGCGGACTCTGTAATCTCCATCGGGACCGGAAACAACATTCAAGTGATGACCTCCGGGAGCAATGTACGCTGTCCCGCGCTGCAGGACCATCCCGTCTTCTGCTTCCACCACTTGCAGCGGGCTCAAACTATTCAGCCGCTGGGCCAGCGATTTCGTGAAATTCGGCGGCATGTGCTGAACGATCACGATCGGAGCCGGAAAAGAACCGGGAATTTTCTCCAAAACAGCCTTTAACGCTTTGGGGCCGCCTGTAGATGTCCCGATAGCGACCAAGTCGGAAAATTCCGTTTTGCTGCCCCGGAATGGCCGGTCTCTCGCCGAGCTGTCTTTTGCCTTCTCCTGACCATCGGTCAATGGAACGGAAGGAACTGCTGCAGACTGCTTCGGCTTAAGAACAGAATTCTTCCCTGCCGCAGCGCCGCCTCTTGCTTCTGCGGAATCCGCTTTGGCGCGACTTGCCCCGTCTTTGGGTGAAAGCTTGGCGACTCCCGGCGTCTGCGGAACATCCGTAACCAACTTCCCCGCCGGTTTCTTCGCAAGAGTGCTTTGCGGTTTTCCCGGCTTTAAACCGCCCGGAACTCCGCTTTCTGGTGCCCGGTTGATGACCCGGCTCTTATCAGGGGGCGATTCCGGCCGTTTCACGGGTACGGTAGGAGATTCCTTTTGAGCCACAGGCGGGGCTGGTTCTGCCTCTTTGGAGGCAAGCGCCATCTCTCTGGCTTTTTTTCTTTCCTGGGTAAGCATAGCTACACGCATTTGTTCGTGAAGCTGCTTCCCGACTTGTTCGATATCGTGAGAGCTGGTCGAAGCCGAGGGCTTGCGGATGAAGTCGAAAGCGCCAAGTTCCAGAGCCATGATGGTCTCTTTCATCCCCTGTTCATTGATGCCTGACAGCATGATCACCGGCAGAGGATTTTTATCCATAATGACTTTTAGCGCTTCCAGTCCATTCATCTCCGGCATTTCGACATCCATGGTCACCAAATCGGGTGCAAGCCGGGCAATTTGCTCGGTGGCCTCCCGCCCGTTTTTGGCTGTTCCCTGAACCTGAAAAGCCGGATCCATTTCGATCAGATCAGATACGATTTTTCGCATAAACGCCGAATCGTCGACTACCATAACTCGATAGGGCATCGTCGTTCCACTCCTGTTCCTTCATTGCAGAATCATTTCGATAGCTTCAACCACTTGTGCATAAATCCCTTGATTCCTGATAAAGTTTCCCTTGGCTTAAACTGTGGAACATCCATATAAGTCATAGCCAGCCGCTCAATATCTCGCGCTGCCGAACAACCTGGAAAAGCTATAGAGAAAGGAACCTGTTTTTTTACCGCCTGTATCACATGCGCATCGTCGCTTAAATACCCCAGCATGGGAATTTCCATATCCAGGAAACGCCTTGCGACCAGTGAGATTTTGTCGGCAACCAGACGGGCTTCATTTTCGCCGGTTACACGATTGACAATAAGACGAAACGTTACCTCCTGCTCCATTCCATGCACTACTTTAATCAAGGCATATGCATCCGTAATGGAAGTGGGTTCCGGAGTGGTGACAACCAGACATTCGTCAGCCGCACCTATGAATTTAAGCGTTTCTTTGGATAAACCCGCTCCGGTATCAAAAATAATGTAATCCATCTCTGCGGAGATACTATCGATCTGAGAAGTGAAGTAGTCCAAATCGGATTCCGAGAGAGAGAACAAATCCGCCAGTCCCGAACCTCCCGCAATAAAGGGCAAGGCATGGCTTCCTAATTCAATAATTTCGGAAATATCTTTCTCACCTTTCAAAAGATGATAAAGGCTGTATTGCGGCCTAACGCCCATCAGCACGTCGATGTTCGCCATGCCAATGTCCGCGTCAAACAGCAATACTTTCTTGCCTAACGCTTTGAGAGCCAGGGCAAAATTCAGAGTGAAATTCGACTTGCCCACTCCGCCCTTCCCGCTGCTAACCGTCAAGATCTTGGCGGAACTGTTTCTCGCCTGGGATTGAGAGGTACCATCTCGCGACGAAACCAACTGTCTCAATGCTTGAGCTTGATCACTCATGGCCTTTTGTCTCCTAACAGCGCATCAATCAACATTCCTTGATCCGCCTGAAGGAGATCATCCGGTACATTTTGCCCGTTCGTGATATAGGACACTTTAAATGGATACTCGTTCAACAGGTTATAGATAGGGCCTACGCTTTCCGTTTCGTCAAGCTTGGTGAAGATCAGTTTATCGAGGCCGTATTTGTTGAAATGCTCGGCGATTCTTTTCATGTCCTGGGTTTTGGAAGTCAAGCTTAGGACCAGATACGTCTCGCTCTCCTCCGACGGAAGCAGCAGGCTCTGAAGTTCCGCGACAAACAATTCGTTCAGATAATTGCGTCCCGCCGTATCCATTAGGATCAAATCGCAGTGATTCAGACGCTGCATCGCTCTTTGAACGTCGCCTGGCGATTGAACTACCTCCAGCGGTACATTCAAAATGGAGGCGTACGTCCGTAACTGCTCGATCGCTGAGATCCGGTACGTATCCGCCGTAATTAATCCGACTTTCTTGCGCATTCGGAAAATCTGATCCGCAGCCAGCTTGGCGATGGTGGTTGTCTTGCCGACGCCGGTAGGCCCGGCAATATAAACAATCTTTATGGATTCTTCGATTCCTACGCTCAGCCGGCCGCTTAGAAAATCTTTAAGCGCATTACGGACAATCCCGGTCATTTCCGCTTCGCTCAGCGACTTGTTCGATTCAACCCATTCCGCGTACGCTTGTTCGATCCAAGGTTCATACAATTCCGGAGACAGTTCCTGAACAGACAGCTGTTTCTTCAACGACATCAGGACCTCGGGCAACTCGCGGCGGTCGCCTTGCTCCTTGGCGAGCTGGCTTATCCACATTTTCATTTGCCTGATTTCTTCAAGCAAGCGTTCTTCCTTGTCTTCCTGCGTTAACGGCGCTGACTTCCGCGAACTCGCCGGTTGAACTGCAGCGGCCGTGGGATTCTCGCGAATATGCTGGGGCTTAGTCTCACGCTCTGCCTCCGCCGTGGTTTCGGCGGAAGCCGCCGCTACCAGCGCCGAAGCGAACTCTCGTGAAGCTTGCAGAGCAGTTTCTCTATCATTGGTTTCGGGCTTGTCTTGGAGTCCCACCGCAGAAGCATTCGACATTTGAGCCGATTTGCGATAAGCCTCAGGAACGGACTGCCTGGCCACCGGCGCTTGGGCGGGATAGCTGGGCCGAGCCGGTGCAGGCTTGGACTTCGGCGCCGACTCATTACCTTCGGAGGCGGCGATAACTTCGATTTTCTTCTTCTGGAACATACCCAGAAACCCGCCGATTTTCATTTCTTTGGTACTTAAAATAACCGCATCCGCACCAAGCTCTCCCCGTATCTTTTGCATGGCATCTGGCATTGTGTCGACGATATACCGTTTCACCCTCATAAGTTCACCACCCCGACACTTTGAATTTCAACATTTGGCTCCAGCTCGCTATAGGACAATACCGGTATATCCTGCATGCTCCGTTCGAGAACCTGGCGTAAATACATGCGGATCGTTGGAGAAGTAAGTAAGATCGGCTGCTGTCCCGTTTGCACGAGCCGATTGATCTGTTCCGACAGCTTTTGAAATACCGTTTGCGTCGATACCGGATCCAGCGCCAAGTAACTGCCCTGTTCCGTCTGTTGAACGCTTTCGGCGATCTTCTTCTCCAGGTTCGGTCCAACCGTGATGACCCGCATCGTCTCTCCCTGTTGGGTAAATTGCTGCGTAATTTGCCTTGAGAGCGCCTGTCTGACGTATTCCGTCAGTACGTCCGGATCCTTGGTATAGGTCCCGTAATCCGCCAAAGTCTCAAAGATGGTAACCATGTCACGGATGGATATTTTCTCTCGGAGCAGTTTGGCCAGCACTTTCTGAACATCCCCGATGGTAAGCACCGAAGGGATCAACTCATCGACAAGAACAGTATAATTTTCTTTCAGATTATCGACCAAAGCTTTGGTTTCCTGCCGTCCCAGCAGCTCGTGAGCATGTTTCTTAATCAATTCCGTTAAATGCGTTGCTACCACGGACGGTGGATCAACAACGGTATATCCTGACAATTCGGCCCGGTCTTTAGTCCCTTCATCAATCCAAAGGGCCGGAAGCCCAAATGCCGGTTCCCGGGTCTCTATGCCCGTAATGGATTCGTCCTCCATCCCCGGACTCATGGCCAAATAATGATTAAGTAATAATTCACCACTGCCAACGACATTTCCTTTAATTTTGATGACATATTCATTCGGTTTTAGTTGAATATTGTCGCGAATTCGGATGACGGGAACGACAAGCCCCATTTCTAAAGCGCATTGGCGCCTGATCATGATAATTCGGTCCAGCAAATCCCCGCCCTGGCCGGTATCCGCCAGCGGGATCAGACCATAGCCGAATTCGAATTCGATCGGGTCGACCTGCAGCAGATTGATGACACTTTCGGGACTTCGGACCTCCTCGATTTGTTGTTCCTCCTCCTGCTGCTCTTGGGCAATTTGTTTCAAGTTCATATTGTTCTGCATTCTTCTGGCAGCAAAAACCATCAATCCCGCAAAAGGCAATGTGGTCCATGGTCCGATTGGAGTAAAAAGTCCCAAGAGCGTAATCGTACCGGCTACTACATAAATCAGCTTTGGATAGGTAAAAAGTTGGCTTGTAATATCCTCGGCCAAGTTTCCTTCGGAGGATGCTCTTGTTACGATAAGGCCTGCCGCTGTCGAGATAAGCAAAGCAGGAATCTGGCTGACAAGGCCGTCCCCGATGGTCAGAATCGAATAGGTCGACAAGGCTTCCTGAAAAGGCATTCCGTGAATGGACATTCCGATGATGAAACCGCCGATCAGGTTGATTAGCAGGATGATGATACTCGCGATCGCATCGCCTTTGACGAATTTACTCGCACCGTCCATCGCGCCGTAAAAGTCAGCTTCACGTTCGATTTTGCTGCGGCGTTCTCTGGCCTGCTGCTCGTTGATAAGACCGGCATTCAGGTCGGCATCGATACTCATCTGTTTACCCGGCATCGCGTCCAAAGTGAAGCGGGCGGCAACTTCCGCCACGCGTTCCGAACCTTTAGTGATAACGATAAATTGCACGACCACCAGGATCAGGAAGACGACAAAGCCGACGACAGGTTCCCCTTGAGAAACCCAGGAGCCGAACGTTGCGACAACGTCACCGGCTTTGGCCTGTCCCAGAATCAATTTGGTGGTGGAAACGTTAAGCGCGAGTCGGAACAAAGTTGTAACCAGCAGCATCGCCGGGAAAATAGAGAACTGCAAGGCCTCTTTCGTATTCATCGCAACGAGCAGAATCATAAGAGCAATCGATATATTTAATATGAGAAGAATATCCAGCAGCCATGTCGGGATCGGGACAATCATTAACAGAACAATGCCGATTATGCCCACAAGGATTAATAAGTCTTTAAACTTCTTCAATGTTGTTCTCCTCCGATCCCCGCTTTATTTCGCTTTACCTCTGATTCTGTATACATAAGCCAGCACCTCGGCCACGGCCTGAAACAAATCCGCCGGAATGGTATCTCCTATTTCCGCTCTTTGGAACAGTGCGCGAGCGAGCGGCTTATTTTCCATCGTCATAACGCCGTTCTCCTTCGCGATCTCCCGGATTCGAAGGGCCACATAGTCCTGCCCTTTGGCCACAACTTGAGGCGCATCCATTTGCGATCCGTCATATTTCAAAGCCACGGCAAAATGCGTCGGGTTGGTGATGACGACATCGGCTTTCGGCACTTCCTGCATCATCCGCTGCAGCGCCATGCGCCGCTGCCGCTCCCGGATTTTGCCTTTGATAAGCGGATCGCCTTCCATCTTTTTATATTCGTCTTTGATATCCTGCTTCGACATTCTCAGACTTTTTTCGTATTCGAATCTTTGGTACAGATAATCCAAAACCGCCAGAACCAACAAAGCGGCTCCGATCTTAAACCCCAGATTCATCGTGAGCTGAGCGGCAAAGTAAAAAGCGTCTTCAGGGGTTACGCGGCCTAGCGAGGCTAGGTTTCCTCGAGTGCCCCAAATTGTCGAATAGACAAGATATCCGATAATCACCAATTTCAAGAGGGACTTCAAAAACTCTACGAGAGAACGCGTTGAGAAAATGTTTTTAAATCCCTTAATCGGATCCATCTTGCTCAGCTTCATTTTGAGCGGCTCGCCCGTCATCATGAAGCCGACCTGCGCATAGTTCGCTATCACTGCCACAACGACTACAACCAGAAAGATAGGAGCCAACAGCAGCAAAATCTGTATGGCATAGTTTCCCAGCATCGTCATCACATTTTCCTTCGTCACATCCATCGATAGACGGTGAAGAAAAACATCGGAAAAAAGGTAGACCAGATGATCTCTCATATACCCGCCAAAGGCCGATAGACAAAGAAATGAGGCCAAGAGAATCATCGCTCCGGGAACTTCCTGGCTTTTGGCAACCTGTCCCTTTTTACGGGCTTCTTCTCTTTTTTTCGGCGTGGCGCTTTCCGTTTTCTCGCCGGCGAATAGCTGCAGGTCGAGTTGATACCGGAACTTCATCGGTAAAGATCCCCCATCCTATGTCGGTCTAGCCCCAATCGTACCCAGGAGATCGCGCAGCGATGTAAACAGCACTTCGAACAAAGACTGAAACGCGATCACGAATCCCGGAACCAGAAGAAGCAGTACAAAAAGCCCTACTATAATCTTCAACGGGATGCCAATCACGAAAATATTGAATTGGGGGGCCGTGCGGGCCAAAAAACCCATTGCTACGTCTGTCAAGAACAAGGCGATAACGAGCGGCGCCGACATTTGAAAGGCCAGCAGGAATGACTGGCTGAATGTTCGTAGCAAAAACTCGGTCAAATTTCCGTCATAAATCTTTTGGAACAATTGGTTGGAAAGCGGAACCCAGTCATAGCTGCGAATGATTCCGTCGATCAAATAATGATGTCCGTTCATGCTGAGAAACAGCAAAGTGGCAATCAAATATTTGAAGTTCCCCAGTACCGGAGCTGATGCCCCAGTCATCGGATCGATGACATTCGCAATTCCGAATCCGATCTGGATATCGATAAATGAGCCGGCCATCTGAATGACGGAAAACATCAGGTAAGCCACATAGCCCATCAATAATCCAATCAGAATTTCGCGAAAAATGTACAACACATACCCCAGATCCATAGGTATGGTCTGGTTTGTTCCCTGAATCAGCAGAACGATAAAGGCGATCATCGCCGAAAGACCTATCTTATAGGAACCAGGAACCGTTCGAGTTGAAAAGATAGGTGAAACTACAAAAAAAGCGGTAATTCGACAAAAAATAAGCAAAAAAATGGAAAATCCTTGCAATAATATCTCCATAATCGTTTCAGCCTAACCGATATAACTAGAGAGATTGTTTAATATCCCGTAGGTAAAATCCACCAGCGTTGTAAGAATCCACGGTCCAAACAACAGCAAGGCGACCAGCACGGCCACGATTTTTGGAATGAAGGCGAGCGTTTGCTCCTGAATCTGCGTCGTTGCCTGAAAAATGCTCACCAGCAAACCGACAACAAGCCCGATGACCAACATTGGCGCGCTAACCTTCAGAACGGTGTAAACGGCCTGTCCGGCTAATCCGATAATAAATTCCGAACTCATAAACCGTCCCCCTAGAATTAATTAAAACTGACCAGCAACGACTTGACGATTAAGTACCAGCCATCAACAAGCACAAACAGCAATATTTTGAACGGAAGCGAAATCATCACCGGCGGCAGCATCATCATCCCCATCGCCATCAACACGCTTGAAACGACGATATCGATAATCAGAAAAGGTATGAAGATCATAAAGCCCATCTGGAATGCCGTTTTAAGTTCACTGATTGCAAATGCCGGCACCATGACCGAAATAGGAATATCCTCATAGGTCTTTGGTTTCTCCATTTTCGTATAACCCATAAACAGCTGGAGATCCTTCGGACGAGTATGTGAATACATGAATTTCTTCATCGGGACAGCCGCTTTGTCCAAAGCTTCAGTCTGAGTAATCTCGCCTTTTATGTAAGGCTGAAGAGCCACCTGATTGATCGTGGAAAGCGTCGGACTCATCACAAAAAGCGTTAAAAACAGCGCTAAACCGATCAGTACCTGATTGGGAGGCATCTGCTGCGTTCCAAGCGAAGTACGCACAAACCCCAGCACAATGACAATTCTAGTAAAGCTAGTCATTAATACAAGGATCGCCGGCGCTAAACTAAGTACCGTAATCAATAATATAATCGATAAAGAGCTGGTACTTGGTTGCCCGCCCGAATCCCCAATCTGAACGTTGATATTCGGGATTGGGTTCAACTGAGGGTCTGCCGGTTCGGCAGAAGCGATGGAGACCATGAGCACGCTCCATAACATCAGCAGTAAGCTGGCAAGAATGACTTTTTTCTTCATGAATTTTTATGCCGATCTTCGGATTGTTCTTCCTGGTCCTGCAGCAACTCCTCCATCTGCGATTTGCGGCTTGGCATTTTCTGCAGATGCGATTGGAATACCTCATGGAATGAGGTCCCTTCCAGTTCTTCCTCTTCTTGCGGAGGCTCTTTTCTGAACCGGGAGATGAGACCAGTCATTACTTTTCCAAACCCGGCGAATTCCGTCCCTTCCTCTTCAAATGCCTGCTGCAAAACCGCAACTTCTGTCGGATCGCTAATCTTATCTACCAGGGAAATGTCTTCACCGACGCCAACCAAATAGATGCAATCCCCGATTTCGATCACCTGCAGCGACTTGCTTGGCCCTAGCCCGATAGCTCCCAGCGTACGAATTGACCGGCTTTGGGTCATAAACCGATTTCTTCTGCCAAGGAATCGGATCAGCACGACAATCAAAACAACAATAATGGCAAGAACAACGATGACCGTGATTAAATTGCCCCAAAGATTGTAATCCCCGTTAAGCTGGGGGTCCGGCTGACTTAAATTCATAATCCAGGCCTATATTCCCAGCGTTTTGTTGATCGCTTCGATAACCCGATCGGATTGGAACGGCTTCACGATGAAGTCCTTGGCTCCCGCTTGAATGGCATCAATAACCATCGCCTGTTGGCCCATGGCCGAGCACATAATGACTCTGGCGTTCGGATCCAGCGTTTTGATCTCTTTTAATGCTGCAATGCCGTCCATTTCCGGCATCGTAATATCCATGGTAATGAGATCCGGATGCAACTCTTTGAATTTTTCGATCGCTTGCGCACCATCTTGAGCTTCTCCAACAACCTCAAACCCGTTTTTTGTCAAAATATCGCGGATCATCATTCTCATAAATGCTGCGTCGTCTACGATTAGAATTCGGTTTGCCATTGATTTAAAATCCTCCCTAAACTTCTACTATTGTAATTTTTGAATGCGGTCCCATTGGCTTACTATATCCGTTACGCGAACGCCAAAATTCTCGTCAATGACGACAACCTCGCCCTTGGCGATCAATTTGTTGTTAACGAGAATATCCACAGGCTCACCAGCCAGCTTATCCAATTCGATAATCGACCCCTGGGAAAGTTCCAAGATATCTTTAATCTGCTTTTGGGTCCTTCCTAATTCTACGGTGACTTTAAGGGGAATGTCCATCAGTAAGTTTAAATTATTTTCGTCAACCTGCCCAAACGACGGATTTCCCAAGTTAGCAAATTGTACCGGCTGTACATTCAGATTCCGTCCAGGCATCCCTCCATAATGATGAGGTTCGCTGTAAACTTGCTCCTGCGGTGGATACGGATATCCCGGCTGAGGCTGCATCATTGGCGGCTGCATCATCGGAGGCTGTTGCATCGGCGGCTGTTGATAAGCGGGTGCCGGAGTTTCCTTCACCGGCGGCGCAGACGGCGCGGCGGTTGCTGCACTCTCCATGGCTACGGAATCGGACGTAGAGCCATGAATCAGGCTATCAACCATTTCCTTGGCAAACTTTACTGTTAACAGCTGCATAATCGTAGAATCTATCAAATCTCCGATCGTCAGACGAAAAGAGATTTTGATCAAAGGATCCGAGGCGGGAAGACTGCCAAGCCCATGCCCCTCAGTCATGTTCAAAATATCAATGCCTGGAGGCGAGATATTTACAAAGCGGTTAAAGATGGTCGACATCGACGTAGCCGAGGAGCCCATCATTTGATTCATCGCTTCCTGAACGGCGCTGATATGAATTTCATTCAGTTCTTCTTCAGCCGGATTGCCTTCACCGCCTAGCATCAAGTCGGCGATAACCTGGGCATCTCTCGTTTTAATAACGAGGGAGTTCATTCCTTCGAATCCGTCCACGTATTGGACGTGAATGGCTACATGCGGTTTCGGAAACTCGGCTTCAAATTGGGAACGCGTAATGACGGATACTTTGGGAGTCGTAATATCCACCTTTTTGTTCAGGAGCGTTGAAAGCGCCGTAGCCGCGCTGCCAAAAGTAATGTTGCCGATCTCTCCCAGTGCGTCCTGTTCTAATGGGGTCAACACATCATCAACCGTCGGCTCGGACGCCGTTTCAAGATTGGCCTGCTTCAGCAGAGCGTCAATTTCCTCTTGGGACAAATAATCTTTACTCGTCAAGTTCCTCAACTCCTTCGCTGACAATTTCATCAATTTGTACGGCGACGCGATCTTTGAGCGTACCCGGGCTGCCGATATACTTCAATCTGTCGCCGATCCGGATCTGCAATCCCTCATCAACGGGTTTGTTCAAAGAGATCACATCCCCCGCGGATAATCCCAAAAATTCACGAATGGTGATTTGCGATTCTCCTAGCTCGGCAACAATCGGCAATTTTGCTTTGTTGACCCGGTTTCGAAGCGCATCAACTTCTTCCGGAATCCGGGATTTTTTCTGGGAAACGAACCAGTGGTGAACGGAAAGCTTGGGCATGATCGGCTCGATGACGACGTGCGGTATACACAAATTGATCATCCCCGAAGTGTCACCAATTTTGGTGCTCAGCGAAATAAGCGCAATCGTCTCATTGGGAGAAACGATTTGCATAAACTGAGGGTTGGTTTCCAGGGCCTCCATTCGAGGATTGATGTCCACGATGGTTTTCCAGGCCTCCTGCAAGCTTTCAAATGCTCGGCTGAATATGCGCTCCATAATAATCGTTTCGATTTCCGTGAGCGAGCCGATTTTGGACGGTGCCGCTCCAAGTCCTCCGAGCAGCCTGTCCAACATGGCAAAGGCTACGTTGGGGTGGACCTCCAGCACCATTCTCCCTTCCAGCGGCTCCGCCTCAAAAATATTCAGAATCGTCATCTTGGGAATAGAGCGGATAAACTCATCGTAAGGGAGCTGCTCTACCTGTACTACGCTGATCTGTACAAAAGTTCTTAACTGCGCCGAAAAATAGGTTGTGAGATAACGGGCAAAGTTCTCATGAATCCGGGTCAAGCTTCGGATATGATCTTTGGAAAATCTCACCGCCCGTTTAAAGTCATAGGCGCGGATCTTTCTTTGCGTTTCTTCCTTCTTCAGTTCCTCGGCGTCCATTTCACCCGATGACAACGCGGCAAGCAGAGCGTCTATCTCGTTCTGTGATAACACATCTACCAAACATCTCACCCCCTTCGAAGAATAGTTTCGATCGATATTTCTAAATGGTCGTCATAATAAAGTCGGTAATATCGATTTGAATCAATTTCCCATCCGGGAGCGCTTTGTTAAGCAGGTTGAGCAGCTTGGAGCTTAAATTGTCTTTGCCTCTGGCACCCGTGAGCTCTTCCGGTTTCGTGTCGGCAAGCGTTTTGATAATGATCGGCTTTATCTTGAAATCCTTGATCTTATCAAAATCTTCTTTCGAAGCCGCTTTGTCGAGCTGAAAGGCGAAATCCATGACCACCACGTAGTTCGGATCAGACAGATTCGTCTTGATGTCGTCGATGGTAGAAGTTACTTTCACCAGCTCATCCGCCGATAAACTTTCGGGTTGGGTCACATTCTGTACGGCTTCTTTTATCTCGCTGCCTGGTGCGGGTTTGTTGAGTTGATTCAGCAGCAGGAAGAAGGCCAGTACGATGAGAGTAATCGCCAACAAAATCGTAATAAGCCAAGGCACCATTTTTTTCATGACTATTCCTCCGTTTGTTGCACTTTTATGGTTGCTGCGTGGATGCCGATTTCTATGTAATACTGCTTGATCATCTCGATCACCTCGGCCGCCTTCTCCAGCACGATAATACGCTTGCCCGTTACCAGGGTGACGTATGTATCCGGTGTTTCCTCCACGGTTTCAATCATAATGGCGTTCAGCCACATTTGCGCACCGTTTAAACGCGTTACAGAAATCATGACACCCCTCCTATAAAGTAACGGACATCGTTGGCAGGGAGAGGGACAAGCCCTCTCCGCTACCGTTAAACTTAACGTTTCAAATTAACGACTTCTTGCAGCACTTCATCGGAAGTGGTAATGATCCGCGAGTTCGCTTGGAAACCGCGCTGAGCTATGATCATTTCTGTAAATTCTCCCGTAAGATCGACGTTGGACATTTCAAGCTGCCCGGAAATAACAGCACCTGTGCCATCTTCCGTATTGTTCGCGGTGGTTGGCGTCAATTCGCCTTCGGGATTGGCATTTAGGGTCATCCGATATAGATTGCCTCCAATTTTCTCCAAACCTTCAGGGTTAACCACCTTTCCGATTCCAAGTTGCGCGCCCGCTTCAGTTTCGCCGGTATTCAATTGCTGAATGATAGTTCCATCCTGAGCGATCGAAAATGCGGTAACATCTTCTCCAAGCTGAATCGGAGCGCCGCCGGAGTCAACAACGAGCAAACCGTCCGACGTTACAAGTTGACGGGCAGCATCAAGATGAAAATCGCCCGCGCGAGTCAGGAAAGGAACCTCCTGATCAGCGTTTAATTTCACGAGAAAAAAACCGTCTCCGTCAATCCGCAAATCCAGCGGGTTGTTCGTTGTCATGGCGCTGCCGCCGGTGTGAAGAGTATCGATGGAACCGATCTGAACGCCAAGACCGATTTGCTTGGCATTTACGCCAGCGGTTTCCCCCTCTGCAGGAGGAGTTACTCCGGAAACGGTTTGGCTCATAATGTCTTTAAACATTACGCGTCCCGCTTTGAAACCAACTGTATTGACATTTGCAATGTTGTTGCCGATGACGTCAAGTTTCGTTTGGAAACCGCGCATGCCGGCTACGCCTGAATACATAGATCTTAACATTCCTTCTCAATCCTCCCATTTCAAAATAAGCTTGACGCCGCTTCTGTCGATCCGCGGCATTCATGGCTTTCCGTAACCGGTCCAGCCATTTTAGGAAATAATGACGGCACTATCGATCTGCGTAAACACGTTATCTTTCATGCTGCTTCCATCCATAGCCGTCACAACCGTTCGGTTGTTTACATTAACGATCAAGGCCATGTCTTTCATCAAAATCAGCGAGTCCTTTGCCCCTTTGGCGGCAGCACTGTCAATCGCGGATTCAATCTGGCGAAGCTGTTCGGGCTTCAATTCGATTCCGCGCTGTTCAAGCCGCTTAACCGCATGATTGCTGAAGTGCAGGAGACGATCCTGCAGCATGTCCTTGAAGCTTGTTCCCTGGCTTGCCCCCGTTTGGGTATTTTTCGATCGCGGTAAAGGGTTCAGCTGCATCCGTCCGGGATACAGTTGTCCAATCTTTAATGGAGGGTTCATGATCCACCCGCTTCCGCCGATTCATCCGTCCCGGAAGTTGGGTCATCCTGCGATTCCGGCGCATCTTCCACCTGCTGAATATCGGAAATTTTGACTTCTTTATCCCCGACCTTCACGTAGTGAACACCGTCTCGCACGATAATGGAATCGACAATTCCGCTTTCTCTTGTCGTTATCACTTCAGGCTGCCCTGTGGAAACATCGTAGTTCCCCGTTTGGGTTTCGCCATTCCAAGTGACCAATTTGCCGATCAAGCCGGACTCGTTTCCCAGAGACTGGCTCATGGATGTCAATTGGCTGTTAATATTGGCCAGTTGTTCTACGGACGTGAACTGGGCCATTTGAGCAACCATCTGCGAGTTATCCATCGGAGACATCGGATCTTGATATTGCATTTGAGCGATCATCAATTTCAGGAAATCGTCCTTCCCCATTTCAGTGCTTTTCTTTGCGGCTTGTTCAACATTGTTCTTCGAGTAGTTCGGCCACATCAAATTAGGCACTCCTATATCGGCCATTCGGATTACCTCCCTTCTTCCTAGGCTTTAGCGACAAAAGAACTGCCGTAGCTTTGTTCCTTCGCTCTGACTTCAGAAATCCAATCGTTCCATTCTTCATTCAAGTCATGGATCGCTGACGTTTCTTCATTCGCCACTTCACGACGCTTCCCGTTCTGCTGCTGCCCCGAACCATTACCCGGTTGACGGCCGTCCTGGTACATGTGCGAAGACAATGACGTGTTTTGTGTTACTTCCAGCTTGCTAACTTGAAGGCCTTGCTGTTGCAGCGCCGATCTGAGCTGCGCCATTTGCTGTTCCAACGATTCCTTGGCAAATGCATGCTCCGTTACGAATTGAGCAACCAATTGACCGCCTTGCATCGTAATTTTCACGTCCACTTGACCCAAATGTTCAGGGTAAAGCGAGATTTTCGCCTCGGATACGCCGTGCAAATTTACAACTTCAAGCTTGCTTACCAGAAAACCGCTCATTTCCTTGGCAAAGTTTTCTACAGGAACGGGTGGAGCCGCCAATTTTAATGGAGCTACGCCATTATCCCTCATTGCAAGTTGACCTGCTGTAACGATGCTTCCCGGCTGCAGATCGGAATCCTCAGACTTCAGGTCGCTATCCGCCAATACAAACGAGGCCGTCGTCGGGTTAGCCTTACCACTGCTATGGTTGTCACTTTTCAGAACAACCTGAGGCAATTGAGAACTTCCCGATTTCTGCGAATCCGCATTTGCATCTGCATTTGCTTTATCGCTTACCGAAGAACTTGGATCGAAGGCTGCAGAAGCCCAATTTTGCTGGTTTACGGCAGAATTGGAATTTGTCGCATTGGTCCCCTTGGCGTCAACGTCAGGCAAATTGGATAGCAGACTTTGCAAGGATTCCAATAGGACTCCCGTTTGGCCTGAAGGCATACCGGCTGCTTTCTGTTGTCCGGCGGCTGTCGTAAGCAACTGCACAAGAGCGTCCTGCACGGCAAAGCGCATCGTTTGTGGATGTTGTGCCAAAACCGGCAAACTGCCCATTGTCGAACCTTCCTCAGCCGTTGGGGTTTGATCGGGCTGAATCAAGTTTTGCACGTTAAGCAGCCAACCCTGCAATACGGTCAGAAGTGACGGATCCTGTTGAAGCGCATCATCCAGCTTGTCCAGTTGCTTCAGCAAACCTTCAATTACAGCCATCAGTGAACCGTCTTGAGCCGTTTGGGAATCTCCCGCCGCTTCCTGCGGAAGCGCTCCGACCAAATTGAGCAATTGCGCCGGGATTTGTCCTTCCTGCGACGTTGCCCCATTCGCTCCAAGCATGGCAAGAAGCGTCTGATTAAAAGACTGCAGCGAAGCCTGTTCGGAATCCGTTTTGCCGGTTGATCCGTACCAAAGTCCGCCTGCGGCAGTTCCTCCAGAAAGATTAGTTACCGTTTGTGTCATTTTTTTCACCTCCTTTCAAGTTCCTGGTACTACTTATTTGGTTACGAGCAGATTCAAGATTTTGGACGTCAGCTGCGAGTCCGCATTCGTCATGGAAGCCAAAATTTTCGAACGGGTGGAGTCATCCACCGATTTCAAAATTTTCAGAGCCTTATCCGGACTGATTTTGTAAGTCTGCAAAAGGAGCGTCGCCGCGGAATCGGCAGTCATGCTGGCAAACGTCTGGGCAAGCTGAGTGTCATCCAGGCCGGAGGCGTTTTTTGCGCCCGCCGCTTGGTCCGTCGCGTCTTTCTTGAGTCTGGATTGCAAAGCCGCGATCGCCAAATCGTCCGAGGACTTGATATCTTTAAGCCTGATAGAGATATCGGCCGCTTTTTGCGGATCCATTTTTTCAAGAATCGCTACTTTGCTTTCGTTATTCATCGAACTGAGCATTTCCAGCGTTTCGTCCGTGGTCAGCTTGTCAAAAATCGCCGCCGCTTTTCCCGGGCTCATGTCAGCGTACATCTGAGCCAGCTTTTTGACTTCTTTCTGATAGTTCTCGTCACTTGCGGCCTGTTCTTCTTCCGCCTTCTTGTCCTGTGCGGCAGTAAGTTGATCTTGCAGTTCTTTCACTTTGTTTGCTTGATCCGTCGCCTGCTGATTTGCCGACTTGAGGTCCGCTTCCTGTTTCGCCACTTGATCTTTAAGCTGTTTGACGGTGGCGTCGGTGCTTTCCTCCTGTTTTTTCTCCTCCGCTATGGTGGGATTCACGGTTCCGGGAACTTCCGGATCGGGAACAAAGTTTTTGACAATCGGGATTTGATTTCCCAGATTGATCAGCGTGTTGCGGAAATTGATATTAAACAGCGCAAGCAGCACCCCAAGCAGGACTACCGTGAACAGAATGGGAGTTATAAAGAAGAGAAACCGCGAGAAACCGCCACCCGATTCCTCAAAATCTTCCTCTAGTCCAGTTTGTGCCATCGGTATCCCTCCTTCCATGTTCCAATAATCTTCAGTTGGCTCGGATTACCGGGCCCTCATAACAAATCGGACTGTGGCCATCTCGTCAAGCTCGTTTTGTTCCCGGACAAGCATCTCGTGCGTGAACTTGTCCTTCGCTTTCTCTTTGGCTTTAAGCCACACTTTTTCGTCAAGCACCTTGCCGTTCAGAATCGTTTTCTTTTTCTCAACGTTCATTTCAGCCTGCCGAACTTCTCCGGTTTTCCGCATAATGCATTGCTCCAAATAATCCGCATACCGTTGGAGTTCCTGCAGTTTGATCATCGATGCCTTGTTTTCCATCTCGTTTTGGATTGCAAACGCCGTGCCGCTTCGTTCTTCGAACAATTGCTCCAGTGAACGCTGCTCCGCTTGCAGCTGACCAACCGCGTCAGAGAGCATCCATTCGGCCTGGGTTTTTTCGTTTGTTTTTAAATCAACGACTTTTTGGTAAACGTAACGAAACTTCATCCTTTAAAGTTCATCCCCTTGAAAATTCTGAAATCAAGCGTTGTTGTACTTCGGATAACGTTACTTTTTCATTGACTTTCTGCTTTGAAAAATCCCAAATTCTTTGAATATAGCTAATGGCTTCATCAATATCTGCGTTGGAGCCCTGCTGATATGCTCCGATATTGATCAAATCTTCAGAGTCCTTGTATACAGCCAGCAGTCTTTTCAAATTTTCAGCGGCTTCGATTTGATCGTCCTGAACAATGTCCTTCATAACCCGGCTGATACTTGCCAAAATGTCGATCGCCGGAAAATGCCCTTTGTTCGCGATATTCCGATTGAGTACGATATGTCCATCCAAAATCCCTCTCACCGCATCGGCAATCGGCTCATTCATGTCGTCGCCATCAACGAGCACGGTGTAAAAAGCGGTAATGGAGCCGGTCGGTCCAGTCCCCGCTCTTTCCATCAGCTTCGGAAGCGCCGCAAATACCGAAGGGGTATACCCGCGCATCGCCGGAGGCTCTCCGACTGCAAGCCCAACTTCGCGCAGCGCCATAGCATAACGGGTAACCGAGTCCATCATCAGCATGACGTTAAGTCCGCGATCGCGAAAATATTCGGCAATTGTCGTCGCTATAAGCGCTCCCTTCATCCGAATCAGAGCGGGCTGATCGGAAGTAGCCACGATTACGACGGAGCGCTCCAAGCCTTCCGGGCCAAGATCCCGCTCAATAAAGTCAAGCACTTCGCGGCCACGTTCCCCAACCAAGGCGATGACGTTCACGTCCGCCGACGTATTTCGGGCGATCATGCCCATGAGGGTACTTTTTCCGACCCCGGAACCCGCAAAAATGCCGACCCGCTGCCCTTTCCCGATCGTTAAAAGGCCGTCAATGGCCCTGACTCCGATACTGATAGGCTCAGCCACCCGAGGACGATTGAGCGGATTCATCGGTTTGTTGTATGTTGAGTAATGTCCCATTCGAGACGGAAGCATCGCTCCGTCCAAAGGCTGACCCAAGCCGTCGAGCACTTTACCGAGAAGCTCCGATCCGACTTGAACGGTAAGCGGCTTTCCGGTCCCAACAACATCGCAACCCGGTCCAATGGACTGCAGTTCGCCAAGTGGCATCAGCAGCACTTTATTGTCGCGGAAACCGACAACCTCAGCTTGAAGAGGGTTAGACGCTTTGCTGGGATATATGTAACAGACGTCTCCAATGCTGGCGTCCGGGCCTTCGGATTCCACCATCAATCCGATGACCTGTGTAACCTTGCCATTGATTCTTACGGGGTCAATTTGTCTAAGATGATCGATATACCTCTCAACGTTCATACTCATCACCCAATTGCCCCCGTTCCTCGGCCTGCAGCGAAATCCGCAACAGTTCTTTTTTGATCTCCGACAACTGGGTATCGATTCTGGCGTCCACACTGCCAAAAGCGGAGCGGATTACGCAGCCGCGATCCTTGACGGTCGTATCGGGCAAGATTTGCAGTTCTGCCTGGGAATCTATTGCTAAACTGAGTTCTTCTCTGGCGGCCTGCACAAAAGCAAACTGAGAAGGAGATACGCACAACGTCAAAACGCCTTGTTCCCGTTTTCGAGCCAAGCTTTTCCTGATCAGCTCTAGCGTGTATTCCTGATCAATATCAAGCTGTTTATCGATAACCTTCTCCGCTATAGCGCAGCTCAGGTCAACGAGAAACGGCTCAGCTTCCTGGATGATCCTTTCCTTCTCAAGATAAGCCTGCTCCAATACGGTTGCCGCTTCTCCCATCATTTCTTCAATTTGGGCTTGCATGGAACGTTCGGCTTGAACCTTTCCCTCTTCAAAGCCTTGATTGAAGCCCTCCGATTTGATTGCTTCAACCATATGCTCATCTTGTTCACGCCGCTCCTGCCACCACTGCTCGATTTGTTCTCTTGCCTCCGCCAGCAAACGTTCGGCCTGTTCGGAAGCCTCCCTCACCTGGCGTTCGGCGAAATCCTTCGCGTCGCTAAGCATTTGCCGCCTCGATTCCTCAGCGGCGACATCGTCCTGCGAGATGACTTCGCCAGCTTCCGAAGCGGTCCCATTTTCTATTGATGAATCTTCAGAAGTAACATGCGTCTTGGCTAAGTTGAGCTGCTTGAGAATGTCCAACGGAACATACTGGGACACCTTAATCAAATTAGACAATGATGTCATCTCCTCCGCCGCGGGCTATGATGATTTCACCGGCTTCTTCCAGTCTGCGGATCGTAGCTACGATGCGTGTTTGAGCTTCTTCCACATCACGCAACCGTACGGGACCCATAAATTCCATTTCTTCCTTAAAGGTTTCCGACATGCGTTTCGACATATTGCGGAATACGGCCTCGCGTACCTCTTCGCTCGCCACTTTAAGCGCAAGCTGGAGGTCTGCATTTTCGATGTCGCGGATAATCCGCTGAATGGAACGGTTGTCGATATTGACGATATCCTCGAAAACGAACATACGCTTCTTGATTTCTTCGGCAAGCTCGGGATCCTGAATCTCCAGTGCGTCCAAAATCGTTCGTTCCGTGCCTCGGTCGACGCCATTCAAAATCTGAACGATCGACTCGATACCGCCCGCGCTGGTATAGTCCTGAGTTACGGTAGCGGATAGTTTCTGTTCCAGCACTCGTTCCACCTGGGAAATAACTTCCGGCGAAGTGCTGTCCATCATGGCGATTCTTCTCGCTACTTCCGCTTGCTTCTCCTGAGGGAGCGAAGAGAGAATAGCCGCCGCTTGTTCAAACTGCAGATACGATAAGACGAGAGCGATCGTTTGTGCGTTCTCGTTTTGTATAAAGTTGAGAATTTGATTCGGATCGGCCTTGCGGGCGAAATCAAACGGTCTTACTTGCAGCGTTGCAGTCAGGCGATTAATAATGTCAAACGCTTTGGATTGGCCAAGAGCCTTCTCCAAAATTTCCTTGGCGTAATTAATGCCACCTTGCGTGATATACTCCTGAGCCAGGCAAATCTGGTGGAATTCCGCCATAATCATTTCTTTTTCTGCGTTATCGACTTTGCGGACATTGGCGATTTCAAGCGTGAGCTGTTCAATCTCTTCGTCCCTCAAGTGCTTAAATATCTGGGCCGAAACTTCCGGACCTAAAGTAATCAACAATATAGCCGCTTTTTGTTTCCCGCTTAAAACTTGAGCATTTGTTTTCGACAATGCGTTCACCTCTATTCGTCAGCCAGCCAAGTACGAAGCAAGTTGACGAATTCATCCGGCTTCTTCTTAGCAAGTGTTTCCAGTTGTTTGCGCACTTGGTTTTCATTCGTGACCGTATCCAAGTTGATCGATGGGAACTCAGGAGTAAGCGGCATTGAAATCTCCTCTTCCCCTTCTTCTTGGTTATTCCGGCGGCGGCGGAACAATAAAAACCCAACCCCGGCCAAAGCGAGCAACGCGGCTGCGCCAACGCCCCAGACCAGAGGATTCGAAAGAGTCAGCCCATTGGATGGTTGATCCTCCGTGTGGAACGGTTGCGAGAACACGGCAACCTTTTTCTGCAGATCCGTATCTGTATAGGTCGTTCCGGAATCCGCTAAGTATGATCGAACAATATTAGTAAGTATATTTTCGATTGCCCCTTGTGTGGTCACATCCAAAGTTTGTTCCCCGGCTGGCGGTTCAACGGCAACATTAATGGTTAAATCTTTTATAACGTATGGACTGGCAACGATATCTTTAGTGATTCGGTTAACCTCGTAATTGATCGTTGATGAAGATTCATCGGAAGTTGATCCCCCAGTGGTTTGCGTCGAAGGGTAGTTACTCACATCCGTCTGGCCCGTCCCAGGCACCCCGCTATCCGGAGTCCCTTGTCCTGTATAGCTTTTTTGGATTTTTTGGGCGCTGATAGCAATCCCCTGCATATTTTCGGTATCCACCGGCGTAACGAGATTATCCTTTTCACTAACCTGATCGAAATTCAGCTTCGAAGCTACGAGCACTTCAATCTTGTCCGGTCCGGTCAGCCTAGACAGAAATTGTTTGACGCTCTGACTAACGTCACTTTCAAACTTTTTCTGCAAAGCCATATTTTCTTGCACGGCACTCGAGAGTGAACCGCCGACGCCGCCTTCTTGTCCCGACGGGAGCAAAATCGTGTCGTCGCTGGAAGACAGCGAGATATTTTCCACCGGAAGATTAGGGACAGACGTTTTTACGAGATTAAAAAGTCCGTCAATGGCCTCCTGGTTGGGGCGGTATCCCGGTTTGAACTTTACGACAATGGATGCCGAAGCCTTTTCCTGCTCGTCCGGACTGGCAAATACGTTTTTATCCGGAAGATTAATCAACACCTTCGCATCATTGACGCCTTGCATCCGTTTCAGCAGCTGTTCGACTTCCCCGTTAAGGGCATTTTTGTATTTAACATTGAACTCGTTATCCGTCATCCCAACAAGCGAAGAGCCCTCATTAAAAGATTCAAGGCCAATCGACCCGTTTTGGACGATACCTTGCGAACCAATGTCCACTTTTACGCGCGCTGCTTCTTTACTTGGAACGGAAATTGTAGTTCCATCCGATCCCAATTTATACGGAATGCCCCCGGACTCCAAATAACTGATAATACCTGCTGCGTCCGTTGAATCCAGATTAGTAAAAGCCACATCATATTCCGTTTTGGAAAACTGGATCGTTAGCAATACAATGGCTAAAATGATGAAGGCAGCCGTTGATATCAGTAGCGTTTTCTGCTTTCTGCTGAATTGATTCCAGTAACCGGTCAATCGGCCCAGATACTGAGTGATTCTCTCATTCACAATGTCACCTCATCCGAAACATGTAGAGTCATTAAATTTGCGTACGCATAATCTCTTGATAAGCTTCTATCACTTTATTGCGAACCTGCGTAGTCAATTGCAAACTTAACAAGGCTTGTTCCGAGGTAATCATCATTTGATCGGCATTCACTTTACCGAGAATAAATTGATTGTTCACTTGCCCGGCATTAGTCTCAAGCGCAGCTACCCCGTTCAAAGCGTCAGTGAGATAAGAACCAAATTCCTTGATGGACTCCGCCGGGGTGGCAGATTGCGGTTTACTTAATTGCACAGCCCCTTCCATAGTTTTGACAGGATTAAGATTCACATTTTCGATCAACGTCAACACTCCTCTAAGTACTGTGATATTCTATCTATTTTCCTATCTGCAGTGCTTTGGTAAACATAGCTTTGCTGGCATTAAACGCCGTCACGTTAGCTTCATAGGATCGGGAAGCCGACATCATATCCACCATTTCCTTCAGAATATCCACATTCGGCATATATACATAGCCTTCACTGTCCGCATCAGGGTTTGTCGGGTTATAAACAGGCTTAAAAGGAGCCGGATCATCTTCAATTTTCGTTATTTTCACGCCTTGGCTGCTTGGCTCATTACCCATGGCTGCGTTTAAGGCATTGTCAAAATTCACTTGTTTCGGGGTCATAACAACGGTCTTCCGCCGATATGGGACCGCCTTTCCGTCTACTACGGAAGCTCTAGTGGTATCCGCATTAGCAATGTTCGAAGAAATAACGTCCATTCTAAGACGTTGTGCGGTAAGAGCGGAAGAACTGACACTGAAGCTGTTATTGATATTCATCGTTCACTATCTCCCTTCAACAGCGGTTCGTTTCATTTTGATCAAATAGTTCATTTGTTCGACATAAGCGTTGTACCGAAGCTGGTTTTCCGCTAGCAAACTCATTTCACTGTCGATGTCCACGTTATTCTGGTTGTTGTTCATCGCTGTCGATTGATCCGTTGTGACTTTAGGCTGTGGGACTCCGGACGACGGACCTATAACAAAATGCCTAGAATTCGTTCTTCGGCCCTGTAATTCAGGCATGTCTCCGTTCATTTCGTTTTGCAATAATGTCTCGAAGGATACATCCGATCGCTTGAAATAGGGGGTGTCATTATTGGCAATATTATTGGAAACAACCCCCTGCCGAAGATCGGCGGCCTGAATTGCCGTTTCAAGTCGGTTGAACCCTACCCCATTTAACAACTGCATTGACACGCCTCCTTGAAAATTCATGAAAAATGTTTCTTTGTCTTTATTTCAACAATCTTTTTTTAATTCCTTTTTCTTTCGACAAAATCTTGGATTTTCTAATCTTTCTTATGTCCTATTGTCAAAAAAAATGACCTAATGCCATATATCCTAAGTTTCATGGAGATTCGACATTATTACAATAAGAAAAAAGCCCTATCTTTACATTTTTTTACGTATTTCTTTCTTCTATATGTAGATTTTACTATATACCATGCGCTAAATGGGTATAATTAGATCACAGCAAATCAAGAATTTTGTCAAAAAACGAAATAAAAAAGACCGTACCCAATAAAATGGGACTTACGGTCTTTGGTGAAACTTCCAGCTATTTCATCAGACTTTATAAAATAAACTGACTCAGATCCCGATCCTGCGCAATGTCCCCCAGCTTTTCACGAACGTATTCCGGAGTAATCACCATTTTATCCAGAGTAAGCTCTGGCGCTTCAAAGGACAAATCTTCAAGCAGCTTCTCCAATATAGTGTGAAGCCTGCGCGCCCCGATGTTCTCCGTATTGGTATTGACGGTGGCAGCGATTCGGGCGATTTCCTGAATAGCTTCTTTTGAAAACTCGATTTCAACATCTTCAGTTCGCAGCAATTCAATATATTGCTTGGTCAGGGCATTTTGAGGCTCGGTTAGAATCGAAACGAAATCATCAAGCGACAAGCTGCTGAGTTCGACCCGGATCGGAAACCGGCCTTGCAGCTCGGGAATCAGATCGGAAGGCTTCGCAATGTGAAAAGCACCTGCGGCAATAAACAAAATGTAGTCGGTTTTAATCGGGCCATATTTCGTCATTACTGTCGAACCTTCTACAATGGGCAAAATATCACGCTGCACCCCTTCGCGGGATACATCCGGACCGGAACCTTGCCCCCGGCTGGCCACTTTATCGATTTCGTCGATAAAGATAATCCCGGTCTGCTCCGCCCGTGTCACCGCTTCTTGAATCAAATCGTCCTGATCGATGAGCTTGGCGGCTTCTTCCTGAGTCAATACCTTGCGCGCTTCCTTGACGGACAGCTTGCGTTTCTTTGTACGCCTTGGCAGCAAATTGCCGAACATCTCCTGCATGTTCATGCCAAGCTGATCATTGCCTTGACCCGCGAACATATCCATCATGGTCGGAGTTGTGTCCTCCACTTCTACTTCGACAATATCATTCTCCAATTGGCCGGCCAGCAGTTTGAAGCGGACTTGCCGGCGACGTTCGGTGATTCCGCCGTCCTCCTCGCTAGGATCTGAAGGGTCGGAGGAGCCGTTTTGATTACCGCCCCCGAACAGCATTTCAAACGGATTTCGTCCGTTTTTCGACTTGTTTTCGGAAGGAACAAGAATTTGGACGAGCCGTTCGTTCGCCAGATCTTCCGCTTTGTCCTTCACTTTCTCGGTACGTTCCAGCTTCACTGTGCGGATAGCCGTTTCAATCAAGTCCCGGACCATGGACTCAACGTCTCTTCCAACATAACCCACCTCGGTGAACTTGGTGGCCTCCACTTTGATAAAAGGCGCTCCCACGAGTTTGGCCAAACGGCGCGCAATTTCCGTCTTGCCCACGCCGGTCGGGCCGATCATAAGTATGTTTTTCGGCACAATTTCGTCCTGCACTTCGTCGTTTAAGAGGCTTCGCCGATAACGATTACGCAAGGCAACGGCAACGGATTTTTTGGCCTGCTTTTGACCCACGATATATTTATCCAGTTCGGCAACAATTTGTCTGGGTGTTAAATTTGCGTTTGACATGATACGTCCCTCCCGAAAATAATTCACTTTCCTCTGTGTCCTTGTAATCGCGGCCGCATCAAAGCTCTTCGACAATAATATTGCTGTTGGTGTACACGCAAATTTCCGAAGCGATCTGCAGCGACTCCCGCACGATATCTTTGGCCTCCATTTGCCCCGCATGCCGCTTCAGCGCGCGGGCTGCCGAAAGGGCGAAGTTACCGCCGGAGCCGATCGCAAGTACGTCATCGTCCGGCTCGATAATTTCGCCTCCGCCGGAAATTAGCAGCATCCCCGATTTATCCATCACGATCAAAAGAGCCTCAAGCTTGCGCAATACCCGATCCTGACGCCAATCTTTGGCAAGTTCTACAGCCGCTCTTTGCAGATTTCCGTGATGTTCTTCCAGCTTGCCTTCAAATTTCTCAAAAAGCGTAATAGCGTCCGCCACTGAACCGGCAAAACCGGCCAACACTTGACCACGGTATAATCGGCGGACTTTTTTTGCGGTTTGCTTCATAACAACGCTTTCGCCGAAAGTGACTTGCCCGTCACCGGCGATCGCTCCCTTTCCGTTATGACGAACGGCGCAAATGGTAGTGGCGTGAAAAGTAGGAATCATGGGTTCGACTTCCTTTCAAGTGTTATTCTCAACCCTCCCAAACCCTCCCTTACCGTAAGGGAGGGCCCCAAGGGCTTGCAGCCCTCTGGACTCCCGCAAACTGGGATAACGTTGGAGTAGTAGAGGCGCTCCTGACGCTGTTCCCTTCGGGAATGCGCTTGGACTATGTGCTTGGATCGCTTTTCTCCCCTTTGGGGTACGTCTTACTTTGCGAGCTCCCGGGTTACCTGGTTATACCTTTGACTGACGAGGGAGCGACTCTGGCGCTCCTAACGCTGTTCCCTTCGGGAATGCGCGCTTGGACTATGTGCGTGGAACGCTTTTCTCCCCTTCGGGGTACGTCCTATTTTGGGAGTTCCCGGGTTACCTGGTTATACCTTTGAATGACGGAGGAGTCACTCAGGCGCTCCTATCGCTGTTCCCTTCGGGAATGCGCTTGGACTATGTGCGTGGAACGCTTTTCTCCCCTTCGGGGTACGTCTTACTTTGGGAGTTCCCGGGTTACCTGGTTACACCCTTGCCTAACGGGGGAGTCACACAGGCGCTCCTATCGCTGTTCCCTTCGGGAATGCGCTTGGGTTGCGTGCTTAAAGCAACTGGGGATTGCACCTGTTCATACGCTAGTTCTATGGTATGACTCACTGTACTTAACAGATTACCTTTTTATCCTGAAGGATGCAAAAAAAACGGTGGTTAGACCAACCGTTCTTTTGTCATGAATGCTTTTAAGCTTTGTAGGGCGCGGTTTGCGAGCGCCTCGTTTTTCTCCGCTTTTTTGCGGTAGCGGGTGTCAAGCTTCGGAAACAGTCCGAAGTTGGCGTTCATCGGCTGAAAATGCTCGAAGTCCGCAGTCGTAATATAGTTGGCCATACTGCCGAGCGTAGTGTCCTCGGGGAAAACGATCCCCTCCTGGCCGGCCGCGGCCCGGGCGGCATTGATGCCCGCGATCAAGCCGGAAGCGGCGGATTCGACGTAGCCTTCGACACCGGTCATTTGTCCGGCGAAAAAGAGCTGCGGCCGCGACCTCAATTGATACGTCGGGCCGAGAAGCTTCGGCGAGTTGATGAACGTGTTGCGGTGCATCACGCCGTAACGGACGAATTCGGCGTTTTCCAGGCCCGGAATCATGGAAAAGACGCGTTTTTGCTCGCCCCATTTGAGGTGGGTCTGGAAGCCGACCAGATTGTACAGCGTTCCCGCCGCGTTGTCCTGACGAAGCTGAACGACAGCATAAGGCAAAGTGCCTGTATGAGGATTTATCAAGCCAACCGGCTTCATTGGTCCGAACAGGGCTGTCTGTTTGCCGCGTTGCATCATGATCTCGATTGGCATGCAGCCTTCGAAATAGACTTCTTTTTCAAATCCCTTGAGCTGCGCTACTTCGGCGTTGATCAATGCGTCGTAGAAAGCATCAAATTCCTCTTCGTTCATCGGACAGTTAAGATATGCCGCTTCGCCCTTGTCATAGCGGGAAGCAAGGTAGACCTTGTTCATGTCGATCGAATCCTTCTCCACAATCGGAGCAGCGGCATCGTAAAAGTAGAAGTAGTCCTCTCCGGTCAAACGCGCAACTTGTTCGGATAAAGCCGGAGACGTTAGCGGGCCCGTCGCAATGACGACGATGCCATCGCTTGGAATCTCCTTGATCTCTTCGTTGATCACTTCCACCATCGGGTGTTCATGAAGCGTCCGCGTAATTTCTCCTGAGAAGCCGTCGCGGTCCACCGCAAGCGCCCCGCCAGCCGGCACCGCGTTGCGGTCCGCCGCGCCGAGGACAAGAGAGTTCAGCATCCGCATCTCTTCCTTCAGGACGCCCACCGCGTTGGTTAGGCCGTTCGCCCGCAGCGAATTACTGCATACCAATTCGGCAAATTTATCCGTATGATGCGCCGGCGTCTTGACGACCGGACGCATTTCGTACAAGGTCACGGGGATACCGCGGCTTGCAAGCTGCCAGGCTGCTTCGCTGCCCGCCAGACCCGCTCCTATGACGGTAACACTATTCGATTCTGCCAATTGTATCCCCCCTAAAAGCTGTATGCATTATCTCTATGGTGACGATCATTCTTCAATCGCGTCAAACGCGTCGTCGTTTTCCTCGATCGCTTCGACATAATCGCAAGCGGTACACTGAAGCTTTCCGCCTTGTTTGTTGCGCTTCTCCACAAGAAGCGATCCGCATTTCGGGCAAGGCTTTGGCGACGGCTTATCCCAGGATACGAAATCGCATTCCGGATACCGGTCGCAGCCGTAAAAGACTCTTCCTTTTTTGCTGCGACGTTCGACGACGTGTCCTTCTTTGCATTTCGGGCAAGTTACGCCGATATCTTTGACAATCGGTTTCGTGTTCCGGCATTCCGGGAAACCGGAGCAGGCCAGAAACTTCCCAAACCGCCCCAGCTTATACACCATCGGCCGGCCGCATTTTTCGCATATTTCATCGGAGACCTCGTCTTCGATTTCGATTTCCTTCATTTCCTCCTCGGCGACGACAAGCCGTTTCTCAAACGACTCATAAAAATCGCCCAGGACCCGAACCCAATCCTCCGAGCCTTCCTCAACATGGTCAAGATCTTCTTCCATGTGGGCGGTAAATTCTACATCGAGGATTTCCGGGAAAAATTGCTCCATTTGCTCAATGATCAGTTCGCCGAGCTCGGTCGGCATGAACTTCTTCTCCTCAAGCGCGACGTAACCGCGTTTCTGGATCGTTTCGAGCGTAGGGGCATATGTGCTTGGACGGCCAATCCCAAGTTCCTCAAGCGTTTTCACTAGCCGGGCTTCCGTGTAGCGCGGAGGCGGCTGCGTGAAATGCTGTTTGGGATCGATTTCTTCGTTTTTTACCACATCCCCCGCGTTTAACGGCGGCAGGAATTTTTCGTCGTCCGCAACGCTTCCGTCGTCATTGCCTTCCACATACACCTTCATGAATCCTTGGAAACGGATCTTGGAGCCAACCGCGCGGAAAATGGTATCCCCCGCAGCGATATCGACGGATAAAGTATCCAGTACCGCGGACGACATTTGGCTCGCCATAAACCGGTCCCAAACCAGCTTATACAGACGGTATTGATCGCGGCTCGTAAACTCCTTGACGGATTCCGGATCGCGCAGCACGGAGGTCGGACGAATCGCTTCATGCGCATCCTGTGCCCCCGCAGCCTTTTTGGAATATTGGCGCGGCGTTTCCGGCGCAAAGGAGTCGCCGAATTTGGACACGATATACTCTTTGGCCTCTTCCTGAGCCGAAGAAGCGATCCGCGTCGAGTCCGTACGCATGTAAGTGATCAGACCGACGGTGCCTTCCTTCCCGAGATCGACGCCCTCGTACAGCTGCTGGGCAACCGACATTGTTTTGGCGGCGCGGAAATTCAACTTGCGGGCCGCTTCCTGCTGCAGCGAACTTGTCGTAAACGGAGCCGCCGGATGGCGGAGGCGTTCCTTCTCTTTAACGTCCGAAACGCGAAATTCAGCTTGTTCGATCGATTTTAAAATAGCTTTAACTTGTTCTTCGTTAGAGAGTTCCAGTCTTTCGCCGTTCAGCTTATGGAACTTGGCTTCAAACGAAGTGTCCCCCGTTCTTAGCCTCGCCGTAATGCTCCAATACTCCTCCGGCACGAAAGCGGAAATTTCATTTTCCCGGTCCAAAATGATCTTAACGGCAACCGACTGAACGCGTCCGGCCGACAAGCCTTTCTTGACCTTCTTCCATAAAAGCGGGCTGATTTTGTACCCCACGAGCCGGTCCAAAATACGCCGTGCTTGCTGGGCGTTGACCAGATCCATATTGATTTTGCGCGGGGTTTTAAACGCGTCTTTTACCGCTTGCTTCGTAATTTCGTTAAACACGACGCGGCATGTTTCCGTCTGATCTACGTCCAGAACGTGGGCCAGATGCCAAGCAATCGCTTCTCCTTCACGATCGGGGTCGGCTGCCAGATAGATTTTCTTGACTTTCTTACTGGCATCCTTCAATTCTTTCAGTACTGAACCCTTCCCACGGATCGTAATATACTTTGGACTGAAGTCGTTTTCCACTTCAACCCCAATTTGGCTCTTGGGCAAATCGCGAACATGACCCATTGAGGCTTTCACGATGTATTTACTGCCTAAGTATTTGCCAATCGTTTTCGCCTTGGCAGGCGATTCCACGATGACGAGTGAATCCGCCACAGGTTCATCCTCCTCTCGAACAATGCAAAACTTCATTCTCATATAGTCATATATTAAGTTGACACTCACGGATAGGAATGGACTATATTAGTTGAAAAACGGAACCGGGCAGTTGGACCGCCGTTTTTTTCATGATTAAAGATAACAGAACTGAATGTAAAAGTCCAAAATCCCAGTTTGTCCGAAACAATAAATCATCAAAACTCGTGATGCCCTGCTCCAACATATGGTATATGCGCCACTCCTCTTCTGTCAACTCGTTTCCCTTAGGAGCTTGCGGGACAGGTGATTTGACGGAAGATAAGCCGACCTCGTACTCTTCCAAAATATCCTTGGCTTCCGTCACGATTTTGGCGCCTTGCCGAAGCAATGCAAGCGTACCTCTGCTCTTTGGCGAGGTGATGGGACCCGGCACCGCAAACACGTCCCGATTCGCTTCCAGCGCGAGGTCCGCCGTGATGAGGGATCCGCTGCGCGCATCCGCTTCCACCACTACGGTCCCCCGGCTCAAACCGGCGATAATCCGGTTTCGCTGGGGAAATAGCCCGGGATGACCCGGCGTACCGATCGAGTATTCGGAAACGATGAGGCCCCGCTCCGCGATACTCCTATATAACGAGCTGTGCTCGAGAGGATAAGCGACATCGATTGCGGTTCCGAGTACGGCGATCGTAGTTCCTCCACTGTTCAGCGCGGCTTCGTGGCAGACGCCGTCAATACCGCGCGCAAGCCCGCTTACCACTGCAATGCCATGGGCGCTTAATTCTTCGCTCAGCATCGTTCCAACTTTACGGCCATAAGCCGTCGGTATCCGCGTACCTACCATGGCAACCGACAGGGACGACAACAAGCTCGTATCGCCAAGAGCGTACAGCACCCAAGGCGGCCGCGCCGTTTCCTTCAATAATATCGGGTATTCTTCGTCAAAATACGTGATCGTGCGAATGCCTTTTTGAGCGGCAAGATGAAATCGCTCCTCCATCCAGCTTTCGGTATACCGCTCGGACATCTCCAGGGCCAGCTCAGAGTCCAGCCCCCTGGCTAGCCAGTCCGCCGTGGAAAATAGAGGCGCATCTTCCCACATCCCATCGTAATCCAAAATATTCTTGATTCTCTTCCAACCCAATCCGGAACTCTCATGCAATCCAATCAAAATGTCTCTCTTCTCCATATCCTTTCCCTCCACTCCCAAAAAATGAGCCGTAACCGCAAAAAGCAACCTTCCGCCATTTGCCGTTCATGGCTAAGAAGGTTGCTTACCTTTACGATGGTTATAAGTATTAGTGCGTCGTGCACAAATTCAAAATGCCTCTGTCCTCAAGCACCTGAACCAGAGTCGCTCCCATTTCCGCAGGCGTTGGAGCCACTTTGATGCCGCAGGCCTCCAATTTGGCAATCTTTTCTTTGGCCGTTCCCTTTCCTCCGGAAATAATGGCGCCCGCATGCCCCATCCGTTTGCCCGGAGGAGCCGTTACACCGCCGATAAAGCCGACAACCGGTTTCGTCATATTCTCGCGAATCCACTCTGCCGCCTCTTCCTCTGCGGTCCCGCCGATTTCACCGATCATGATTACGGCGTGCGTATCGTCATCGTCGTTGAAGCGGCGCAAAATATCGATAAATTCCGATCCCTTGACGGGGTCTCCCCCGATACCGACGGCCGAGGATTGGCCGATGCCGCGTGTCGTTAGCTGATGTACCGCTTCATAGGTAAGCGTGCCGCTGCGGGAAACGACGCCGACGTGCCCGGACAAATGAATATATCCCGGCATAATGCCGATCTTGCACTCTCCCGGAGTAATGACGCCAGGGCAATTCGGCCCGATCAATACTGTCTTTTTGCCTTCCATATAACGTTTTACCTTTACCATATCCAGCACAGGAATACCTTCCGTGATGCAGATGACAAGGTCTAATTCCGCTTCGACCGCCTCAAGAATGGAATCTGCCGCAAACGCCGGCGGCACATAGATCACGCTCGCCGTAGCCCCGGTGGCTTCTTTGGCTTCCTGCACAGTATTAAAAACAGGCAGACTTACCGTTTTTCCGTTTTCGAGCGCAATGTTCACCGATGTTCCGCCTTTGCCCGGAGAAGTTCCCCCGACCATCTGCGTGCCGTAATCCAGGGCGCCTTTGGCATGAAACAGGGCGGTCTTCCCTGTAATCCCCTGGGTGATGACCTTTGTATTTTTATCGACCAAAATACTCATATTTCGAGCCTCCCCTTATGGATTAGGTAATTGCCGGATTACGAAACGAGGGCAACAATTTTTTGCGCGCCGTCCGCCATCGAATCCGCGGAAATGATGGCCAATCCCGAAGCTGCCAAAATCCGCTTGCCAAGCTCGACGTTGGTTCCCTCAAGCCGCACGACCAGGGGACGATCGAGGCCGACCTGCTGTGCCGCCTCAACGATCCCCGAAGCGATAACGTCGCATTTCATGATACCGCCAAAAATATTGACGAAGATCCCTTTCACTTTGGCATCCGACAAAATGATTTTGAACGCCTCGGTCACTTTCTCCGCCGTAGCGCCGCCCCCTACATCGAGGAAATTGGCCGGATCGCCTCCGTAATACTTGATGATGTCCATCGTGGCCATCGCAAGACCGGCTCCGTTGACCATGCAGCCGATGTTGCCGTCCAGGGCGATATAGCTCAGATCGAATTTCGAGGCTTCGATTTCTTTTCCGTCCTCTTCTTCAAGGTCGCGAAGGGCCAAAATATCCTTATGGCGGAACAGCGCATTGGAGTCGAAGTTCAGCTTGGCGTCCAAAGCCATGACGTTTCCGTCGCCGGTAACGACGAGCGGGTTAATCTCGGCGATGGAGCAATCTTTGTCCACAAAAGCTTCGTATAAGGCCATCATAAATTGAGCCGCTTTATTGACGAGTTCTTTCGGAATGTTGATGGCAAAAGCGAGCCGGCGCGCTTGATAAGCTTGCAGCCCCAGCGCAGGGTCGATGACTTCCTTGAAGATTTTCTCCGGTGCCTCTGCAGCAACCTCTTCAATCTCTGTTCCGCCCTCTTCGGAAGCCATGATGACAACGCGGCCGGTCCCCCGGTCCACTACGACGCCAACGTAATACTCTTTCTTAATATCGCAGCCCTGTTCGATCAAAAGACGCTTGACCTCTTTGCCTTCCGGCCCGGTCTGGTGCGTCACGAGCACTTTGCCGAGAATCTCACCGGCATAGTTCCGCACTTCATCCAGATTTTTCGCAACTTTGACGCCCCCGGCTTTCCCCCGGCCTCCGGCATGAATTTGCGCTTTAACGACCACGACAGGACTCCCGAGCGAAACGGCGGCTTCTACGGCTTCTTCAACCGTAAACGCCACTCGCCCTTCCGGAACGGCAACCCCATACTGCTTCAAAACTTCTTTTCCCTGATATTCATGGATATTCATACGTAAAATCCTCCTATCAACTGGTGATGTTAGAGGCTGTTCAAAATCGCCTTTCGGCTATTTGAAACTCGCACAAATTTTTCGCTCATTACACATAAAACCCAGATTATTGTAACACTATTTTAAAACGCTTTCCTTAAAAAGTTCATGATTTATACACAACTTTTTTATATCATTTCAATCTCAAAATGCGATGAATGAGCAGTAATCCATGAAACAACTGCTCTGAAAATATGAATCGCTTACATTTTGCCTATGTTACGTCAGCTCTGGGAATTCCAAATATCCATATCAACAATGGCTTATTGTGTATTTTGTGAAAAAGTTCTCAAAATGAGATGGGTTTTCGTGCTTTTTCGACAAATTCAAAATTCATCCTGTCATGTGACCTATTTTACTGAAAATCGATTTATGTAAGTGATTTAAAAGTTCTATACAAATAACATCAGAAGCTCTCCCCTAAATCCTGGAACCTCCGGTCCAACTGCCGATATTGAATCGCCTCGGCGACATGCCGCGCTTTGATTTCGGAACTCCCCTCCAAATCGGCAATCGTCCGTGCCAATTTTACGATCCGATCATGCGCCCGCATGCTAAGTCCAAGCGCCTCAAAAGAGGATTCGAGCAATTCACCAGCATCCCTTCCGATACCCGCATATTTGCGGAGTAAACTTTCCCTCAGTTCGCTATTGCGGCTTATTGCAAGCCCCGCGTAGCGCTTCTGCTGAATCTGTTCGGCACTCCTAACCTGCTCCCGCATCTCTTCCGAACTAAGCGGCTGCGCATCACTCTGCCAGCCCGCCGGGCGCGAAACCTCGACATGCATGTCAATCCGGTCGAGCAGCGGTCCCGAGATTTTCTCGCGGTACTGCGCGATTTTCCAAGGGCTGCAGGTACAGCGGGGAAGCGGAGGGGAAGAGCCAAGAAATCCACAGGGGCACGGATTCATTGAACCTGCCAGCAAGAAACCTGCTGGGAATGTAAAAGCCGCACGAGAGCGGCTGATTGTCACTTTTTGTTCCTCAAGCGGTTGGCGGAGTACTTCAAGCACATTTCTGGAAAACTCCGGAAGTTCATCGAGAAACAATACTCCATGGTGAGCAAGGCTGACCTCTCCCGGCTTCGGAATTCCTCCTCCGCCAATCAGGCCTCCTGCCGAAATCGTATGATGCGGCGCGCGAAAAGGGCGCCTTGCGATCAGGGTACGTTCAGAGTCTTTCAGTTTTCCGGCGGAGCTGTAAATTTTGGTCACTTCCAGCGACTCCTCCTGAGTCAGCGGAGGCAGGATGGAAGGAAGCCTGCGGATGAGCATCGTTTTTCCGGTTCCGGGCGGCCCCATGAGTAAAATATTATGGAATCCGGCGGCCGCGATCGTGAGCGCGCGTTTGATCTGGCGCTGGCCAAGCACGTCGCTGTAATTCTCAAGCACCTCTGCCGAAGAAAAAAACGCCTCGTCGGAGGTTCCGGTATTGTTTAGCTCCAAGTGAGCCAAAGACTGCAATTGAAGAGGGGAATCCGGTTCGGGGGCGGCTTGATTCTCGGGGGCAAGTTCGTCCAGATGGTTTAAACCGTAAACCCGGATACCTTCCAGCAGCAAGGCCTCTTCCGCGTTGCCTTTGGGCAACAGTACCGAGGTAAACCCCGCTTTCCGGGCCAAATCGACCATCGAGAGCACGCCGGGAACAGGGCGCAAAGATCCATCAAGCGACAGCTCTCCGATGATCAGCATCCGGTCCTCGTCAGGCAAAATTACCTGGCCGCTGGCTGCGAGCAGGGCGAGCGCAATCGCCAAATCAAAAGCGGTCCCTTCTTTGCGCAGATCGGCGGGCGCAAGATTAATAGTTACCCGCTGAAGCGGAAACGAATATCCGCAGTTCTTGATAGCCGCTCTAACCCGCTCAACGGCTTCGCGAACGGCCGAATCCGGCAAACCAACGATGCTTGTCTGGGGAATCCCGTTTGCCAGATCCACCTCGACTTCGATTAAAACCCCGTCAATGCCGTAGAGACACGAGCTGTACAATTTTCCGTACATAATAAAATACACCCTTTTCCAGTTAGTCGGATCCCGCATGATGACGTTGATCCATAGTTTGGAAAAAAGGTGCTTCCTTTTTGTCTTTCTTATTATTTTGCCTATCAATTCTATGTTAGTACTCGATATATATCCGTATTTTAGGAGACGAGTTATAAAATGTCAAGCTCAATTCAGAACGCCGCTATAATATGCTCGATACTCATCGCTTCGTCAGGTCCGAATGTTACGGCGACCACATCGAAACGAACGGGTAAAGCCGATTTTCCCGTTCGGTGAAGATAGATGGCCGCAGTCTCGCGGACCTGTCTGATTTTACGGGGCGTAATCGATTCGGCCGGCGTGCCGAAAGCCGCCGCCTGACGGCTGCGGCTGCGTACTTCAACGATAATGAGCGTGTTCTCATGCAAGACGATCAGGTCGATTTCTCCCGAACGGCAGCGCCAATTTCGTTCCAGCACCCGGTACCCTCTCGTCGCGAGATAATCGCACGCGGCCTGTTCCCCTTTGCGGCCCAACTCTTTACGCCCGTCTCCACGCGTTTTATTAAATTTTTCATCATTCACGGGGCAGCCCTCTTTCCGCAAGCTTATCGGAACGGTAAATAAAGCTGAGAATTTCTGCGACTAAAGTGTACAATTCCGATGGAATCTGCTGATCCAGATCCAGCTTGGACAGTACTTCAACCAGCGCAGCATCTTCCTGTACGGGGATTCCATGCTCTCTGGCCGTTTCCAAAATGCGTTCGGCGAGATGGCCGCTCCCTTTAGCTGCCACAACCGGGGCTTCGCTCTGAGCAGGGTCGTATTTCAGCGCTACCGCTTTCTTGAAAGCGCGCGAAGGCTCGTTTGACTGCTCACTCATACGCGGTAATCCACCCCTTTATACACACTTGGCGCATACGATAGCGGTACGCTGAAATCCAACGAATCGCTGTTCTCGGCGTTATCCGCCGGGATCAACGGCTCCGCTTTCATCGACAGTAGCCGGTAACCCGCTGTTGCGAGGGCCTCACTGATCTCGTCCTGCCTTGATTCCAGAAAAACCCCGGTCGTTTCCTGTTCGCTGTATATTTTCAGCAGAACTTTTTTATCCGCTACCTGAACATCCACCATAATTTGTCCCAATGCCTTCATTTGCAGGTCAAACCATAGCCGACAATTAGCGGGATCAAGTTGACCTTTTCGGCCGCGCCGGGATTCGATGTGCACGGCAGCCGTTTGGCCGCCGTCCGAGCCGATAAACGGCAGGAACATCGTAACCTGCGCAAATGGCGCGGTGCGGTCGGTATTGAGCAGCAACTGCTGCCCTGTCAGCTGCTGCACGAGCTGCCGCGCCGCCTCCCGCAGCGGCGCAGGCAAGTCATCCGCTGCGGCCGCCTGCAGCAGCAGCCCCTTCAGCGTGTCGTGCGGCGACACGCTTTTGGCGTCCAGGCTGCCGTCCAGCAGCCCCGGACGAAGACTCGCGGCAGCGGCGTCCGCATGCGCTGCCGCTGCTTTGCCGGCCGGCGCCGCTGCGCCGCCGGCTGCCTCGCCGCCCGCGCCTGCCGCGCGCTGCGCGGGCGCGTTCTCCGGCGCGGCCACAGGCCCACCGCCG